>JAWOIA010000190.1:0-10237 GCA_046484885.1 Desulfosarcina sp. | reverse complement strand
GCGAGGGATGCAGCGGCATGCGCGCCGCCACCGCCGCGAGCGTGGCGTGCGGGATGTTTTCGAACTCCACGGTGGCCACGGTCGAGACCTCGCAGAAGTGCTCCAGCGCCTGCGGATCATCGAAGGGAAGGTCGATCACCTCATCGGCGATTTCGACGGCCGGGGCTTCGAGACCGCCGGTCCAGACGGCGGTGCGCACGTTCATGCGGCGGGCGGCCATGGCGAGCATGCGGCCGAGCTGGCCGCCACCGATGACGCCGAGCATGCAGTGCGGCGGGTGGATTCTCACGGGTGTTTGCGCCATGGAATCAGTCGATCTGGGGGATTTGCGCGGCTTTCACGGCCTCGGTTTGCTGCTCGCGGAAGGCGGCGAGTTTTCCGGCCATGGCGGGCGAATCATTGGCGAGGATGGCCACGGCGAAGAGCGCCGCGTTCACCGCGCCCGCCTTGCCAATAGCGAAGGTGGCGGTGGGAATGCCGGCCGGCATCTGCACGATGGAAAGCAGCGAATCCACGCCCTTGAGCGACTTGGATTCCACCGGCACGCCGAGCACCGGCAGATCGGAAATGGCCGCCGTCATACCCGGCAGGTGGGCCGCGCCGCCGGCTCCCGCGATGATGCATTTCAGCCCGCGTCCGCGGGCGGCGGCGGCATAGGCGTAGAGTTTGTCCGGCGTGCGGTGCGCGCTGACGACCTCCGCCTCCCACTTCACGCCGAAGTCGCGCAGAGTGTGCGCAGCGTGCTCCATCGTCGGCCAATCCGACACGCTGCCCATGATGATGCCTACCTGTGGTGCGTCCTGCATTTCCAAAGCGTGCATGGCGGCGGCGCGCGCGTCAACAGGAGGGAAAGGGCATCTCGCTGGAAATTCTTTCCGTTTGCAAGTCGCGGGGGTTCTGCGAATTTGATCAAACCGTGGAACTTTTCCCCAAATCCCGGCGGATCGCCTTCCTCGGGGACTATGTGCCCCGCCGTTGTGGCATCGCCACCTTCACCCATCACCTCTGCAAGGCGGTGTCCGCGCAGGAACCGGACGCGAAGTGCATCGTGGTGGCCGTCAACGACCGCCCGGAGGGTTATGATTACCCGCGCCGGGTGCGGTTTCAGATCGATCAGAAGGACCCGGATACCTATCTGGCGGCGGCTGATGAACTCAACGACGGGAGGGCGGACGTCTTGTGCCTGCAGCACGAGTTCGGGATCTACGGCGGGCCGGCGGGCTGCCATGTGCTGGAGTTGCTCAAACAGTTGCGGATGCCGGTGGTCACCACGCTGCACACCATCCTGCAGCAGCCGGATGCCGCGCAGCGCCACGTGATGGATGAGCTCGACCAGTCTGGAACACCTCGCCGAAGACCTCGGCGTCGGCGAGCAGGTGGTGTTCTACAACCGCTTTGTTTCGAACGACGATCTCAAGAATTTCATTGGCGCGACGGATATCTATCTCATGCCCTATCCGAACGAAAACCAGATCACCTCCGGCGCGCTGGCCTATGTTTTCGGTGCGGGCAGGGTGGTGGTTTCCACGCCCTATTGGCATGCACGCAAACTGCTCGCGGAAGACCGCGGCGTGCTCGTGCCTTTCAGCGACAGCGGCGCGATCGCGGATGAGGTCTGCGCGCTGTTGGATGATCCCGCGCGCATGGAGCGGATCCGCCGGCAGGCCTATGAATCGAGCCGCACGTCGATCTGGCCGGCCGTGACGCGCCGCTATCTGGAGAGTTTCGACCGCGCCAGAGTCTCGCACCTGCCGGTGTTGCATGATGTCTTTGCGAAGTGGCAGCACGCCACCCGCCCCGGCAAGCTGCCGCCCGCGCGCCTCGATCATGTCAGGCGCATGTCCGATGGCACGGGTAGATCCAACGGTTTTTGATACAGCGGCCCTGGTGGAAAATCACTTCCACTATCGGAGACGGATTGGATTGCCGGATTGGATTGCTTGCAGGATCGGCCAGACCGGGCAATATGCACGGGACATGAGAACTTTGCACCCAATTCCCGTACCGAGCCGCCGCGACTTTTTGAAAACCGCCGCGGTCGGCGCAATCGGTGCCCTGTGGGCCGGCACCGGCCGGGCCACCGGAATGCCGCGCGCGAAGCTCGCAGGCCTCGACGTGCCGCTGCTCGGCATGGGCACCGGCGTCAAGGCCGGCAACCGCAGTAACGCCCTCCAGCGTTCCGGCGAGCAAAACTTCTCCGACACCGTGCGCCGCGCCTACGACGAAGGGGTGCGCTTGTATGACTGTGCCGATAGCTACGGCAGCCTCGGCATGGTGGCCAAGGCTCTCGCCGGCAAGCCGCGCGACAGTTATGTGCTGGTCACCAAAATCTGGTGCCACCCCAAGGGCGGCATCCCCAATGACGAGCCGCGCGATGACAGCATGGCCGTGATCGAACGCTCGCTGCGCGAAGCAGGCCGCGACTACATCGATCTCGTCCAGCTCCACTGCCAGACGGCGGAAGACTGGACCACCACCTACCGCCGCCACATGGATCAGCTCTCCGAGGCCAAACAAAAAGGCCTGGTGCGCGCACATGGTTGCTCCTGCCACAGCCTCGTCGCACTCGAAACCGCCGCCGCGGATCCTTGGGTCGATGTCGTCCACGCGCGCATCAACCCATGGGGCGTCAAGATGGACGGCCCGGCCAATGTCGTCGTGCCCGTGCTCAAGAAAATCCATGCCGCCGGCAAGGGCATCATCGGCATGAAACTCATCGGTGAAGGCGAATTCCGCAATGATCCCGACAAAATCGATGAAACCCTGCGTTTCGTCCTCGGCCTTGGCTGCATTGACGCGCTGATCGTCGGTTTCGAAAAACCTGCGGAAATCGTCGATTACAAACGCCGTCTAACCGCCACGCTCGAAATGCAAATGTAGTTTTGGGCTGGCAAATCCGTGACCGACTCGGCCTCGCCTACCGGGAACGATGGTCAGAGCGTGGTGGTTTTCTCCATCCGCCCCTTCTGGCGCGACCCCGGCGAGACGATCGTGGAGCCAGCGGCCATCCGCGCCGTCGTAGTCGGCAATCACCAGACCGTTGATCATCCTGAATACGGGAATGAGAACCACGAAACACACGAAAAGGCACGAAACAAGAGAGAGTTGTAACTGTCTGCCCGTTCACCTGATGGATGAGTGCATGAATATCCGGAACTCTTTGATTTTCGTGAAATTTCGTGTCTTTCGTAGTTTTCTATTTTCCTTTCAAGGTGTATTCTGGGCGCGTCGAGCCGCCGGCGCGGATGGCGGAGTTATGCCATGGCTGGGCGGGGACGGGATAAGAATGGTTGATCGCCTTGGTCCGGTTGGTTTCACCGGTCATTCATCATGCCGGGTAAAGATCCGGGAGGTGCTTTCATCACCAAGCTTTTTCGATGCAGGCTCAATTAAAATAGGCGGGGAATCCGGCAAACGTCACTGCCAGATGTTCAAGCAATTCGGTTTTTAAACGCTCCCTGATTTCCCGGTGTTTCTCATCATTATACAGATTTTTCCATTCGTGCGGGTCTTTTTCAAGGTCATACAATTCACCTTTCATTGGCTGGTTTGATGACTTCGCCTGTTCCATGGGCTGATCTGAAAAAAGAATCAGTTTCCATTTGCTATTTCGCCACATGTAAGCAGGAGCGCCCGAGTCGTGAAACTCGCAAAATGAGCCTTTGCGCATTTGATTGCTCAGCAAATCCAATCCGGGTGCGTTAAATTGATGTTTCGTGCCTGCCACTTTTGCCAGGGTTGGATACAAATCAACCAATTCCGCGGGACGATGATCAATGGTTCCGCGCAAAATTTCAGGGACTGCTGAGCCTGAAAGTATAATCGGGATCCTTACACTGCTTTCGTACAGGCAATATTTTGTAAACCTGTAATTCCGCTCGCCCAGCATTTCTCCATGATCGGAGGTGAAAACGATCAGCGCATCCTTCAGCCGGCCGGCCTTTTCCAGTTTGCCCAATGCCTGGCCGAAATAGTCGTCGAGCCACGAACAGTTTGCATAATAAAGCAGCGTTGTCTGGCGTCGCTCCATAAGGGTCATTTTGCTCCATGCCTCTTTCCAGCGGAAATATCTGTCGGCAAGATTTTTATTCGCCTTGTCACAATACGACAGATGGGTATCTGGTTCTTCTGCCCATGGAGGTTGTTTTGTATCAGGAATATCTTTGATGTCATACATTTCAACAAAGCGCCTGGGAACATTTAATCCCGCATGAGGCTTTAAAAACGAGAGGTAAAGAAACAACGGACGTGTTGGGTCAATTCCATCATCCAGAAATTCAAGGCATTTTTCAGCCACCCAACCATCCCGGTGATCACGGTCGGCAACTTCAGAAATCCGGCCAATATAACCATCCACACCTTCTTCTCCACCCCCGTAAGCCGCCACCTCTTTGCGGTAAGCCGCCAGCCCTGCCGGGTTTTCATCATCCTGATAATGAACCGCTCCAATTTCCACACCAACCTCCCGGGCTCCTACGACCCTGGTTTCAAAGCCGCGTGTGCCAATCGGCTGATCGGCTTTGCCCCAATGGGTTTTACCAAATCCGGCAGTTTGGTAGCCTGCCTTCCGAAGCCTTTCCGGCAATGGATCGCACGGCAAGCCGGCATCATTAAAAGTGCGTGAGCCATTCGAACGGATGCCAATCTGAGAAGGGTACAGTCCAAACATCATCGAGTTACGGCTTGGCACGCACATGGGGGCCTGACAGGTGGCCTGGTTAAAGAGGATCCCCTGCCGCGCCAGGCGATCGAGGTTTGGGGTCTTGATATGGGGATTGTTAATCCCGATGGCATCCCAGCGCTGCTGATCGGTCATCAGAAATATAATATTGGGTTTCTCGCAGCGGCAGGGTCAAACTTGCTGATGTTGAGGTTGGCGCCACCGGCATGAAAGGTGCTGGTCGCCAGAAAGAGCCCACCCACATGAAAGAGCGGCAGCAGGTTAAGGTGGACATCTCCGGCGGTAATGGCGAGCGCGTAGGTAAAATGGAGATTAGCCAGGAGCATGTTGCTGTGGCTGAGCAGGGCGCCACGGGGCTGTCCACCGACTGCTGCGGTGTGGATGATTACCAGCCCGTCCGAACTGTGCACATCGGCGGGGGTGACGGTTCCCCCCTCCCGAAGCAGGGATGTGAATCCGGTGCAGGACCCTTGGTCCCCTTTTAGATTGTAACGGGCAATGATACTGTCCGGTAAGCGGTTGCCTGTCTCAAGGGCCGATTGGAATTCGGCGTCGGCAAAGAGCAGCAGCGGTTGCCCGTCATGGAGGTTAAAGCATATCTCATCGGGTGAGAGACGCCAGTTGACCGGCAGCACAATGGCGCCAAGGCAGGCTGCGGCGCCGTAGAGCAAAAAGAACTCAAGGCTGTTTTTTCCGACCACCCCGATACGATCCCCTTTTTTCACTCCGGCACGCTGCAGACCGGATGCGAGCAGGTCTACCCGGGCCTGATACTGGGCAAAGTTCAGGTTGCGTCCGTCGTCAACTTCATGCCAGCAGAGCTGCGTGCCGTGGGCAACCGCGTTTCGACAGATGACATCATAAAAGGAAAGATCATAGAGTCCCATAAGAACAGTCCTCCGTGCTGGTAACGCTGTTAACCCCGCAAGACCTCTGATCGCTTGCCTTCAAGGCATTGAGCTGCTCAGGCTTTGTTGACGCTCACCACCGGGCAGGGGGCCTTGAGAATGATGTACTGGGCGTTCGAGCCCAGAATGATTTTCTGGGTTCTCGACTTTTTTTCGATACCGACAAAAATCTGATCAATGTCGTTCTCTTTGGCGAATTTGACCATGTCTTCCCCCGGCGCCATGCCGCGGACCAACTGGTGCGTTTCGCAGGGGATACCCTTTTCCTGCAAAAAATTTTCGGCAAACTGCAGATCAGCTGTTGCCTTACGGATTTCCTCCGGGCTTTCGCTTAAGCCACCAACCAGGGAAGCCACCACCACAACTCTGGCCCCGAAAAGATCGGCATAGGTCCTTGCCAGGGAGAGGGCTGCTTGAGACACTTCGGAACCGTTATACCCCACCAGGAATTTCATTTTTCGCACCTCTGACCGCTAAACGAGAAAAACCCTACATCCAGCGCTTACGCCTTTTATAGGACTTCACTTCCTTAAACGATTTCCTGCCGCCACCCCGGGTAATGCCCATATAAAACTCCTTGACATCGGGGTTTTGCTGCAGTTCACCGGAAGGTCCTTCGAGGACAATTTTGCCGGACTCCATAATATAGGCATAATCGGACATTCCCAGAGCGATTTTGGCATTTTGCTCCACCACCAGAATGGTCGTATTCATCTCTTTGTTGATGCGTTGAATATTTTCAAAGATCTCCTTGACCAGGAGCGGAGCCAGCCCCAGCGATGGTTCGTCGAGCATGAGCATTCTCGGCGCCGCCATCAGAGCTCTGGCGATGGCGATCATCTGCTGTTCCCCTCCAGAGCAATAGCCAGCCATCCGATTGGTAATATTTGCCAGTCTGGGGAAATGTCGATACATCAGGGCGTGGTCTTCCTTGATCTGCTGGGTCTTCTCTTTCCTGGTTACCGAACCGACCCGGATATTTTCATCGACGGTGAGGTGTTTGAAGACCCGCCGGCCTTCCGGGACCATCACGGCACCAAGTTTTACCACATGGGTACCGAGGCGGTTGGTTATGTCCTCACCCATGAATTTGATATAGCCGTCGCGAATGAAGCCATTTTCCGGTTTCAGCAGGCCGCTCACCGCACGCAGGGTCGTTGTCTTGCCGGCGCCATTGGTACCCAGAAGAGCGACAATACTCCCTTCGGGTACGCTCAGGCTGACCCCCCGCAAAACCTGGACGATGTTGTTATAGACCACTTCAATATTGTTGACTTCAAGCTGTTGTTTGGTTCTGTCCATCGTAGTAGGCCACCCGGTTATACCACATGTCGCGGTGCCTCTCTTCCGCGCTGCCAAAAAACCTTGAGCGGCGTGGAAGGAGGCGACGGCTCGGTGCGCCAGCACAGTTTATCCTTCCTCGCGCTACTAAATTTTTCCAGTGAACTCAGGAATAAAAGGCTCTCCGACCGATTTGAAGCTGCCGTCCTTGACGACATAGAGCTGGAGAAAATCTACCCCGGCCTGATCGGTGTTGGAGAAGGTCACCGGTCCCACGGTGGTGCCCGGCGCAAATGCCGCGTCACCGTTCATGGCGAGGATTTCTTCATAGAGGGTTTCCTTGGTGATCTTCTTGCCCTTGTCTTTGGCACGTTTAATCAGCTCGGTCACCACCTGGGCCACCATCATCCCGTTGGCGTAGTTGTGGGAGTTGGCCGCCTTGTCATCCCGGTTATAGCGTTTGGCCAGCTCGAGCTGCATGGTCGCTCCCGGACCCGGCTCACTGGTGACGACATAAGAGGTGGTCCAGAAAAACCCTTCCGCCGAGTCACCGGACAGAGCCACGAGATCATTACCGCCGGTGTAGTGTGCTCCGAGGAAGGTGAATTTACCCGCCTCTCCGAAAGATGAAGCGATCAAGCCAAGGCTGGCGGCATCTTTTAGCATGGTCGCTACCGGGGACTGCACGGTATGGCTGATAATGTACTGGACCCCCTTACTGCTCAGGCGCTTCAACATGGCCGCGTTGTCAAGGTCTTGGCCGTGTTCGACCACTTCGACAATTTCCATATCTAAACCGGCGGCAACCGCCTTTTGCACATCTTCAACGGGGCCGCGACCGAAGGCCGAAGGATGGATGAACATGGCCACCTTTGGGGTACCGCCCTGATGGTTTTTGACGACATACTCGGCCAGGCCGATGGTTTGCGCCGAATAGGAGGCTATCGGCAGGAAGATGTAGCTGGAATCGATCAGGTTGCCGGCATGAAAAGATGCCGGGATGACCGGCATCTGCTCTTCCTCGAAATCCTTTTTCAAGGCCAGGGTGCTGCCGGTGGAGTAGTTGAGATAAAAGACTATCCCCTGGTCAAGAAAATCCTCAAAATTGCGTTTGGTGACATCGTTTTTGTACTGATCGTCGCGAATGACGCAGTCAATGGTGTCATCCCCCAGCATCTTGGTCTCATTGGCATAGGCGAAATAGTCTTCAACTCCTTTGGCATAGGGGTTGCCGGCATCGGATGTCGGCCCGGTAATCGCCAGGGAAAGGCCCACCTTGTGCACCTCTCCCGCCAGAGCCAGGGCAGGAGAAGCCAGCAGTGCACAGGACATGACAGTAACGAGTAATCGAGTGAACATGACTGTTTTCATATTTCCTCCTTAAGGTTGGGGTGGACTGAACAGCTAGCCCGGCGGGCTAGAGCCTTACATGGTGCTTTCCGCTCCCCAAAATGCGGTTGCCCCACGTCATACCATACCCAGAGACTGTTGCACCGGCAGCTGCCTTCAGTAGCGGAAGGGCCACAGTTTGACGTATGAACGGACGATGCGCCACCAGTTGGCAATCCCCCGTGGTTCAAACATCAGAAAGAGGACGATCACCAGGCCAAAGCTCAACGGCTTCAAAGCGGTAGCCAGATTGGTGGCCACCGTGAAATTGCTGCCGACCCATTCGGACAGCCGCTCAACCTGAAGATCGAGCACCTTGATGGCCACAGGCCCCCAGAAGGCACCGTTCAGGGTCCCCAGGCCGCCGACGATGGCCATGGCAAGATAGTAGATGGAATGGTGCAGGGTGAACGAGTCGATGCCGACCCCCCGGTAGAGGTAGGCATGCAGGGCCCCGGCCACTCCGGCGAGAAAACCGGCCAGGGCAAAGGCGTACACTTTGGTGAGGCCCGGGTGCATCCCCATGGCGTCAGCCGCCCGGTCGTTGTCCCGCACGGCGACCAGACAGCGGCCGTAACGGGTCCGCAGCAGGTTGCGCACCGCAAACGCCAGCACGATGACGGTCACCAGGGCGGCATAGTACCAGAAGAGGTAATGGTCCTGGCGGGAAACTTCGCCGGTTACCCAATGGACCCGGGGAACCGACATGGTTTGCCCCTGATTGAAAATGTCCATGAAGTTGATGACCCACTGGAATATCATCTGAAACGAGAGGGTGGCGATAGCCAGGTAGAGATGTTTGAGCCGCATGGCCGGCAGACCGACCAGGGCGCCGAAAGCGGCTCCGACGAAGCCGGAGAGCACAATCATCAACGGCCAGCAATGGGTTATGAGAAGGTGATCCCCGCCGACCATTGACACCATGGAGGCCACGGTGTAGGCACCGATGCCGACAAAGGCGGCATGGCCGATCGATATCAGACCGGCAAAGCCGGTCACCAGATTCAAGCCGATCACCGCAATGATCGCCACCAGGATATTATCGATTACCAGCATGTATTTATTGCCCACATCAATAAACAGCGGCCAGGTGAAAAGGGCGGCGATGAACAGGAGCATGAATGTCCTGTCCAGATGGGTGAAGAAGAGTCGCTGCTCTTCGCGGTAGGAGGTGAAATAATTCCCGGTGGCCAGCCAGCGGTTTGATGACATGGTTATACCCGTTCTATTTCGTGGATTCCAAACAAGCCGTGTGGCTTAAACAACAGGATAATGAGCAGAATGATATAGGGCAGTACCTGGCCGGTGCCGTTGAGTCCCCAGTTACCATCGAGATAGCCCCCGGCAAACTGCTGGATGAGCCCCATGATTATTCCGGCAACCACCGCCCCCAGAATGGAATCGAGACCGCCGAGGATCACCACCGGAAAAACAATGATGCCGAAGGCGTGCAGGGTATCGAAGTTCAGGCCGGTGATGTTGCCGATAATTCCGCCGGCAGCAGCCGCGCTCAGGCCGGCCATCGCCCAGGCCAGCCCAAAGACATGTGGCACGGAAATGCCGATGGACATCGAGGCCAGCTGGTCGTCTGAGACGGCACGCATTGAAATACCCACCGTTGATTTCTTAAAAAACCAGGTAAAACAACCTATAAGTAAAAAGGTGATGATCACCCCGACCAGTTGGGTCCAGGAGATCGAGACCCCGGCAAAGGCAATCGGGGTGGTGGGCAGGAAGGCGGGAAAGGAGAAGTTTTCCGTACCAAAGGGGGTCAAATAGATCAGCCCGTCGAGGATAGACATCAGGCCGATGGTTACCATGATCACCGAAATGATCGGTTCGCCGATAAGCCGGCGGAGGAAAATACGCTCGACGCTCATGGCCAGCAGGAAGGTGGCGAACATGCTGAGCAGAAAAGAGATATAGATCGGAATAGCTATCCAGACGGTAAGGGCGTAGGTGATGAAGGCCCCGGCGG
>JAWOIA010000158.1:0-3975 GCA_046484885.1 Desulfosarcina sp. | reverse complement strand
ATCTTCGCCGGGATGGCCTGATTGAAATCGTCCGCGGCAACACGGCCTTGAATATTTTCGAGTATGAATACCGCATCACCGACAGCGGCATCAACCGGTCCCTTCGTAATTTGGAAGAGTGCCGCTACGTCGGCCCCGCCCCGGTCTCATTGGAAGCATACAAGCAGGCCGTCGACATTCAAACGGTCAAGAGCATCGAGATCCTGGAGCAGGGGTTGAAGCAAACCTTTTCCAGCCTGGTCGTCAGTGACGAAAAAACAAAAATTTACGGCGCCGCCATCAATTCGGTAAAACCGATCTTCCTGTACGGCCCTTCCGGCAACGGGAAAACGACCATAGCCGAGTTTATCGGGCAATCCCTGCCCGGGCAGATCTATGTCCCCTATGCGGTGCTGGTCGAAAATCAGGTCATTGTCCTTTATGACCAGGTCAACCACCGGCTGGTCGATGGTGATGCCGCAGATGACCAAGCGGACCAACGCTGGGTGAAAATCAGGCGGCCGGTCGTCTTTGCGGGCGGCGAACTGACTTTGAAAACACTCGATTTGGACTTCAACCCCCACGCCAAGTTCTACGAGGCCCCCTTGCAGATGAAAGCCAACAACGGGCTGTTCATCCTCGATGATTTCGGCAGGCAGATGGTCGACCCCCAGACCCTGTTGAACCGCTGGATCGTCCCCTTGGATCGGCAGACCGATTACCTGACCCTGCACACCGGGATCAAGTTTGAAATCCCATTCGACCAGCTGGTTATTTTTGCCACCAATCTTCCACCGGAAAAAATCGCCGACGATGCCTTTTTAAGACGGCTGAGATACAAGATCAAAGTCGATTACCCGACGGTTGAAGCATTTTTGGATATTTTTCAAAACGTCTGCACGTCCAACAAAATCAATTTCAATCAAGACGCCTTCGATCACCTGGTTGACAAATACAAGCGCTCGAAAAGAAAGTTTGCCTGCTGCCATCCCCGGGACCTGATCGACCAGATTACCGATTATGCCCACTTTACCAGAAAGGCGCCCAGAATAACCAAGGCTGCCGTCGACCGGGCATGGGAGTATTATTTCGAATCCGTTGTTTGACGGATTCGTAAAAAGCCCAATATCGGCGTTACGCTTCATCCTTCGTCACTGCGGCGTACCCTAAAGTACGCTGCCTACGGCACCCGCGATAGCGGTATTCTCAGGACTCGCAAGCCTTGATCTTGGGCTTTTTACGAACCCGTCGCAACAGCGACTTATTACGGGTTCATCACCGTTGGACGTTGAACGTTGGACGTTCAATCTTTCTGCTCTTCACTTGATCCTCGGGCCTGGGCCGGCGGCCCGCTACAACGGCTGCTGCACCAGTCCTCAAGGGTTAACGGGGTCGAGTGAAGGAATGACCGTCGGTTTTATTTTTTTTCATTGGACGTTGAACGTTGGACGTTGAACGTTGGACGTTCAATCTTTCTGCTCTTCACTTGGATCTTTGACCCCTTGAATGATAGGGCCCGGACCGGGCCGCTACAACGGCAGCTTCAACCCCTTCAGGATGTCGTCCCCCAAATTGAGGCGTTGGCTCAGCTCCGCCCCAACGGCCCCCAGGCCGTCCAGGCCGCCCTGGGCCTGGGCCAGGGGGCCTTGCAGCCGCGCCGTGACCTGCTCGGTGAGCGCCGCCTTAAAGCGCGCCGTTTCGGCCTGCACCAGGTTGCCGACGGCCGAGCGCAGCACCTGGTCCAGATCCGAACGCACCGTCATCGACAAATCGGCCGGGGTGCCCGAGACGGCCGCATCCAGAGAGAAGCGCTCGACCCCGGTCACAGCCGCGGCGATGGCCCGGGTGATGGCGGTGGGCGTTTCACCCGTCTCCACAAGAAAGCGCACCGCGCTGAAGTTCGCTTTGAGGGCGCTGTCAAACCCCGTTTTGGCCGCTTGCAGGTTCAGGTTCAGGTCGCCGCTGGCCTGCTGCAGCACCAGGGGCAAGGCGCTGCCCCGCACCAGGGGCAGGTTTTCCAGGGCCAGCGCGTTGACGGTCAGCCGGGCGCTGCCCGCCGGGTCTTCCGGCTTGACGAAGTCGGCCCTGCCGATCAGGCTCAACTCCCGCAGCAGCTGCATCTCTTTGCCCAGAAAGGCGAAGGTCAAGGGGGCGCCCAGGATGTGGGGGTCCAGGGTGATGTTCTCGATCTTGCCGGTAAAATCGCCCGCCGCCAGCCCGGCGTTGAGCTTGAGGTGCCGGATCAAAAAATCGGGCATAGGCGGGCTTTCGGCAAAGCGGATGGTTTCGCCCCGGCCGCGCAACGGCTTTTGGGGTTGGGGTGTTGGGTCGGCGCCCTTGGGTAGCCGGGCCAGGTGGGGTTCGATCCGGCGGTACCAGCCCCAGGCGGTCTCGATCCAGCCGCAGAGCCGTTCGCCGAAAATCAGCTGGCTGAGGTTGGCCAGGCCCGCCGGCGAGAGGCTGTACTTTTCCAGCAGGCGGTTGATGTCCGTGAGCGGGGCCTGGGTGAGCGCTTTGACCTGCTGCTGATAGTTCTTCAGATCGGTGGAAAAGGCGGCCTGGGCGCGTTTGAGCAGGTCCAGATCCTTCTGGATGTCGGCCTGGAGCTGGCGGACCTCGCCGGCGCTGCCCAGCAGGGCCCCCAGGGAGCGGCCGGTTCCCTTGAGCCGCTCCACCCGCGCCCGGTAATCGGCCAGGGTCTTTTCGTCGGCCAGGCGCCCCAGCTCGTTTTCCCAGCGCCGGCGCTCGGCCTTGAGCCGCTGATCCAGGTCGGCGGCCTGCTGCAGGGCCATCAGGGGCTCCTTGGCCAGGATAGCGGCCACGTCCGGCTGCTCCAGAGAGGGCATGCTGATCGGTCCGCACACCCGCTCCAAGGCCGCCAGGGAATGGTCGGCCAGGTCGGCTGCTTCCCTTTGCGCCCGTTTTTGGGCCAGTTTCGGCACCTCGCCCGATTTTTGGCGCGGCGTGTTGAGCCGCAGCCCCTCCAGCGCCACTTCGTTGACGATTATCTTTCTCCGGATCAGCTGCCCCGGGTCCAGGTCCATCTGGATGCGCCCGATCTCGACCGCGTTGCGCATGGGTTCGTCCGGGTTGGTGACGGCCAGGCCCCGCAGTTCAAGGCCGGTGGGAAACAGGGTGAGGTCGGCTTTGGCCAGCTCCACCCGGGCGCCCACGGCGCGCGTGCCCACAGCCTCGATGGTCCGGCGCACCACCGTGTCCACCAGCAGCACCCACACCAGCCCGATCAGCGTCGCCACGGCTAAAAAGGCGACCAGTCCCTTCCATCGGATCCATCGGGTCATGACAGTCCTCCTTTCCAGCCCGACACGGTCTGGTAAACGGCGTAGAGTTTGGAAGCCTGCACGGCCTGCGCCAGGCGCGTCTGTTTAACCCAGGCCAGCAGATGCTGCCGGTAGCGCCGGATCAGCAGGTTGAACAGGATCAAACCCGGTACGAACAGCAGCAGCGCAACCAGCAAACTGCCCATGACGACGGTGTTGTTGAGCCGGTCCAGGCGGAACCAGGTGGTGTTGTACCCGGCGCTCCACAGCCCTGTGAGCGACGGCGCGGTCAGCACGGCCAGGCCGATGCGGTGAAACAACGGGTCCAGGGCGAACGCGGCGGCCGAGAAAACGGCCCAGCCGAGGATAAAGGCCGACAGATTGACCCGCAGCACCAGCACCAGCAGCAGCACCAGCAGGTTGTGGGGCGAGAGAAGCGGCGTAAAACCGGCAATCATCGACAGGCACAGGGCCAGCGAGATCTGGCCCGGCTCGCTCTCCGAGTTGAGTGTTTTGAGCAGCTTGGCGACCAGTCTGAGCATACTCGGCTCCTTTTTCAAGCGACAGGGGTGGTTGGGTGGCCTTTGAGTGTCTATCCACAAACGGTCAGTTGGTCCGGTATCTGAGTTAGTATCCATCCACAAACGGTTATTTTGCCCGATATCGGCGTTATGCTCAAAATTTTATCCTCGGAATATCAACTATATGCCTGTGG
>JAWOIA010000188.1:0-11614 GCA_046484885.1 Desulfosarcina sp. | reverse complement strand
TATTGGGCATCGATCATGTCAGCAAAGCCGTGAACTGATTTCCGTCGTTTCTGATAAAGAATAGGCGAGAGGTGTATTCCGATGGAGATGATCTAACCTGTTTACGAGCTCCATTCAAGAAAGTGGACCTAGAACACCATTGCATCCTGAGAGGATTTCTGGACGATTTATACCCAAGGAGCATGTTTAGGTTAGCTTGTGTCCGGGAACTCTAACTCAAGCCCCCGTGCCATGAAAGCTAGCATCACCTCCCAGTTGTCAAAACACATATACCGGGTCAAAGCGCGGATATCATCGAAGAACGTTTTTCGAGTCGGCAGGTCTTGTCGAATGCGTCTATACATTTCGTCAAACATCTCCAGGGCAGTATGAAAGAAGAAAGCGAGAAGATTTAACGTCAGTAAAAGATTTGATAAATGCTTTTTTCCATGGCCAAAATTGTGTTCAAGATGATAGCCCTTGGTCTGCCGAGGAGAGTTTGCTGCTGACCAAATTCGCCAGCCGCGTCACCATTCTGGTGCGCGACGGTGCATTCAAGGCCACGCGGTTCATTGTAGACAAGGTGCTCGCCAATGACCGCATCGATATCCGCTGGCGTACGCAAGTCTATGAATTCTTCGGATCACGCGGCAAGCTCGACAAAATAGCGATTTTCAACAATCAAACGGACGCACAGGAAGAAATGGCGCTGGATGGCGCCTTTATTTTTATCGGCTTGTCGCTGAACAGCGGCTTTTTGAAAAACAGCGACATTCAGATCGACCCATGGGGATTCGTCGTGACCGGCCAGTCCCTGATGCGTGCGGGCAACGACCGGACGCTTTCACGGACCGCGACCCATTTTTACTGGAAACCAGCATCCCCGGCATTTTTGCCGCCGGCGATGTCCGTGATGCGAGCACCAAACAGGTGGTCAGCACAGCCGGTGAAGGCGGCACGGCGGCGCTTGAAATCCGGGAATTTTTGAAACGAACTTGACCTCGGTCATCCGCAACAGGGGGCTTGGCGTGATCAAGAAGATCCAGCATTACGGAATCATCGGGGATTTATACACTGCCGCGCTGATTGGCAAAAACGGCAGCATGGATTGGTTATGCCTGCCCTATCTTGATTCTTCCAGCGTATTCGGCTTTTTGCTGGACGCCGACGCCGGCGGCCGGTTTCTCGTCCAGCCTGTCGGGCGATTTGATTCGACCCAGTCTTATCTGCCTCAAACGAATATTTTAGTAACCGATTTTCGCACCCGTGAAGGAGTCCTGCGCCTGACCGATTTCATGCCGGTCATTCACAACACGGACACCGCCAAACGGCACGAAGTTTTTCGTATCGTCGAAATGGTGCAAGGGTGGGCGACGGTCCGCATCGTTTTCGAACCCCGATTTGATTACGCCCGTGATGCGGCTCATTTCCACATGGACGGCCATTGGATTTCAGCCCAAGGGAAAAATGATCGTCTGGGGCTGGCCTTTAGCCGCGCGGGCATGCGGATCGAGGAGGACCGCGCGGCCGCCGAGTGGGAGTTGAATGCAGGGGAACGGATCGGTTTGCATTTAATCTTCAACCCGACCCGAGCTGGTCAATTTGATTTCCAATTGGTGGATCAAGCCCTGGATCAAACCGGCTCCTTCTGGCGCATTTGGCTGGCGCGCAGCGAAACCGGTCTGGATTTGGATATGGGACCATTTAAAGACATGATCGACCGATCCGCCCTGGTGCTCAAGCTATTGGAGTTCCAGCCTTCCGGGGCAATCGCCGCAGCCGCCACAACCTCTTTGCCCGAGCAAATCGGCGGGGTTCGCAACTGGGATTACCGGTTCTCGTGGGTCAGGGATTCGGCCATGACGATCGAAGCCCTTTACAAGCTCGGCCATTTGGCTGAAATGCAGCGATATTTCCAATGGCTCAAAAAAGTCATCAGCCAAAGCGGCGGCGACATTCAGATCATGTACGGCCTGCGAGGAGAAACCCACATACCTGAACAGGAGTTGCCTCACCTTAAGGGGTATAAAAATTCCCGGCCGGTTCGCATCGGTAACGAGGCATACCAGCAGAAACAGTTGGACATCTACGGCGAAATCATGGACGCCGCCCTGAGGCTTTCCAATTACGTCGGGAAAATCGACCAGACAATATGGCCTTTCCTGTCCAGAATTTGCGATCTCGTGGTTGAGCGCTGGCATGAAAAAGACTCCGGAATCTGGGAGGTTCGCGGTGGCCCGTATCATTTTGTTTATTCCAAAATCATGTGTTGGGTGGCGCTGGACCGCGGCGTTCGCATTGCCCGGCGTTATGGGTTTCCGGGGCGCCTGGAGGCATGGGGGGCGGCCAAGGAGCGGATCAAAACCGAGGTTCTTCAAAAGGGCTGGAATGATCGAAAAAAAGCCTTCATTCAGCATTACGGCACCGATGCTCTGGATGCGAGCAATCTGCTGATTCCTTTCTACGGTTTTCTGCCTTACAATGACCCGCGCGTTGAATCCACTGTTCAAGCCATTCGCAAAGAACTGTATCGTGACGGCCTGGTGTATCGCTATCTCTCCGCAGACGGCCTGCCCGGATTGGAGGGCGCTTTTATCATTTGCACCTTTTGGTTGATCGACAATTTGATCGGCCTGGGCAAACTGGAGGAAGCGCAGGTTTTATTGCTGCGCCTGGAACAAAAAGCCAACCACCTGGGTCTTTTTTCCGAAGAATACTGCCCTGTCTGGCACGAAGCCCTGGGCAACTTTCCCCAGGCCTTTACGCATATCGGATACATCAACTCGGTGGTATCGTTGTGCAAGGCCCGGGCAAAAAGCCAATATTCTCCCCAGCCAAGGCCTCTTATCCAAAGACTATCGCAACAGTTCTTTTTCAGGCGCAAGTTCTTGCTCAATGACGGCGCGCCGGATCGGCAAGGCTCAACCCTGCAGATTGCCGCGGATCTTAAGCATTTGATGAATGTGTTGCGCGGCGCCTTCTTCCGAACGGCTGAGGGCCGCATCGCTTATGATGAAATGGCCGGCTCCCCTTCTTATCGCCGATATGTGGAATGCAGCTTCAGTTTAAAACAATTCGATCTGGAAACGTTCGAAACCCGCGAGGAAAAAACGGCATTCTGGTTGAATCTGTTCAACACCATGACCATACACGGCGTCATCGCGCTGGGGATTCGAAACTCTGTCAAAGAGGTCACGCATTTCTTCCGCCGCATACAATACCAGGTCGGCTGTTATCGGTTCAGTGCCGATGATATCGAACACGGCATCTTGCGCGCCAATCATCGCTTCCCGTACTCGCCGCTGCGCCCTTTCGGAGAAAACGATCCTCGTGGCAAATACAGCATTGGCAAACCTGACCCACGCATTCATTTCGCCCTGGTTTGCGCCTCCGCATCCTGCCCACCCATTGAAATCTACTCCGCCGAGCGCCTCGATGAAGACCTGAAGATTTCCGGGAAAACGTTTCTAAATGCCGGAGGGGTTCGAATCGACCGGCAGAACCGGACACTGTATCTTTCCCGTGTGTTCAAGTGGTATGCACAAGATTTTGGGCAGAGTGCACCCGAGCGGCTCATGTTCATCGCACCGTATTTGTATGAGCACGAAGACAGGCGCTTCATTGAAAAGAACGCGGCAGTCTTAAAGATAAAATATCTTCCTTATGACTGGCGCCTGAATCGTCTTTAGGTGCACGCCCAGGCGTGTGATTGCCCCATCTAAATGAATTGGTGTTTTACCCGAAAACGTTAGACCGTGATTCAGTGCCGTGCCCGTTGACAAAACCGTGTCAATTGAGAGGGTTTCATGAACGAGATAAATGCAGAGCACAGGCGTTTGGCCGAAGAGGCAGCGCGGACGATAAACTGGAAGCGCTGGGGGCCTTATCTGGCCGAGCGGCAGTGGGCCACCGTTCGGGAAGACTATTCGCCGGATGGCACGTGCTGGGAGTACTTTCCCCATGATCATGCCCGCAGCCGGGCCTACCGGTGGGGCGAAGATGGTCTGCTGGGCATCGCCGACCGGCAGTGCCGGCTTTGCTTTGCCCTGGCGCTTTGGAACGGCCGGGACGCGATTCTCAAGGAACGGCTGTTCGGGCTGACGGGGCCGGAAGGCAACCATGGCGAAGACGTCAAGGAGGAGTACTTTTATCTCGATTCGACCCCCACCCACTCTTACATGAAGGCGCTTTACAAGTATCCGCATGCCGAATTTCCCTACACACAACTGGTCGACGAAAACCGGCGGCGCGGACCGCAGGAGCCCGAGTTCGAGTTGTCGGACACCGGCATTTTTTCCGAAAACCGCTGTTTTACCGTGATGGCTGAATACGCCAAAGCGGCTCCGGAAGATCTGCTGATCCGAATAACGGTGACCAATCACGGGCCGGAAACCGCCACGCTTCATCTTCTGCCGACGGTCTGGTTCCGGAATACGTGGTCCTGGGGGTGCGAAAGCGAAGGGTGTACGCCCAGGCCAAGCATCGTGCGCCACGGAAACGATCTGATGCGCCTGCAGCATGAAAGTTTGGGGCCTTATTACCTGCGTTTCGGGCCTGACCCGGAACGGACGCTGCCGCCCGTGCTTTTCACCGAAAACGAAACCAACATGCACCGGCTGTATGGTATGCCCAATGGATCGCCCCATGTGAAAGACGGCTTTCACTCGTATATCGTCGAGGGGCGTTCCGCGGCGATCAATCCTGAAGGAGCAGGGACCAAGGCCGCGCCGCATTATGTGCTGCGACTTTCCCCGGGCGAAAAGCACATCATTCGGTTGCGGCTTTCAAGCAACCGGCCGGCGGATTTGCATGAAGACTTCGACCAACTGATGATCCGGCGCATTGACGAATGCGATGCGTTTTACGCGGAGGTGCTGCCAAAATCCATGACGCCTGAAGCCCGCAATGTGGCGCGCCAGGCCTATGCCGGGTTGCTCTGGTCCAAACAATTTTACCACTACATCATCAAGGAATGGCTGCAAGGCGACCCGGAAATGCCGGCCCCTCCGCAAAGCAGGAGCCATGGACGCAACATCGAGTGGAAGCATTTGCATTGCCGGGATATTCTGTCCGTCCCCGACAAGTGGGAATACCCGTGGTTTGCCGCCTGGGACCTGGCTTTTCACATGCTGCCTTTTTGCCGGATCGATCCGCATTTCGCCAAGGAGCAGATGGTGCTATTGCTGCGCGAATGGTACATGCACCCCAACGGCCAGGTGCCCGCCTATGAATTTGCTTTCGGCGACGTCAACCCGCCGGTTCATGCCTGGGGTGTCTGGCGGGTGTACAAAATCAACTCATCCAAGGAAACACGGGATCGTGATTTCCTGGAGCGCTGCTTTCACAAACTGGTGCTCAACTTCACCTGGTGGGTCAACCGCAAGGACAGCGAGGGCCGCAATCTTTTCGCGGGCGGCTTTCTGGGTCTGGACAATATCGGCGTGTTTGACCGGTCAAAGCCCCTGCCCACCGGCGGCACGCTTCAGCAAGCCGACGGAACCGCCTGGATGGCGTTTTACTGCCTGACCATGATGGCCATGGCCATGGAACTGGTGCATGACGGTGAAAGGCTTAGGGTCGCCTACGGCGACATGGCTTCCAAATTTTTTGAACATTTCGTTCAGATCTGCGACGCCATGAACACGCTGGGCGGCAGCGGCTTGTGGGACGAACAAGACGGGTTCTACTACGATCAGATTCAGGTGGACGGCGATGAACCGATTCGGCTCAAGATTCGCTCCATGGTCGGCCTGCTGCCGTTGATTGCTGTCACGGCCCTGGAAAAAGAGACCATCGACCGGTTGCCCGGTTTCAAAAAGCGCTTCGAGTGGTTCATGGCCAACCATACCGAGCTGGCGCAGCACATTTCACGGCCTGAATCGTTTGATTCCTGGGGGCACCACCACTGGCTGCTGGCGATTCCATCCAGAGACAAGTTAATCCGTGTTCTTGGCTACATGCTGGACGAACACGAATTTCTCTCCCCTTTTGGCATCCGCTCGCTGTCCCGGTATCACGCCGATCATCCCTATGTTTTCGACGCCGGCGGCCGGCATATGCGGGTCGGTTATACGCCGGCGGAGAGCGATACGGGCCTTTTCGGCGGCAATTCCAACTGGCGTGGTCCCATCTGGTTTCCGGTCAACTATCTGCTCATCGAAGCCCTGGAGCGATACCACCACCATTACGGAGACGACCTGAAAGTCGAACTTCCCACCGGCTCCGGCAACTGGTGTAACCTGCAACAGGTCGCCGATGAGTTGTCCCTGCGTCTGACACGACTTTTTATGCCGGATGGGGACGGACGCAGGCCCTGTTACGGCAACGCGCCACAATACTGCGGAAATCCGGATTTCAAGGACCTGGTATTGTTCCACGAGTATTTTGACGGGGACACTGGCAAGGGCCTGGGCGCCGAGCATCAAACCGGATGGACGGCGCTGGTGGTTCGCTGTCTGGAGAGTGTAATGAATATCTCCTTCAAACGAGACGGAATGCAGCAAGACAGATGAAGATCGAGCAGAGAAAAGTAGGCATCAATCCAACAATGGAGGCAGCCGATGAAAAAATCAAATCAAAAGGAATACAAAAAAGTGACCTTTAGCTTTGAGAACGATCCGGGAAGAAAGATTTTCGTCGCCGGAACGTTCAATGGGTGGCAACCGAATAAGACGAGACTGAAGGACAACGACACCGGCAAATACAGCGTTACCCTGAAACTGCCGGCTGGCCGCCATGAATACAAATTCGTCGTGGAAGACAGCTGGTGCGCCGACCCTGAAAACCCGGAAGTCATACCCAACGACTGCGGATCCACCAACAGCGTGATCGTTGTTGAATAATCCGGTGGATCCGACATGAACTTTCGGCCTGATAGTCGCATTTTCGCTGATCGGCGGGCGTTGGCGACCGCCTTGTCGTCCCACGTGGCGCAGGCGGCACAAGCGTCGTCCGTTGCCCGCGGTCGCTTCTGTGTCGCCCTTTCGGGCGGCTCGCTGATGGACATGCTCGCGCCCGCACTGTGCGCGCCTCCCTTGCGTGACCACATCGACTGGTCGGCCTGGCATGTCTTCTGGGTCGATGAACGCTGGGTGCCGCCAAGCAGTCCCGACTCCAATTCCGGCCTTGCGCGCAGGTTGCTGTTCAGTCGGGTCGGCATTCCCGAGCAGCACATCCATGCCGTGGATGATTCCAAAAGCCCCGATGAAACTGCGCGAGCCTATGAAGTGAAGATAAGAAGAACACTGCCCGTTGAAACCGGCGCACTCCCACGATTCGATATGGTCCTGCTCGGACTGGGAGAAGATGGTCACACCGCTTCGTTGTTTCCGGGGCATCCGGCCTTGCAGGAAAGCCGTCGCTGGGTGGTTCCGGTTTTCGACGCCCCCAAGCCGCCGCCGGTTCGGGTGACAATGACCCTGCCGGTAATCAACGCCGCCCGAAGGGTCGTCTTTGTCGCCGCGGGTTCGGGCAAGTCCGGCGTCGTCGCTGAGGTGTTGCATCCCTCCGGGGGGCGGCCGAACCTTCCCGCACGGATGGTCAAGCCGACGGATGGCGAACTGCACTGGTTTGTCGATCAAGACGCCGCCGGTGTGTCGAACCTTGCGCCGGTTGGGGATCAATCATCTATGACAGGTAAAGAAGGGAGCCGATTGCGATGAAAACCATTCTGGCCGCGGACATCGGCGGCACCAACAGCCGCTTTGCCTGGTTCCAAAGCGACCCGGACGCGAACCTGTCGTTGAAGGAGAGCATATGGCTGCCGACCGGGAGTGCGGAATCATTTGCCCAACTGCTGGAGCAATTGCGATCGAGCGGCTTCTCCCTGGATCTCCAAGATGTAGACATCGCCGTCATCGCGGCTGCCGGTCCGGTGGAGCGCGGCGTTTACTGCGCGCCGCCCTATATCGCTTGGGATATCGATATTGAACGCAAAGCGATCTTCCACACATTGCCACGTGCGGTACTGCTCAACGATTTTGTCGCCCAGGCGTATGCCTGCCGCTCGCCGGTGGTGGAAAGTGCCCGCGTCATACTTGCCGGAGAACGTGTTGCCGACGGCGCCGTGGGCGCCCTGGGCGCCGGCACGGCGCTCGGCAAGGCCGTCCTGGTGCCGCTTGCGGACGGCGGTTTTCAGGCCCTGCCCTCCGAGGGCGGGCACGGTTATTTTCCTTTTCTGTCGGAGCGCGAATTCGCCTTCCAAAAGTTCTACCGCGAAAAAAGCGGGGAGCATCATATCACCGGCAACCTGGCGGTTTCCGGCCGCGGGTTGAGCTACTTGTACTGGTTTTTAACCGGGCAGCAGGCACCCCCGGAACAAGTCACCGCCGAGGGCCTCCACTCCGGGTCCGAAACCCTGGCCTGGGCGGCCACATTTTTCGGCCGGGTGTGCCGCGATTTCGCCCTGGACGTGCTCTCCCGCGGCGGCCTGTACATCGCCGGCGGAGTGGCCGCCAGGACCCCGGCGATGTTGACCCATGAAAATTTCCGTAATGAATTTACCGATTCTCCGACTATGGGTCACATCCTGTCCGCGATACCCGTCTTTTTAAACCGCTGTAGAAATCCCCACCCTTTGGGTGGGTAAAGGGGACTGGCTATGCCGGTCCCGGATGGGTCTGGCCGAAAAGGCCACTCACTGCTATCCTTACATCGAGTTGTTGCCGCAACATCGAACCGTAAGGAGGGAGCAGTGAGCAGATTCCGTAAGTTATCACACACGATATGGCATTGTCAGTATCATATTGTATGGGTTCCGAAGTACCGCTACCGAGTATTGACCGGCGCGATAAAGGAGGCTTGTGAAGCCAGTATTCATGCAATATGCGGGTTTTCCAGCCGCGAGGTGGTGGAACTGAACGTGCAGCCGGAGCATGTTCATCTGATCGTGATGGTTCCACCCAAGTTTGCGATATCCACATTGATGGGTCGGTTGAAAGGTCAGAGCTCGATGCGGATTTTCCGTCAGTTTCGGCATTTACGCAAGCAGGTATACTGGGGCAATCATTTCTGGTCGAAGGGTTACTGTGTAGACACGGTAGGCTTGGATGCGGACATGATACGCAAGTATGTCCGCTACCAGGAAAAGAAAGAGCAGTTGATGGAACAGCTGCAGTTAATCGATTAGGGAACATAGCCGCGGCGCAACTTCCTGGCCCGCCCCCTATTGGGGGGCAGGGCCTTGTCCCCCCTATGGGGGGATTTTTCAAAGCCACACCCTCTGGGTGTGGATCTTTACTGGCTGACCAGAACAGCGGCCTTTGGGGCGCAGCCTTTTACGGGCAGCAACTGCTGAGGAAAGGTTGAGAAACCATGGCACCAAAAAAAAACAATACCTGGATCGGTAAGGCTGCTGTGGCCGTTATCATCGTTATCGGCATTTTCGCCTTCCGTTATTTCGAGCTGGGGCAATATTTCCTCTCACTGAAAGGTGAACCCGATGTTCGATAAAATCGATCAATTGTGCGTCAATACCATTCGCACTCTGGCCATGGACGCGGTCCAGGCGGCCAACTCCGGTCACCCCGGCACCCCCATGGCCATGGCGCCGGTGGCATACACCCTCTGGCAGCGGCACCTGCGCTTCGATCCGAACGATCCCGTCTGGCCCAACCGTGATCGATTCGTTCTGTCCGCGGGGCATGCCTCCATGCTGCTCTATGCGCTGTTGCACCTGACGGGCGTCAAGACCGTCGACGGCGGCAATGAGGCGAAAGGGGAAGCGGCGGTGAGTTTGGCGGACATCCGCAACTTCCGCCAACTGGACAGCCGCACCCCCGGCCACCCGGAATACCGCTGGACCGCCGGCGTCGAGACGACCACCGGGCCGTTGGGGCAAGGAGCGGCCACGAGCGTGGGCATTGCCATCGCCGGGCGCTGGATGGCCGCCCATTTCAACCGCCCCGGTTTCGAGTTGTTCGATTTCGATGTCTATGCCCTTGCCGGCGACGGCTGCATGATGGAGGGGCTCAGCGGTGAGGCCGCCTCGCTGGCCGGCCATCTCAAACTCTCCAATCTTTGCTGGATCTACGACAACAACCGGATCACTATCGAGGGCAGCACCGACCTGGCGTTCACCGAGGACGTGGCTGCGCGGTTTTCGGGCTACGGATGGAACGTGCTGCACGTGGACAATGCCAACGATCTTACGATGCTTTCGAAGGCCTTTAACGCCTTCCGCAACACCCACGGTCGACCGACGCTCGTCATCGTGGACAGCCACATTGCCTTTGGGGCTCCTCATAAACAGGATACCCACGCAGCCCATGGCGAGCCGCTGGGCGAAGAAGAGATCCGCCTGACCAAGCGCAGCTATGGATGGCCGGAGGATGCCCAATTTCTGGTGCCCGATGCGGTTATCGCGCATTTCAAACAGGGCATTGGCGACCGTGGGCGCGGGCTGCGCGACGCTTGGCAGAACAAGTTCGAAGACTATAAAGCCGCCTACCCTGAATTGGCCGATCATCTCCTTGCGATGCAGCAGCGTGAATTGCCTGACGGCTGGGATCGGGATATCCCGGTCTTTTCGCCGGATGAGAAAGGCGACGCCAGCCGCAACACCTCCGGCCAGTTGCTCAACGCCACTGCCAGGAACGTGCCGTGGTTGATCGGTGGTGCTGCCGATCTGGCGCCATCGACCAAGACGCGCCTGACCTTTGACGGCGCCGGTGATTTTACCGCCGACACCCCCGGTGGCCGTAATTTTCATTTCGGGGTGCGCGAGCATGCCATGGCGGCGGTGCTCAACGGCATGGCCCTGTGCAAATTCCGCCCTTTTGGTTCGGGGTTTCTGATTTTCAGCGACTACGCCCGCCCGGCCATCCGGCTCGCTGCGCTGATGGAAATCCCGGTCATTCATATTTTCACCCATGACTCCATCGGCGTGGGCGAAGACGGACCCACCCATCAGCCCATCGAACACCTGGCATCGCTGCGCGCCATTCCGAACCTGATCGTACTCCGGCCGGCGGATGCCAACGAAGTGGCCGAGGCCTGGCGCGTGATTATGCAACTGCGGCGCCGGCCGGTGGCGCTGATCCTGAGCCGGCAAAGCCTGCCCACCCTGGATCGCACCAAATGCGCATCGGCGGCCGGAGTCGCCCAGGGCGGCTATATCCTGGCCGACACCGACGACGGTTTGCCGCAAATCATCCTGATCGCAACGGGAAGCGAGGTGTCGCTCTGCGTCGCGGCCTATGAACAGCTGGCTGCCGCGGGAATCCGGGCGCGGTTGGTGAGCATGCCCTCCTGGGAGCCTTTCGAGCAGCAGGACCGGGCCTATCACGGCAGCGTCCTGCCGCCCGCCGTCAGCGCCCGGATATCGGTCGAGATGGCCGCCACCCTGGGATGGGCCAAGTATGTGGGGCCGCACGGCATCAGCATCGGTATGGAAACCTTCGGCGCGTCGGCGCCTTTGCGCGATTTGCAGAAAAAATTCGGTTTCACGGTGGAACGCATCGTGGCGAGCGCCAAAGCACTTTTAGAAAAGTAGACTATCAGGAGACAAACATGACAAAAATACACGAACTCACAAACCATGGCCAGTCCATCTGGTACGACAACATCCGGCGGGCATTGATCGATTCGGGCGAGCTGCAGGCGCTGCTCGATGCCGGCGTGATGGGGGTCACCTCGA
>JAWOIA010000162.1:0-20157 GCA_046484885.1 Desulfosarcina sp. | reverse complement strand
AAAAACCTGCTTTTCCCGTTGGTCGGCAAAAAAAAGAAACTGGCCGCAGATGTCAAAGCGGCGGACGACCTCTTTCAGTGGAAGGCCCTGCTGGAGCGCCCGTCAGCCTCGCTACCGCAGGTGACGC
Source organism: Desulfosarcina sp. (assembly GCA_046484885.1). Lineage (GTDB taxonomy): Bacteria > Desulfobacterota > Desulfobacteria > Desulfobacterales > Desulfosarcinaceae > Desulfosarcina. Next base: position 20,030 of record JAWOIA010000162.1, on the reverse strand, counting down.
TGGATTTCAACGATGTGGCCATGTACCAGTATACCGGAGGCACCACCGGCGTCTCCAAAGGAGTCATGCTCACCCACGGCAACCTGAGCAAGCAGATCCAACATGTTTCGGCCTGGTTCCCGAGCTTCGGCAGCGACGAGATCATGCTGGGTGCCCTGCCCTTCTTCCATGTCTTCGGCCTCACGACCGCGATGAACCTGGCCATCTTCAAAGGATGGGGCAACATCCTGGTGCCCAAACCCCAACCTCCGCAACTGTTGGAGGCCATCGGCAAATTCAAGCCCACGTTTGCGCCCCTGGTACCCACCATGTACATCGGCATGCTCGAACACCCCGATATCGGTAAAACCGACCTCACCTCCATCAAAGGCTGTTTCTCCGGCAGCGCGCCGCTGCCGGTGGAGGTGATCAATGCGTTCGAGGCCAAAACCGGTGCGGTCATCGTCGAGGGCTTCGGTATGACCGAGTCCAGCCCCGTTAGCCACATCAACCCTTTCAAAGGGAAGCGCAAAGTCGGCAGCGTCGGCATTCCCCTTTCGGACACCGAGTGCCGCATCGTGGACCTCAACGATGCGGTCACCGACGTTGCGGTGGGCGAGACCGGCGAACTTCTGGTCAAGGGCCCACAGGTCATGAAGGGCTACTGGAATCGCCCCGATGCAACGGCTGAAACCATTACCGACGGGTGGCTGCACACCGGTGACATCGCCAAAATGGATGAGGAAGGCTACTTCTACATTGTTGATCGCAAAAAGGACATGATCATCTCCGGCGGTTTCAACGTCTATCCACGGGACATCGAAGAGGTCTTTTTTGAGCACCCCAAGGTGGTGGAAGCGACAGCTATCGGCATTCCGCATCCCAAACGGGGCGAAGCGGTCAAGGTATTTGTCGTTTTGAAGGAGGGCCAGACCGCCACGGTTGAAGAGCTGCTGAAATATTGTGAAGACAAGCTGGCCAAGTACAAGTGGCCCGCGGAAATCGAATTCCGCAAAGAGTTGCCCAAAACCAACGTGGGTAAGGTCCTCAAAAAAGAGCTGCGCGCCATGGAGCAGCAAAAAGCCAAGTAGCCCGGGAAAGCGTCGCTGCAACGGCGACGGGTTGCAGGGCTGATGGGGAAACGGGGGTCGCGTGATGGTGCGACCCCCGTTTCGGCAGAGGAGGGAGATTACTTGCCGCCGAAACCCTCTTCGGTGATTTCCACCGCCGCGTCGCAAGTAGCCATGATGGCATCCATTTTGCCCATGGTGATGGGGAGAATGGCCTGAGTGAAATACTGAGCGCTTTTGACCTGCCCGTCGTAAAAATCCCGATCTTTTTTCTTGGCGCCCTTTTCCAGCTGGGTAGCCGCGATTACCCCCCGCCACAACAGCATCCAGGCCATCACCACATCCCCGGAGGCTTCCAGCAGCGGGTGGGCGAAGGCAAAGGCGCTCATCACTTTGGGGGACATGGCGGTGGCACCTAAATGCATCGCCACTTCACCCAGGCGATTCAGGGCTTTTTCCACCAATGCGGCGTAAGCCTCCAGCCCCTTGATCGCCTTGGCCTGGGCGATGATCTTCTGGATCTCGACCATCAGGTCCATAATGGGTTTGCCTTGGTTCAGGCCCAGTTTACGGCCCAGCAGATCCATGGCCTGAATGCCGTTGGTGCCTTCATAGATCATGGTAATGCGGCAGTCCCGCAGCAGCTGCTCCTGAGGATACTCCGAAATATAGCCGTATCCACCGTACACCTGCACGCCCGTGCTGCAGACCTCGAACGATTTGTCGGTGACATAGCCTTTGCAAATGGGAATCAGCAGGTCCAGCATCCCCTGAAGCCGCGCCTTTTCCGACTCGTCAGCCGCCACGGCCATCTGGTCGGAGAGGTATCCGGCATAATAGAGCAAGCTGCGCATCCCTTCCACGTAAGCTTTCATCGAAATCAGCATGCGGCGAACATCGGGATGCTGAATGATAGGTACGGATGGTGCATTGGGGTCCATCATCTGCAGCAGGTTTTTGCCCTGAATGCGTTCCCGGGCATAATTGACCGCATTCATGTACGAAGCGCTGGCACAGCAGAAGCCCTGCATACCCACCAGCAGCCGGGCCTCGTTCATCATCAAAAACATGGCCCGCATGCCCTTGTTGGGTTCACCCAGCAGTTCGCCCACGCAATTCCCCTTGCCGCCCAAGGTCAGGGAGCAGGTGCAATTCCCATGGATGCCCATCTTGTGTTCGATACCCGTGCAGACGACATCGTTGAATCCACCCAGGCTGCCGTCTTCGTTAACCCGGTACTTGGGAACCAAAAAAAGGGAAATGCCCTTGGTACCCGCCGGGGCACCTTCGATTCGGGCCAGAACCGGGTGGATGATATTCTCAACCAGGTCATAATCACCGGAGGAGATGAAAATTTTGCTGCCGGTAATGCTGTAGGTGCCGTCTTCATTTTTCACGGCGGAGGTGGACAGGTTTCCCACGTCTGAACCGGCCTCCGGCTCGGTCAGCAGCATGGTGCCACCCCATTTACCGGTAAACATATTCTTGAGATAGCACTGCTTCTGCCTTTGGGTGCCGAAAGCTTCCACCAGCAGGGCCGCTCCGTGAGTCAGCCCCGGGTACATCATGAAGGCGTAGTTGGCACCGTTGAAATAGTCGCCGGCAGCCAGGGCCACGGTGCGGGGCATCCCCTGTCCCCCATACTCCGGATCCTCGGGCGTGGCCAGCCATTCACCCTGGGTGAACAGGTCGTAAGCGCGCTTGAATCCTTGCGGTACAAACACCTGGCCGTTTTCAAAGCGGCACCCTTGCTCGTCCCCCTCCCTGAAGGTGGGAAGAATCTCCTTGATCGCCAGATTGCGGGCTTCACTGATGATCAAATCGACGGTTTTCTTGTTAAATGCGGCGTACTTGTCATGTTGGCTCAACGCGCCGACGTTCAGCTGTTCATGCAGCACGAAGTCAACATCCTTCCTGTCAGCGATTACCTGTGCCATGGCCTGTCCTCTCCTTGTTGACTGGTGGAACCGCCGCGGCATCGAACCCGCTCGGCGGCATCCGGTTTATTTTCAATCTTGACAGTCTCGTAAAAAGTCAATTTTGAGCGCCATTGAGGGTTTCGGGGGAAGGAGCGATTTTGGGGAAGGCGTTAAAAATTGCAAGCTGTTTGAGGAGCTTGCGACGAGTTCCTGCAATTTAGCCGCCACCAAAATCGCGCCCCGAAACCCTCACGAAGCGAAAAATTCGACTTCTAAGGAACTTGATATTCAAATTTCGTCATAACAAACTGTAATTTTTGCAATTTATTTAATTCAGACGCTGTTTAATATTACATAAAGTTCCTTTCGGATATATGGCCATGCAGGGCCTGGAAAAGCTTTTTACGAGTTCATCAATCTTGCCTCAATGATTCACGAGTGCTGCCGATCCCCCTGAAAAAAAGGTCCACCAGCGGGTCGGCCATGGTCACCAGATCATACTTTCCACCCGAGTGGATCCAGGCGTTGATGACCTCGTCCACCGCACCGTTGATGAACCGCTTCACCAGCCCCGTGTACAAATCTCTGCGAATGGTGCCCTCCTCCTGGCCCAATTCAACCACCTCAGCGATAATCGTACGGTACATTTTGGCCATTTCTTTTATCTGCTCGCGCCCGAGGGGTCGATTCTGATGGGTCTCAGCCTGGTAGACGATGGCCATGTTGCGGTCATTCTGGAACTCCTGCAGATGGGCCCGGATCAGGCATCTCAGCTTCTCTTCAGCCGTCGCCGGCCGACCAACCGCATCCCGGAAGCGTTCGAAAACCTGCCGAGTCTTGAAGTGGTAAAACTGGACCAGGATGTCATCTTTGTTCTTGAAATAGAGATAGATGGTCCCATCCGCCACACCGGCCTCTTTGGCAATCTGAGCGATGGTCGACTGAAAAAAGCCCTGTTCGGCAAACACCTTGATCGCCGCTTCAAGAATGCAGCGGTATTTGTCTAGGTTTTTCTTTTTCGTGCTGATGGCAACCCCCAAAGCAAATTATGAATGAGTATTCATTCATTTACCAAAGATAAAAAGCCGCTGTCAAGGCTTATCATGAAAAAGAGCCGTTGAAGCGCTGGTAACTGAAAAAAATTATTTCGATTCTTAAATCCAGGCAGTTAAACTTAGTCGCCCCAAGCGTGCCAGCCCGACCAACCCACCCGCGTTCCAATTGAGCGTTAAAATGAACATAAATTCATTATCGATCGATGGGGCCGGTGGCAGCGGCTTGTCGATTGGGATTGGTGGACCGTTGCTCTTCGTTCCCACCCATCACCCACAGGATAAGTGTTGACAGATTAAATCGGCAGAAGTTAGTTTTGCCCTTCGGCTCAGCGTGGTGGTTTCGCGTGGCCGTCTGAAACGGCTGGGTTGGGTACATCCCCCCTGGTGGCAACCAGCCCATGGCGTGATCAACACGCGGGAACGGGTCTTGGTCGACCCTGCAAGGGTAACGCAGCTGGCGGCGGATTCAATTTTCCGCTTGTATTTTACTCTTGATTAATCGATAAATACGGGTTCGATGAGTTGAGTTAAGGGATCGTCGTTTGTAAATTAATTACGGAGGGAAAAACAGTATGGCTGATGAAGCAATCAAGCTCGGCGGGAAAAAGCGGTCTGTTTTCATCGATCAGGTGAAAGAGATCCTCCCCGAGGGTGGCAACTTGAACTTGTGTCTGACCTGCGGCGCCTGTTCGTCGGGATGTCCGGCCACAGGCCTGGAGGGGATGGACCCGCGCAAATTCTTGAGAATGGCGGCCCTGGGTATGGACGAAGCGGTGCTGAGCAGCAAATGGGTCTGGATGTGCACGATGTGCACCCGCTGCATCTATGTCTGCCCCATGAAAATCAACATCCCCCAGCTGGTTTTCAACGCACGGGCCCAGTGGCCGCGCGACCAGCGCCCCAAGGGCATCTTGGGCTCCTGCGATGTGGCCCTGCGCAACGACACCTGCAGCGCCATGGGCGCCTCGGAGGAAGACTTCCAGTTTGTGGTGGAAGATGTCCTTGAAGAGTACCGTGAAGCCCAGCCCGAATTCGCGGAGATGGAAGCCCCCGTCAATAAACACGGGGCCGAGTTCTTCCTCAACCAGAACTCCCGGGAGCCGGTGACCGAACCCGACGAAATGGTCCCGCTCTGGAAAATTTTACACCTGGCGGGCGCCGACTGGACCTACGGAACCAAAGGCTGGGCAGCCGAGAACTACTGCATGTTTCTGGGTGACAACGAGGCTTGGAAACACATCGTCGAAGTAAAGAAAAATGCCGTGGAGGACCTCGGCTGCAAGATCTGGCTCAATACCGAGTGAGGGCACGAACTCTTTGCAGTCCGGTTCGGACTGGAAAAATTCAAGCTCCAAGCCAACTTCGAAATCAAAAGCATCATTCAATACTATGCCCAGTGGATCCGCGAGGGCACGCTCAAGCCCAGCAGCGAGTGGAACCGGGCGCGCCAAATCAAGTTCACCGTCCAGGACCCTTGTCAACTGGTGCGTAAATCCTTTGGCGACCCGGTCGCCGAAGACCTGCGTTTCGTGGTCAAGGCGGTGGTCGGTGAAGAGAATTTCATCGACATGCACCCCAACCGCTCCAACAACTTCTGCTGCGGCGGCGGCGGCGGGTTTCTGCAAGCCGGTCTACCGGATGAACGGCGGGCCTACGGCAAACTCAAGGCCGGCCAGATCCTTTCCACCAAGGCGGATTACTGCATCACTCCTTGCCACAACTGCCATGCCCAGGTCCATGACCTGAGTGACCAATACGACCATGCCTGGCAAACGGTTCACCTGTGGACCCTGCTGTGCCTCTCCTTAGGTGTTCTCGGTCCCAACGAGCGCGCATACCTGGGCGAGGACCTGATCGATGTGGACGTGTTCCACCCTGAGTCATCAAACATGTAATCAGCAACCGGGCAAACGTCCAAAGGCCGGCTCCCGATCAGAGGGGCCGGCCTTTTTTATTTACCGCGATGGCGACAGGTTCGATTGGGGGGATGCGACCGCGGCCGGGCATCGCCCAGGCCGCTATTCCCCCTTGGAGAGCTTAACGGCGCAGACCTTGAGTTCAGGAATCCCGCAGACAGGATCCAGGGCGGCGTGGGTCAATTTGTTGGCTGCCGCCTCGGCAAAATGGAAGGGCATAAAAACTGTCCCATCCACCGCTTTACGGGATATGTGCACCCTGGCCTGGATCGCCCCCCGTCGCGAGGCTATCGTCACACGATCCCCCTCGGCAAAGCCCATCTCCTGGGCGTCGCGCCGCGCAATCTCCACAAAAGAGTCCGGCGAGCGTTCGTTCAGGCCCTCGGTCTTCATGGTCATGGTGCCCGAATGGTAGTGGTAAAGCACCCGACCGGTGGTCAAGTAGAGGGGATACTCCGCATCGGCCACCTCGGCCGGAGCAATCCAATCGATAGCGTGAAACACCCCCTTGCCCCGCGTGAACTGGTCCCGGTGCAAAATCGGCGTGCCAGGGTGCTCGGGGGTGGGACAGGGCCAGTGGAGGCCGTCGTGTTCCAGGCGCGCATAGCTGATCCCCGCATAGGATGGGGTGACGGCGGCCAGTTCATTGAAAATGGTCTCGCTGTCCTTGTAGGACATGGCGTAGCCCATGCGGGTGGCAATCTCGCAGGTTATCTTCCAGTCATCCTTGGCCGATCCCGGCGGATCCACCGCTTTTCTCACCCGCTGTACCCGCCGCTCGGTATTGGAGAAGGTGCCCTCTTTCTCGGCAAAGCACTTGGATGGAAGCACCACGTCGGCCAGCCGGGCGGTTTCAGTGAGAAAAATATCCTGAACCACCAGGAACTCGAGCTTGCTGAGGCTCTTTTCGGCGTGGTTCAGGTCGGGATCGGAGACCAGCGGGTTTTCACCGATAATGTACAAGGCCTTGATCTCGCCGCTGTGAGCTTTGGGAACCATTTCGGTGACCTTGAGCCCCGCCCGGGTGGGCAGGCCGCTGACATTCCAGGCCCGCTCCATCTTTTTAATCGCCTCCGGGTTGTCCACCGGCTGATAGCCGGTCAGCACATTGGGAAGGCCGCCCATGTCGCAGGCCCCCTGAACATTGTTCTGGCCGCGCAGAGGATTGACGCCGCCGCCCCGAATACCTAAATTGCCGCAGAGCATCGCCAGGTTGGCCAGGGATTTGACATTGTCGGTCCCGGTGGTGTGCTGGGTGATTCCCATACAGTAGAGAATGCTGCCGGCCGGTGCCTGAGCGTAAAGCCGCGCCGCGGCGATCAGCTGCTCGGCCGGAATCCCGGTAATGGTTGCAACATGTTCGGGCGTATAGCGCTCCACCAACGATCTCAGGGCTTCAAAGTTTTCCGTGCGCGTTTCGATAAAGGATTGGTCGTGAAGCTCCTCTTTGATGATCACGTGCATCATACCGTTGATCCAGGCTACGTCGGTTCCCAGATTGGGTCTGAGCCAGTGTTCGGCAAACTCCGTGATCTTGATCCGACGCGGGTCCACCACAATCAGTTTGGCCCCGCGGCGGGTCACCGCCCGTTTGACAAAAGCCGAGAGCACGGGGTGGTTTTCGGTCGTATTGGAGCCGGTAATGAGAAAGACATCGGCCTCCTCGATATCGGCAATGGTGTTCGTCATGGCGCCACTTCCGAATGCTGCGGCCAGACCGGCCACGGTGGCGCTGTGTCAGAGTCGGGCACAATGATCGATGTTGTTGGTCTTGAGCACCGCCCGGGTGAACTTGTTGGCGATGTAGTTCTCCTCGTTGGTAATGCGGGCCGAGGTGAGCACGCCGATGCTGTCCCCACCATGGCTGTCGCGGATGCTTTTCAGGCGGTGGGCGACCCGGTCCAAGGCCTCGTCCCAAGTGGCTTTTCGAAATTGGCCATTCTCTTTGATCAGCGGATCGGTGAGCCGCTGGTCACTGCCGATAAAATCGAAGCCAAAGCGGCCCTTGACGCACAGGCTGCCGAAATTGGGTGCCGCGTCCGTCACACCGCTGACCTGAACCACGCGATTGTCCCGCGTGTGCAGGGCAAGTTGGCAGCCCACCCCGCAATAGCTGCAGGTGGTGCGCACCGGGCGGGTTTCCCAGGGGCGGACCCGATAGCGCACATCCTTTTCCACCAGGGCCCCCACCGGGCAGACCTGGACGCACTCACCGCAAAAGACGCAGTCGGAATCCTTCAGCGGTCGGTCCCCGGCGGCGATGATCTTGGTGGCTGCTCCGCGGTATCCGAAGCTGATGGCGTTGTTGACCTGCACCTCGTTGCAGGCCTGAACGCAGCGGCCGCACAGGATGCAGCGCGAAAAATCCCTGACGATGAAGGGGTTGACCGTCTCCATGGGATAACGGGCCGGTGTCCCCTGGAAACCCTCGCCGGTCACCTGATAGCGATAGGCCAGATCCTGGAGCCGGCAGTCACCCCAGACCGGACACAACTCCTCGCTGCCGTCGTCTTTGGCGACACCTAACTGAAACTGGGTCCAGTCGCCGTCATCCTTCCCGCGAACAGCACAGTTGTGGTTGCCCGAAGCGAGCATGAAGCGCAGGATCTCGCGACGCGCCGCCACCACATCGGGCGTTTCGGTCCGCACAACCATATTGGGCGCCACAGGCGAAGAGCAGGCCGGCAACAGCGTCCGGGCCCCCTGGACGTCGACCACGCAGATTCGACAGGCGCCGGTGGGCGTTGCACCCTTGAGATGACACAAGGTCGGAATATCGATGCGGCCGCGCCGGGCCACGTCAAGAATCGTCTCGCCCGCTTCAAAGGGAAGTTCATTGCCGTTTATCACCATCAGATTGGTCGCATCCATAAGCAGGTGCTCCTTGGGGGAGGGTCTGTTCACAGCAGCCGGGCATGGGTGTTATCGCCGGTATATTGTCTGTTTTCCCTATATAAGATCAGCTATTTTGTCAATCGGTGAATCCATGCATCACGCCCCAATGCCCGGCAAAAACCCTTCGACATCGGTCCAGGCAGGGTCGCAGACCAAACCGGCACGGACCGTGGCGCCAAAATCCGCATCTTAGACCGGTTTATCATCGAACAGGTCCAGGTGCAGACGCCGGTTGGCCACATGGGCCGCCACCAGCGCCAAAAACCGGTCTATGGGGATGCCGTAGCGCACCGTGCCGTCCAGGGTGCGGACCGACAGGGTACCGGCCGCCTGCTCTTTGGCGCCGCAGGTCAGAATCAGCGGCGTCTTGGCCAGTTGGGCTTCGCGGATTTTGCGGTTGAGGCTTTCGGCACGATCGTCCACCTCCACCCGCAGACCCGCCCCGGTCAGGCCCGCGGCCACGCTTCGGGCAAAGGGGGCCAGGTCATCGTTGATGGGCAATACGGCAACTTGAACCGGTGCCAGCCAGAGGGGGAACTTACCCTCGAAATGTTCGATTAGAATCCCGAAAAACCGCTCGATGGAACCGAACACGGTCCGATGCAGCATAATCGGCCGGTGTTTTTCATTGTCCTTGCCCACATAGATGAGGTCGAAGCGTTCCGGCAGGCTCATGTCCAGCTGAATGGTGCCGCACTGCCAGGTACGCCCCAGGGCGTCTTTGATGTGCAGGTCGATTTTCGGACCGTAGAAGGCGCCATCGCCCTCGTTGATGCGGTAATCGCGACCGTAGGCATCCAGGGCCGAACGGAGGCCGTTGGTGGCCAGTTCCCACTGCTCATCGGTGCCGATGGATTTTTGGGGCCGGGTGGAGAGCTCCAGGTGAAAATCGAGGCCGAACTGACCATAAATCCGCTCTTCCAACCTCAGCAGGTCGGTGATCTCATCTTGAATCTGTTCGGGAGTCATAAACAGATGGGCATCGTCCTGATGAAAAGCCCGCACCCGAAACAGCCCGTTGAGCACGCCGGACAATTCATGGCGATGGACCAGGCCGACCTCAGCCGCGCGGATGGGCAGCTCCCGGTAGGAGTGGGGCCGGGTGCCATAGAGCAGCATACCCCCGGGGCAGTTCATGGGTTTGATGGCGTAATCCTGTTGATCCACTACGGTGGTGTACATGTTTTCACGGTAGTTCTCCCAATGGCCGCTTTTCTCCCACAAAGCGCGCTGGAGAATGATGGGGGTCTTGGTCTCGACGTAGCCGGCCTCCCGGTGCGCCTCGCGCCAGAAGTCCAGCAGGGCGTTCCACACATCCATGCCCTTGGGATGGAAAAAGGGCATGCCCGGAGCATCCTCATGGAAGCTGAACAGATCCATGGCCGCGCCGATTTTACGATGGTTGCGCTTTTTGGCCGCTTCCAGAAAGCTGAGATAGGCGTTGAGCTGCTTTTTGTCGAAAAAGGCGGTTCCGTAAATCCGCTGCAACTGGGCTTTGGACTGGTCCGCCCGCCAGTAGGCGCCCGACACCCGCATCAGTTTTACGGCCCGCACGAAACCGGTGTGGGGCACGTGCGGCCCACGGCACAGATCGGTAAACTCGCCTTGCCTGTAAAAAGAGATGGTGCCGTCGGGCAAATCGGCGATCATCTCGGTTTTGTAGGGTTCGTCCCGGTAAAACGCCAGGGCTTCGGACTTGGAAACCTCATGGCGCTCGATGGGGATCTTCTCCTTGATGATGCGGTTTATCTCCGCTTCAATTTTGGGGAAGGCCTCCTCGGAGAGCGGCTGCATATCGATGTCATAATAAAAGCCGTCCACCACCACCGGCCCGATGGTGAGCTTGGCATCGGGATAAAGGCGCAGCACCGCCTGGGCCATCACGTGAGCGGCACTGTGACGCATGATTTCCAGTGCTTCAGCATCCCGGGTGGTGATCAGCCGGACCGTGGCCGGCTCGACGATGGTTCGACTCAAATCCGTTAAGCGGCCATTGACCGCCATGGCGACGCAATCCCGGGCCAGCCCTTCGGAGATGCTCCGGGCCACTGCCAAGCCGGTGGGGATTTCGTCAAACGTCTTCTGACTGCCGTCGGGCAGGGTGATTGCTATCATTTTTCAGCCTTCCGCCAAAAGGGTTGTGCATTTGATAAATATGGGGTATCCAGCAAATCCTTGATAAAAAAATAACTTACAACGCTATGGAAAAAATTTCGCTGGGTCAAGCAAAAAATATGTGCCGTGTCGCCGCTCCAGCTTACCGCCTCATTCGCACGCCTGCCGAACTGGGCCGGTTTATAGCGGCGATCCACGCGGAGCGGATCCTGGCGGTAGACCTGGAGGCGGACTCCATGTTCCACTTCCAGGAAAAGGTCTGTCTGGTGCAGATGGCCGGCGGAGATCAGAGTGTGGTGATCGATCCCCTTGAAATCGACAGCCTGGCGCCCCTGGCGCCGCTGTTCCAAGACCCGCATATCTGCAAAGTGTTTCACGGGGCCGATTACGATGTACGATCCCTTTACCGCGATTACGGCATCGTTATCGCCAACCTCTTCGACACCCAGTTGGCCAGCATGTTCCTGGGGGAACGGGAGACCAGCCTGGGGGCGGTGATCAGTCGGCGTTTCGGCATCCAGCTCGACAAGCGCTACCAGAAAAAAGACTGGTCGCAACGGCCCCTTCCCGACGGCATGGTCGCCTATGCCGCATCGGATGTCTTTCATCTCATTCCCCTGGCGCACCAACTCATGGATGAACTGGAAAAAAAGGGTCGCTTGGGCTGGGTTCAGGAAGAATGCGCCCATCTCTCCGCTGTCCGACCGGCCGAAAACGGCAGCGAACCGCTGTTTCTGCGATTGCGCGGTGCCGGCCGGCTGCCGCGGCGCAACCTGGCGGCCCTGGAAGGGCTGCTGCAGTATCGCCGCGATCTGGCCGCCAAACGGGACCGACCCTTGTTCAAAGTCTTTTCCAGCAGCGCCTTGTTGAAAATTGCAGCCGAGATGATCGATACCCCGGAAGCCATGCTGGCGGCCCGCTGCCTGAGCTCGAAACAGATCCAGGCTCACGGCAGCACCCTGACTGCCATTGTCAAAAAAGCCGGCCGCCTGGCTGACAAGGATCTGCCCACCTATCCGAGGAAGCGGCGGCCGCCGGTCCCGCCCCTGCTTCCCGAACGGATCCAGGCTATCAAGGCCTGGCGCGATCAACTGGCCGACCGCCTGGAGTTGGATCCCGCCCTGCTGCTCAACAAGGCCCTGATGACCGCAATTGCCCTCAAAACACCTAACGATCTCCAACGATTACGGCAGGTCGACGGCATCCGCGACTGGCAGGTTGGGGCCTTTGGCGAGGATCTGCTCAAGGTTGTCGCCTCCCTGCCCTAAAACCCCGCCCGTAGATGGTGCCGCTCCCGGGTGGCATGGGCTGCATCCATCATCGGGGTCTTGACAGTCAGGCCCGTTTGGTGGAATCAGATCCAGTTGAGCGCGTGGGTTCAACGGCGCATGGGAAGCCCGACCATGGTTTTGCGACGATTTTACATGGCACCACAAATGGTGCACCATCCGCAACCGGAGATCACCGGGCCGGAGGCCGTCCACATCTGCCGGGTGCTGCGGTTGTCCGCCGGCGACGCCGTGGAACTGTTCGACGGCACCGGCTGCGGCTATCTTGCCACGATTGTGTCGGCCTCTTGCCGGCGGGTCCAGGTGACCATCGAGGAGACACGCGCGCTACCACTGGAATCGCCGGTCCGCATCAGCCTGGCCCAGGCGATGCTCAAGGACCGTAAAATGGACAACCTGATTCGGCAGTTGACCGAACTGGGCATCGATCGCTGGATCCCTTTTTATGCGGCCCGGTCGATACCGCTGGCCACCGCCAAAGGACTGGGGGCCCGGGTGACTCGCTGGGAGAAGATCGCCCATGAAGCCGTCAAGCAGTGTCGCCGCGCCCGCGTTCCCCGGATCGTTCCGGCAGGCGATTTAAGGGGGGCGATAGCGGCAGCCGGCTCATGCGATCTGGCCATCATCTTTTATGAAGGCCAGGCCGAGGCCTTTGACATTCCCGCAACCGTCCCGGCAAAGCCGAACCACATTCTGGTGGTGATAGGCCCCGAGGGCGGCTTCGACCCCGCAGAGATGGGGCAGGCACAACAGGCCGGATGGTTGACCGCCGGTTTGGGGCCGCGCATTCTGCGGGCGGAGACCGCCAGCCTGGCCGCCTGCACCCTGGTGCAGTATCGCTTCGGCGACATGGGCCCGACCGGAAGCGCCGAACTGGAGGGAAAAAATGGACGCACCCCCGTGGCGAATTCATAATCCCGAAGGCTCCTTGCGTGTCATCGTCACCAAGGCGCTCCCGGGCCGGCGCTGGCTGGAATGTCTCGCCAGGGCCGACTGCCGCATTGAAATCTGCCCCGACCGCAGCGTATTGGACACCGCAACCATCCAACAGGCCATTGGCCGGCGGTGTGACGGCGCCATCGGGCAACTCACCGAATCGTGGGGTGCAGCGCTCTTTGAAGCGCTGAAAGCGGCGGGCGGGACGGCGTACAGCAATTACGCCGTGGGCTACAACAACGTCGACCTGGATGCAGCCAGCCGGGCAGGCATCCCGGTCGGCAACACACCGGGGGTGCTCACCGAGGCCACCGCCGAAATGGCCGTTGCCCTGACCTTTGCAGCGGCCCGCCGCTTGGGTGAGGCGGAGCGGTTTATGCGGGCGGGACGGTTCTCAGGGTGGCTGCCGGATCTTTTTTTGGGCACCGAGCTGTCCGGTAAAACCCTGGGTGTCATCGGCGCCGGCAGGATCGGCAGCGCCTACGCCCGCATGATGGCCTTGGGCCACGGCATGGCGGTGGTCTACCATGACATCACCCCCAACCCCGATCTGGAATCGGCAGTGGCCGCCTGCGACCGTTTTCGGGCCTCCCTGCACCAATCAGCGGTGACTTGCCGCCGGACCGAATCGGTCGAGGCGCTTTTGGAAATCGCCGACTGCGTCAGCATCCACACCGTATTGGACGCCGCCACCCATCATCTTATTGACGGCCGGCGTTTGGCGCTGATGAAGCCCGACGCCATCCTGATCAACACCAGCCGCGGCGCCGTGGTCGACGAGACCGCCCTGGTCGACCACTGCCGCCGCCATCCGGAGTTTCGCGCCGGGCTGGATGTGTTCGAAAACGAGCCGGCTACGGCGCCGGGTCTGGCTGAGTTGGACAACGTGGTCATCGTACCGCATATAGCCTCGGCCACCCGCTGGACCCGGGAAAGCATGGCCACGTTGGCCGCCTTAAACGTGATCGGCGTTCTTGCGGGTTACCCGCTCTGGCAAGGGCCGGATATCCGGCCGTTTTTGGAAAACAACCCACCCCGGGCGATTCCCAGCATCGTCAATGCCGCCGCGCTGGAATGGCTGAATTCAACCTAACCCTTCATGAAAGAGGAGTCGAAAAATGACTTTTCAACGACCCAACGCCAACGATGCCCTTGAAACCAAAAACCGTTCCCGCAATATCGCCCCCCAATCGGGGATATGCAGCCGCTGCATTGACGGGTGCAAGGGGAACTGTGATCTGTTTCGGGCCACCTTCAGAGGGCGGGAGTTGCTTTATCCCCAACCCTACGGCAGCATCACCGCCGGAGCGGACAAGGACTACCCCATAGACTATTCGCACCTGAACATAAACGGTTATGCCCTGGGCGCCAACGGTATCGAACCGGATCCGGACATCGCCACCTTCCCCAATGTAGACACCGAGACCGCATTTGGCACCGACAGCCCGGTAAAAATGAGGGTGCCCATTTTCACGGGAGCTTTGGGAAGTACGGATATCGCCCGTAAAAATTGGGACCATTTTGCCATCGGGGCAGCCATCAGCGGAATCACCTTGGTGTGCGGGGAAAACGTGTGCGGCATCGACCCGGAACTTGAATTCAACACCAACGGCAAAGTGGCCAAATCACCCGAAATGGACCGCCGCATCAAAGCCTACCGGCGCTATCATGAAGGCTACGGCGACATTCTGGTCCAAATCAATGTCGAAGACACCCGCAACGGGGTGGCGGAGTACGTCGTCGAAAAGCTGGGAGTCGAAACCATCGAATTGAAGTGGGGCCAGGGAGCCAAATGTATCGGCGGTGAGATCAAGGTCAATTCCTTGGATCGCGCCATTCAGTTGAAAAAACGCGGCTACATCGTCACACCCGACCCCGAAAGCCCCGCTTTTCAGGCCGCGTTCAAAGCCGGCCCGCTGAAGCAGTTTGAACGCCACTCGCGTTTGGGGTTCATTGATCAGGAAGGTTTCATGAATGAGGTTCAGCGGCTGCGCAAGCTTGGGGCCAAACGCGTCACCTTGAAGACCGGGGCTTATCCCATGCGTGAACTGGCCATGGCCATTCGCTGGTCCAGTGACGCTGGAATCGATCTGCTTACCATTGACGGAGCACCGGGAGGTACCGGCATGAGCCCCTGGAGAATGATGTGCGAATGGGGTGTTCCATCGATCTATCTCCACTCCATGGCCTACGAACTGTGCGACCGATTGGCCAAGAGGGGCAAACCGGTTCCAGATATTGCTTTTGCCGGCGGATTTTCATCAGAGGATCACGTTTTTAAGGCGCTGGCGCTCGGCGCTCCTTACTGCAAAGCTGTCTGCATGGGCCGCGCGTTGATGATTCCAGGCATGGTCGGAAAAAACACCGAAAAATGGTTGCGGGGAGAGCAGGGCGGATTGCCGTCAACGGTCTCGGTATTCGGCTCAACCAAAGAAGAGATCTTCATGGATTATGAAGTGCTCAAGGAGAAATACGGTGCTGAAGCAGCCAACCTTCCGCTCGGAGCCGTGGGGATTTTCAGCGCGGTAGACAAGATCAAGGTCGGCCTCCAGCAGATCATGGCCGGATCCAGAAACTGGAAGGTGGCGTTTATTTCCAGAAAAGACCTCTTCTCACTCACCCAGGAGTGCGCCAACGTAACCGGAATCCCCTATGTAATGGACGCTTACCGGGAGGAAGCGCTCCGGATCATCGACGGCTGATGGTCGTCCCGGCCACCCGGTTAAGCGACCGAACCCGAGTAGGGCCGCCAGGCGTCTTCGTCTTGCATCCTGTTCACGCAACTCGCTAGTTGCATCTCCGAGGAGGTATCTATGTCAGACATTCTGAAAACGATCCAAACCAAGGATCCTGCTGAAAAAGAATTTCATCAGGCGGTCCAGGAGGTCATCGAATCGGTCAAGCCGGTTCTGGACCGAAACCCCGAATACCGCCACAACGCCATCCTGGAGCGGATCACGGAACCGGAACGGCTGATCATGTTCCGGGTGCCCTGGATGGATGATGAAGGCAAGGTCCGTGTCAACCGCGGGTTCCGAATCGAAATGAACAGCGCCCTCGGGCCTTACAAGGGCGGTCTGCGTTTCCACCCCTCGGTCAACGTGAGCATTCTCAAGTTTCTGGCCTTTGAACAGGTGTTCAAAAATGCGTTGACAACCCTTCCCCTGGGCGGCGGGAAAGGGGGCTCCGATTTCGACCCCAAAGGCAAGTCGGACAATGAAGTGATGCGTTTCTGCCAGAGCTTCATGGCAGAGCTGTTCCGCCACATCGGGCCCAATACGGACGTACCCGCCGGTGACATCGGTGTGGGCGCCCGGGAAATCGGCTTTCTTTTCGGCATGTACAAAAAAATTCAAAACGAGTTTACAGGCGTGCTCACCGGAAAAAGCCTGGGATGGGGGGGCAGCCTTATCCGACCCGAATCGACCGGCTACGGGGTAGCCTATTTTACCGCCGAAATGCTGGCCACACGCAATGACTCGCTCGAAGGCAAGACTTGTCTGGTCTCCGGCTCCGGAAACGTGGCCCAGTACACGGTGGAGAAATTAATTGACAGGGGTGCCAAGGTAGTCACCCTTTCGGACTCCTCAGGCTATATCTACGATGAGGAGGGCTTGGACCGTAATAAACTGGAGTATGTCAAACACCTCAAAAATTTCCGCCGAGGGCGAATCGAGGAGTACATCAACAAATATTCGGCGGCTGTTTATACCGACGCCGACTTGACACGCGACCACAACCCCCTTTGGAGTCATAAAGCCGATTGCGCCTTTCCCTGCGCCACCCAGAACGAAATCAATGGCCCTGACGCCGACAACCTGGTGCGCAACGGGGTGACGCTGGTCTGCGAAGGCGCCAACATGCCCTGCAGCCCCGATGCGGTCAAACTTTTCCACCAGCACAACATCCTTTTTGCACCCGGCAAAGCGGCCAACGCCGGTGGGGTGGCCGTATCCGGGCTGGAGATGGCCCAGAACAGCATGCGGTTGAACTGGACCCGGGAAGAGGTCAACACGCGCCTCGAAATTATTATGAAAAGCATTCACCGAACCTGCCTGGACGCAGCAGCGGAATACGGCGCATCAGGCAACTACGCGGTCGGCGCCAACATCACCGGCTTCATCAAGGTGGTCAATGCCATGCTCGACCAAGGGCTTGTGTAGCCGACCGGGCTTGTTGCCATCGCAGAAAAGGAGACCGTCGGCCATGAATGAGGGATTTTCAGCCCCTGCAACCGAGATCGACCGGCGCATCGAACAGCTTCAGCAGCAGCTCTTGCAGGCAGGCCTGGACGGTGCCCTGATCCTGCAGAACACGGATCTCTTCTATTTCTCGGGGACCATTCAGCAGTCCCATCTCTACATCCCCGCCCAGGGTCAGGCGCTGCTCATGGTTCGCAAGAGCCTGGAGCGGGCCAGAAGCGAGTCGCCCCTGGCAGCCATCATTCCCTTGACCAGCCCCAACCAGCTGATGGACCTGATCCGGGAAAACGGGCTCACGGTCCCGGTCAAAATGGGCATGGAGTTGGATGTCGTGCCGACCAACACCTACTTTTCCTACCGCAAGCGGTTCCCCGCGGTGGAGATCCAGGACATCTCCATGCCGATCCGCACGATTCGGTCGATCAAGTCCGATTACGAACTGAGCCTGATCCGCCAGGCTGCGGCCCGCTCCGACCAGGTGGCCGAAATGGTCCCCGGCCTGTTGCGGGCGGGCATGACCGAGATCGAGCTGGCGGGCCTGGTGGAAGCGCAAGCCCGTCGGCTGGGCCACCAGGGCATCGTGCGCATGCGGCTGTGGGGAGCGGAAATGTTCTACGGGCACCTCATGGCCGGGGCCGCGGCCGCGGTACCGAGCTACCTGGCGTCACCCACCGGCGGCGCCGCCGTCAACGCCGCGGTGGCCCAGGGCCCGAGTTTCAGGGTCATCCGACGCAATGAGCCGGTTCTGCTGGATTATGTTTTTGCCTGGCAGGGCTATCTGAGCGACCATACCCGGATCTTCGTCGTCGGCCGTCCACCGCAGGCCTTGGTGGATGCGCATCAACACATGCTGGACCTGCAGGAAGCGATCAAGATCATGGCCACACCCGGCAGCATCGCCGGCGATCTCTACGCGGCCGCAGTAAAGATGGCTGAGCAAAAGGGAATGGGGGATCATTTCATGGGCGTCGGCCCCGACCGAATCCGTTTTATCGGTCACGGCATCGGACTGGAACTGGATGAGTTCCCGTTTTTGGCCGCTGGCCAGACAACGGAATTAAAAGCGGGCATGGTGATTGCGCTGGAACCCAAGCTGATCTTTCCGGGTAAAGGGGTCGTCGGAATCGAGAACACCCATGTCGTCACGCGGCAGGGCCTTGAGCAGTTGACCCACGCCGAAGAGACGATCATATCGGTTTAACGGGTTTGAGCTGTCGAGACCCGAAAACAAAACAGGGAGCGACACCCATGCCGCTCCCTGGTGGTGAATAACTGAAGTGGGGGTATTACCGTTTGGAGAACTGAAAACGGCCCCGGGCACCCTTCTGACCGTATTTCTTGCGCTCTTTTTCCCTCGGATCCCGCTTGACGAAACCGGCCCGTTTGAGCGATGGCCGCAATGCCGGGTCGAACAACATCAGGGCCTTGGTGATGCCATGCCGTACCGCCCCGGCCTGCCCGGAAATGCCACCGCCATGGACTTTGATGAGAATGTCAAAGGCGTCTAAGTTGTTGGTCAGGGCCAGGGGCTGACGCAGAATGGTCCTGGCGGTACCCACGGCAAAATACTCGTCCGCAGGCCGATCATTGACGGTAATAGTCCCGTTACCGGGCTTCAGCCACGTTCGGGCAATGGCGTTCTTGCGCTTTCCGGTTGCGTAAAAGGTGCTCTCGGTTGCCATGCAACTCCCCTGTCATCACCCCTTTAGGGGGTGTTTTCCATGAAGTTATTGGATGTGCATCGTGTCCGGCTGCTGAGCCTCGTGGGGATGCCGATCCCCGGCGTAGACTTTGAGCTTTTTAAACAGTTTGCGGCCTAAGCGGTTTTTGGGAAGCATCCCCTTGACGGCGATGCGGATCACATCTTCGGGCCGTTTTTCAATCAGCTGTTTGGCGGTAATGGTCTTCAGCCCGCCGATGTAGCCGCTGTGGCGATAGTAGTTCTTTTGATCCATTTTTCTGCCGGTCAGCACGATCTTTGCGGCATTGATCACCACCACTGAATCACCCAGATCCGCATGGGGAGTGAAAAGCGGACTGCGTTTACCACGCAGGGTGGCGGCAACCTGGGAGGCCAAGCGACCCAAAATGGCACCTTCGGCATCGACCACCCACCACTTATTGGGGTTGTCTTCGTTTTTTGCGCTGTAGGTATATCGTTTCACCGTCGTCACTCCTGTTCGTTGCTTAGAATCCGGGACTATTAATGGATAATCCCCTGGGTGTCAAGGAAAAATGTTAACGATCCCGCCTTTGACCGCTAGATGAATTTCGGGTCGGAGCCTGGATTAATTTGACAACCGCCATCACTTTTGCCATGGTTCGATCCAGATGGAACATCTAGAGATCGAGGTGAAATTTTTTCTATCCGATCCGGACGATCTTCGGAACCGTCTGCTGGACCGAGGGGCGAGGTGCATTCGCCCCCGCACCTTCGAGACCAATGTGTGTTACGAGACCGCGGACAATCGGCTGCAAAAGAGCAATTGCCTGCTGCGTTTGAGAAAAGACCCCGACACCACCTTGGCTTTCAAATCATCGCCGGCCGAAAGCGACCCCCGCTTCAAAGTGTACCGAGAGCTGGAAGTGCGCGTCGACGATTTCACCACCATGGACGCCGTTTTACAATCCCTGGGTTTTTTCCGCCGCCAGTC
>JAWOIA010000116.1:0-8301 GCA_046484885.1 Desulfosarcina sp. | reverse complement strand
GGGAGTCATGACCTGGAGGATATAGTGACGGTTGTTGATGGGCGCGCCGGGATATTGGATGAACTTTCAACCACTGAGCCTGGGTTAAGAAGATATATTGCAGCGACATTTTCAGGACTTATAGCTGTCGATGGATTCCGGGAAGCACTTTCGGGTCACTTGCCGCCAGACCGTGCAAGTCAGGAACGCTTACCTTTGCTTTGGCAACAATTGGTTGCTATATCAAGGCTCGACTGACTTTCATGCCCATTGAGGTAGGTGCTCGGGGATTGGATGGATGGAAAATCGGCGGAAGAGTGTCTGAAAAATAGCGCAATACAGGAACACCCCGTCCGGATCCTCAAGCTGGGTGTTTCTGTTCAAGAAGTGGTGACTTTTGAAAATTTCTTTGTTATCCCAATGGATGGCCACACTCTTTTCATTAATAGAAGCCAACCCTCAGTCAACCCGTGCCCCCAACACCCATATTTGAGTACAATCGTGGCCCATCAGTGAGGCACGATATTGTAAGAACCCCTTTTTTGCGTTTTCCCCCAATTATGATAATCTTGAGTAGTCTTATCTTATTAATGAATCAGTACTTTCTGCCGGGCAGGCAGAAGTCCTAGTGCAATTGCCCCCCCCCTACTTAGGCATTCCACCGATGCCCCTGCATTTTCCCGCAGGGGCTTGAGGGCGCCCATGATGCGGATAATCCTGAAGGACAACGAACAGCTTCTGAACGTCTTCGCCAGGGATCTCCCCGTGGCGTTGGCGATGTTCGATCGCGATATGCGTTATGTCTTTGCAAGCGACTGCTGGCGCCATGATTACGACCTAGGGGACCGCCCATTGGAGGGGGTCTCACACTATGAGTTGTTCCCGGAGATCCCAGAGGAGTGGCGCGAAGCCCACCTTCGAGGCCTGGCTGGAGAAGTTCTGCGGGCCGAGGCCGATCGTTTCGAACGTCTCGACGGTTCTGTACAGTGGGTTCGATGGGAGCTGCGACCCTGGCACAACGAGACCGGTGACATTGGCGGGATTATCATTTTCACAGAGGATCTGACCGACATAATACTTACCGAAAAAAAGCTTCAGAAGCAGGAAAACCTTTACCGCGAACTGGTGGAAAACTCCAACAGCGCCATGATCCGCTGGAAGGCGGACGGCACCCTGACCTTCTTCAACGAATACGCCCAAAGGTTGTTCGGCTATACCGCCGAAGACATCATCGGGCGGTCGGTCAATATACTGGTACCCGAAAAGGGGTCGACCGGCGACGACCTGTCGGACCTGGCCCACGATATCGTTGAACACCCGGAGAGATACCAGCACAACATCAACGAGAACATAACCCACGACGGCCGTCGGATCTGGATGTCCTGGACCAACAGACCGTTGTTCTCTGATGGTGAAGTTACCGAAATTCTGGCGGTTGGCTCCGATGTCACCGAACAAAAGTTGGCGGAAGAAGCGCTCCGGGAAAACCAGCAACGGTTGCGAATGGCACTGGAGGCCGCCTACGTGATCTCTTTTGAGTGGGATATCCAAAACAATGAAGTACGCCGGTTAATGTCTTATGAGTCTGCACTGGAGCCGACTGAAGATGACAAACTCGGGACTTTCGATGACGTATTGGAAGTGGTTCACCCCGATGACCGCGAGCTCTTCAAGAAAAATGTCGAGGCAGCCTTGGAACGCGAGGACGGAGAGTACAAAAGCGAGTACCGCTTGATGCGCTCAGACGGCGAAGTCGTTTGGCTTTATGAACGCGGATGCGTGGATCGCGACGCGGCCGGCCATCCCGTTCGCTTAGTCGGGCTTTCTCAGGACATCACCGAACGTAAAAAAGCCGATGCCGCCCAGCGCGAGAGCGACGAGCGGCTGCGCGCAATCATTGATAGCACCCCCGACCCTGTCTTCCTGAAAGACCTGGATTACCAGTTCATTCTTGTTAACCGTGCTACCTGCAAAGCCATGGGAAAACCGGCCGACAAGATTATCGGCAAAACGGCCGCCGAGATCTTTGACGATCCGGCCACTGCCCGGGCCATCATGGAGATCGATCGTCGTATTATTGAGTCGGGAGAGAGTGAAACTGTCGAGGAGGAGATGGAGTCTTCCTGCGGCTTGCGTACATTCCTTTGTACGAAGACCCCATACCGTGATGGGAGCGGGCGGATCATTGGTCTTTTAGGGGTGGCACATGACATCACAGATCGCAAAAAGGCTGAGGCTGCCCTGCGGGAGTTGAAAGTTGCCGCCGAAAAAGCCAACCAGGCCAAAAGCGAGTTTCTGGCCAACATGTCCCACGAGATCCGCACGCCGATGACCGTCTTCATGGCCGCCGTCGAACACCTCTTGCAGCTCGACCGCAACCCCGAACGTCGCCTGCTTCTGGGGATGGCCGATCAGTCGGCCAGACGCCTGCGCTCCCTGATCGATGACATCCTGGATTTCTCACGAATCGAGGCGGGGGAGGTGGAGATCGAGGAGGTCCATTTTGATCTGCGGGACTGCATACGAGAGGCGGTGGACATGTTTGTGCTGCCCGCCCGGGAGAAGGACCTCCAACTCGAAATGGAGATCGATGCGGAGGTTCCCCGCATGGTAGTTGGAGACCCCGATCGGCTGGGGCAAATCCTCATCAACCTGGTCGGCAACGCCATCAAGTTCACCCACGAGGGGGAGGTCCGCGTCAGCGTGCGGCCACACGGCGATGTCCTGGAGTTCTCGGTGGCTGATACCGGCATCGGCATTCCGGAAGACAAGCTCGACCTGCTCTTCCAGAGCTTCAGCCAGGGGGACGCCTCCTTTACCCGACAGTACGGGGGGACCGGACTGGGGCTGGCCATCTCCAAGGGTTTGGTCGAGCTGATGGGCGGGGAGATCTCGGTTCAGAGCCGGAAAAGAGAAGGCAGTGTCTTTACCTTTTCCCTGCCGCTGAAGCCTGTCGAGCAATCACACCCCGCACCGGCCGAGGCGCCGCCGGAAGCGCCCGCCAAGCCTCAACTCGCCGCCCGCATCCTGCTGGCCGAAGATGATCCGACGATCCGCAAGATGATCACCATGATGCTCTGCCGGAAAGGATGGCAGATCGATGTCGCCGATACCGGTCGGGAGGCCCTGGATCAGTGGGCGAGCGGCAACTTCGATCTGATCTTGATGGACCTGCAGATGCCGCAAATGAGCGGTCTTGAGGTTACCCGGAACATCCGCGAGAAAGAAGCCGGAAGAGAAAAACGGACCTGCATCATCGGTCTGACTGCGCATGCCCTGCGCGAGACCAGGGACGAATACCTGAAGGCGGGAATGGACCGGGTATTAATCAAGCCGTTTCAGATAGAGGATCTTTACTCAGTCATTGATGGGTGTTTATCCGGGTAGTAACTGCCGGCACTTGTGAGGCGCCCTTCTGAAGAGCCTTTTCCGTCCCATATCTTGTGTTGCGTTTTCTGTGCCCGCACTCCGGCTATATTTACAAGGAGGTCTCTTTTCCCCTGGCCTACGAGAAACGCCCTCAATCTTTGACCTGGGGGATTCGGTAGTCACAACCGCTGTCTTGATCAGGGAAGTAGGGTTCCCTCAGCAAAACCGATAGCTGCACAGGACTGCCGGATCATCTTGATCGTTGATCGTCCCAACTTATAACCGTGGGCTAGTGTTTTTAGGGTAGCGTGATCAATATGTTCCGCCAGCAACTGGCATTGTTCCAGATCTTTATATTTCTTCGTTTCTTTTTTTCGGCGCTGAGCAATGATCATCTTGTGAAAAAAAAGCGCTTCGGGACGAGGAATACGAATCGTGCTGTCAGGTAAACAGACAGTAATCGGATCGATAAACAGAATATCAAGGAATGGGAGGGGCTGTGCATTTACATTGTATTTTTTGATCAGCTGAATGTTATCTCGCCCGCCTGTGCGGGGAATAAGAAATTCGACTTCGTACAAGTCGAGCAGAAACTTTTGCAGGCCAGTTGTGCGATCGATCACCGGTTCCAAACCCACCTCGACAAGCTGGGCTTCCAGGTCAGCAACCAATTCGGTTTTTTTCGATACTCCTTGGATAATGGCAAAATCAATATCGCCGGTTCGCAAAACATAGCGGAACCCCAGAGCCTCCTGGTAGAAGAGCATAGCCCAGCTGCCAATCAGCAAGCCGTCTGAAAAGAAACCCGCTCGATCAAGGACCCTAAAGACGCCAGTAATCTCGGCAGGCAGGTGGTGGTCGCTGTATTGATATTCCAAAATTAGGCTTTCAGGAGTTTATGGAGGTATTTGATTCTATCGCGATACTCTTTTATTTTCTTTTCTTTTCGTTTTCGCTCACTGATATTCAGCCTCAGCTCGTCGATTTTCTGCTCAGGGATATGTTCGTAGACGCTCTTTTTGCCGTCCCGATATTTGAGATAGTGATAAACCCTTTCGCCATTCTTTTTAGCCGGAGATCTCCGTTGATGCAGAGAACCCTTGGGCAGGTACCGGATGGCGCTCTGCAGTGAATCTACCATTGATTCGCAGCGATCCAGCTCATCCTTGAGCATCCCTGCAACAATATTATTATTTTCATGCACCACTTTCATGCCTTGAATAATATAATGTGGTGTAAAGAAATACAAGCCGTTTTACACCACATCATTGGAGATATCACAATGATGTGGTGTAAATTCAGATTAATACCCCTAAACAGTTAAGAGCAGATCAGCAAGTCACTATGGAGGTGATCCGCGTATCAGAAATATGGGTCAGATTAAGCCCGCACGCGATGCCTCAGCCACTTAGGGGGGGAAATTTCTTCATTCCGACATCTTTGAAATGGCGGCATCATATCTGTTCCACATCTTCAACACCACAGTCCTTGCATCCCCAGCCAAGCCCTTCATTCAAGATAAACTTATGACTACCTCAGAGTTGCCATTGCGGCAAGAAAGGAGACGGTCATGAACAAAGGGATGCGCGTTGGTTATGCAAGGGTCAGCACAGCTGGACAGAAACTGGATCTTCAACTTGAACGTCTTGCCGATTGTGATCGGGTATTTCACGAAAAGGTTTCAGGAAAATCCACCAGGAACCGTCCAGAATTACGGAACGCTTTGGACTTTGTTCGGGATGGTGATGTCTTCGAGGTCACCAAACTGGATCGGCTCGCCCGATCCGTCGTTGACCTCGCCAACATCGTTCAAAAGTTTGAGGTCAAAAATGTCGATCTGGTGGTGCTGGACCAGGGGATCACCACGACATCAATTTATGGTCGCCTCCAATTCAACCTTCTTGCCGCCATCGGAGAGTTTGAAAGAGGAATTATTCGAGAGCGTTCTTACGAGGGCAGAATGCGCGCCCTCGCCAGGGGTGTGAAATTTGGAGCTCGGCCAAAACTCACTGTGAACGAAATATCCCAATTGATCAACGACTACGAAGCCCCTGGTTGCAGCAAGACTTAAGATCGCTGACCACTACGGAATCAGCCGATCATCAGTCTATCGCATCTATTCTGAAAACTGCCAACACATGTCCTGAAATAGTCGCAATGCAGGAACACCCCGGCCAGCACTTCGGGTGGGGTGTTCCTGTTCAATAAGTGATGAGTTATGGGACAGGGGGTTATGTTTCTCCCGTGTGAGGCCAGCCGATACGTTTTTTTTGGGGGGTGTGCACTTGTGTACACTAACTGCTAAATGTAGGGCTTGGGGGCTGATTACCGTTCCCCGTTTTTTGGCTTGAAACCATCAGTGATCAAGCCAGCGAGAAAGTTGGTAAAGGGTGCGATATTCTGCCCTACACTGGCCTCTTCAAGGGCGGCCATGTACTCAGCTCTCGACTGGACGGGGACGACGACCCAAGGATAGCCACCAGCAGCGCACATCAGGTTCATCAGAAAACGTCCGAGTCGTCCGTTGCCATCCATGTAGGGATGGATATAGACGAAGGCGAAATGGCCGAGCACTACCCGGACCGCTGGATCCTCATCCTCCCGGAGCAGATCAAAAAAAGCGGGCATAAGATCGCGAACCGCATGCGGACTCGGTGGAACGTGCATTGATCGCTGGATAAAGACCTGAGCACTGCGGTAACCAGCCAGATCGGCAGGACGCAAGATGCCGGCAGTCACGCTCGGCGCGAACAACTCCTGGTACCAGGTGCCGTGCTCCTCATCCGCAACAGATCCAGGATTCTCACCGAACAAAACCCTTGTGACACTGTTGAGCACAGCCTGATAAGCTTGCCAGTAACCGCGGGCGGCCAGCGCGTTGCGGTGCTCAAGATCCCGCTCATCCGTTTCCGGATTCCACGCCCCATGTCGCACCTGCTCGATCAGATCGGTACTAACGCGATAGCCCTCAATCGAAAGGGAATGGTAAGCGTCAGTAACGTAGATATCCTTCACCTGCTGTATGTAGGCATCTATATCCTGGGATTGGCCCGGGGCCGGTGGAAAGTGTTCAATTATCGGCCCACGCATCTGCTGCCACATCAGGCGCAGGCGGTTGACGTACGGGGGAATTTCACGTGGAGACAAAATTGTGGGCAACTTGGCGGAAAAAGGGTCGCTCTCTATGATCTGGTAGCCAGCGGCGCGCATAGTCCGTACGATGTCCTCGGCGATTCTGTCGCGGCCGATGTTGCGCATGGCCCCAGCCAAGCGCCCGGCGATGGTGCTATGACCCCCTTCGAGCAGATGCGGCAAAAGATCTGATGCACTGCGGATCATGGAGAGAACCGCACGGGCGTCGGTCGGCTGAGCGGTATAAAAGCCCGGCGCGCACGCCGTCAGGGCGCTTGGCACAGAGAAGACGCGCATTCCCTCATGAATGACGATGTGCACAAGACGGGGCATCGTCGCACGCACATCGAGCAATGAGGTGCCATAAGGCAGTTCTGTGATCTGGTTGCGGGCCTTTGGAGAGCGGACCAATAGCTGTCGTGGAACGGTCCGGTTTCCGGCATGTAAGGCCAGGGACTGCTCGGGGGATAAACACCATGCCTCGCCTAGGCGGTGGGTCAGATAAGCTGCACAAAACTCCCAGAAAGTGGCGTACCACGCCGTACTCTCGCCGGCGGGGGAGTCCGGCTTGGCGGGAACGTACCACCCCTTTAGCACTTCTTGCAAAAATCCGTTTTTTACCAAGCGCTCTCGATGGGTGCGCGACAGGTTCTTCGAGCGGATGGCTGTTATGCCACGTTGCTGTAGTTGGTGTAGAATCTCCAGAGATGAAGCAAGCTTTTCAGAAGGTGTTGGCATGGCATGGGCACTCTATTGTTGTTAGCTTTCTGTGCCCACGATAATTAGCTTTTCACGCTATGTCAATATTAGCTTTTCATGTTGTATTGATATTAGCTTTTACGGTTGCGGCTCTCTGAAGGCGAAAATGATGCGTGTTCCAGAGCATCACCTTAAGGTTGATAGAGGCAATTGCATACCAAAAATAAAGGCAACGCCCATCTCGTCAATTCGAGGTAGCCACTTTCGTGTCCGAAATGTGGCGCAATATTGGAAAACCCAGCCTGGATCGCCGAGCGGGATTTTCATGTTTTAAAAGCAGTGGGTTTTAGGACTACGGAAGACGTATCAACCGCTCACTTCGCCAGACACGGACAATACTGAGACATTGCAGGTCGCGCCGGTAGACGATTCGGAAGGGGGGATGAATCAGTTCTCGGATCTTGGATTGGTTGAACTCCGGGACCACCCTTCCTCTGTCGGGATGTGATGAAAGACCTTCAATCAAGGCGATGATCTCACGCACGAAACGATCACCGACTTCTGGAACCTGTTGCTCAAAATAATACGAACGGATTTCTTCCAGATCCGTGATTGCCGATTCGGCCAAGATAATTTGAAGAACCTTGGACATGGTGATTACAGGCCCAATCGTTTTTTTGCCGTGTCGAGACAGATCTTACGATTGTTGTCCAGATCGCTAAGCCCATCAACAACGGCTCGCATAAAAGCCTTCTCTTCCTCTGCCAACTCGAAATCCTCTAGCGATTGCAGAACGGCAACGCCTCGGCCACGGCTGGTCAACAGAATTGGTCGATGGGAATCCTTTGTCCGACGGACAACCTTGCCAGGATTTACCTTTACATCTGCTAACGGAACGACATCTTCAGAAAATTTTATAATCATAATCACACCTCCATTGACCCTTTCATAGCAGCTAAATAAAGAGCTGTCAAGAGCACCTAACCATGTCTGAGAAGGATGTATTATGAGAAAAACCCTCGATCCTGAGATTGAGGGCGCTTTGTGTTCTACCGAGGGTGATTTGCGGGACATATAATAAAGTAATCTGGTTATCCACTTCGCTCCAGTTGAGACATTAAC
>JAWOIA010000013.1:0-4343 GCA_046484885.1 Desulfosarcina sp. | reverse complement strand
GGAGATGACCCCCGAATAGGCCGAGGAGGGGTTCTGGCGGGGGCCAAAAACGTTGAAATACCGCAGGCAGACCGTTTCAAGCCCGTACAGCTGATGGTAGAGCCGGGCGTAGTGCTCGCCCATCAGTTTCTGGGCTGCATAGGGGCTATGCGGTTTCGGGCTCATCGTCTCGACTTTAGGCAGGCGCGGGTCGTCGCCGTAAACCGCGCAGGAGCTTGCCAGCACAACCCTCTGGACCTTGGCCTGACGGGCGGCTTCCAGAAGGAACAGGGTCCCCATGTCGTTGACTTCGGCGGATTCAATCGGCTGTTCCACCGTCTGGGGAACCGACACCATGGCCGCCTGGTGAAAAACCAGCTCGACCCCCAGAAGCAGATCTGTTAAAAGTTCCCGGCTGCGAATATCCCCTTCGATGAAAGAGATGCGGTCGGCAACGTGGGCCAGATTGCCGCGGTTGCCGCTGGACAGGTTGTCCAGCACGGTCACCCGGCAGTTGCGGTCTAACAGGGCATCTACCAGGTGCGAGCCGATAAAACCGGCCCCGCCGGTGACCAGAACGGATCGGTTTTCAAGCGACATCTGAATTCCTTAAAAATTTCACCGCCCGCTGCGCCTCTGCGGTGAATAAAAAAAGCTCCGCTTGGCCGATTCCAATCCGGAATCGGATATAACCAATTGAAATTATATATAATTAATATAAAATTAGGTCTAAATTGAAGGCCGAACGGTCAGCGGGCGCCCTCGCCGAAAACCACCGTTTTGATGGTTTTCAAAACGATCATCAGGTCGAAAAAAACGGACATGTTCTTGATGTAAAAAAGATCGTAATTGAGCTTTTCCTTGGCGTCTTCCACCGAAGCGCCGTAGGGGTAGCAGACCTGCGCCCACCCGGTAATTCCGGGCTTGATGGAAAAGCGCTCCCGGTAATAGGGGATTTGGCTTTCCAGCTGCTGAACGAAAAATTCCCGCTCGGGTCGCGGCCCCACGAAACTCATATCGCCCTTGAAAACGTTCCAAAGCTGGGGCAGCTCGTCCACGCGCCATTTGCGAATGAAGCGCCCCACACGCGTAATGCGGTCATCGTTGGCCTGGGCCCAAACTGGCCCGCTTAATTTTTCGGCGTCGGCCACCATGGAGCGAAACTTGTGCACCTGGTAGGGCTTGCGATTTTCCCCGACCCGATCCTGGGAGAAGATCAACGGGCCTTGGGAATCCAATTTGATGAAAAGAGCGGTGATGGCGATGATGGGCGAAACGACGATCAGCAGCAGGGTTGAAAAAAGCAAATCGGTCCCCCGCTTGGCCATGCGCCGAAACCAGGACTGATGAAAGCCGTCGGAAAAAATCAACCAACTTGGGTTGATGTGCTCCACGATCAGTTTGCCGGTCAGGATTTCGTAAAAACTGTTGCCCTCCAGCACGTCGATGCCGCTCACGCGGCAGTTCAACAATTCCTGAATCGGGAAGCCCTTTCTTTTTTCCTGGAGTGCCACCACGATTTTGTTGATACCCATGTCTTTGGCCAGATCGCAGAGCCCGGAATAATCTTTTTTGCAAAGCACGGCCGTGGTGGGATCGCAAATCATACTTTCCTGACCGCTTTCCGGCACCATCATCGAAACGCTATAGCCGCAATCCTTTTTGGCGGCGATTTCATCACAGATACTCTGGGCGAGTTTTCCAGACCCCAGAATGACCAGTTTCTGGTTGAACAAGCCGCGGTTGAGGATAAGGTTGTAGGTCATGCGCCAGGAAACAATGAGCAAGATTACCAGCCCGGCGCTGACCACAAATACGCCTTTTTGAATGATAGTGGCCGGAAAAAGGTAGTATACGGCGGCCAGGAAAACAGCGGAGAATCCCAGCGCCTGAAGCAGCCGGATACCGATTTCCGTAAAACGGTCGGCCACCTTGAGGTCATAAAGGTCGTTGTAATAAAGAGCTGTCTGGCAAACAAAGGTGATCAGGAGGGCCTTCAGGCCGATCAGGCGGTCCCAGACAAAAACCTCAGCTCCCATGATCAGTCGCGAGGAGATCAGGACGGCAAAGAAAATGATCAGCCCTTCTCCGAGCACAAAAAAAATGTTTCTAATAGGATAGTAGTGTCGAAATAGTCTTAACATTTTGTGCCGGATTAGGAATTAGGGGCAGATGGCCCCATGGGTTGGGTATGAGGGGGTGAAAATCCGCTATTTTAAGCAACAATCGATGAAAAAACCCGAGGCCTTAATTTTATCGGCGCTGACGTCCACCAACCCAAGCTGAAGGCCGATGATGCGCTGAAGTGGGAAGCCGCGAACGAACAAAGCACTTCCGCAAGGCGGGCTTAAAAAAGCTCTCACCGCTCGCCGTAGTAGGCCCCGTATTTCCCCTTGTAGGCGGATACCCGTTGATCGAAGAAATTAAATACGACCCCGAGCACTTTCTCCTTGCCCAAGTTCTCCACCAGCTCAGCGACCAAGCCGCGATCAGTTCCGCGGTATTTGACGACGATCAAAATACCGTCCACCTGGCGGGCGATAACCTTGGCCTCAGCGGTCAACTGCGGCGGCGGGGAGTCGATGATCACGTGGCGGTCCGGGTAACGCGCTTTCACCTCGGCCAGAAGGTTGGACATCTGGGTTGAAGAAAGCAGTTCGGCCGGGTTTGCCGGCGGCGCCCCTGCCGGAAGAAGGGTCAGCTTGCTGATCCCGGTTTTGAGCAAAAGGGATGGCAGCGGGAAGCCCTGGGAAAGGTGTTCGCTCAAGCCGGGGACCCGCCCAAAGCCAAACATGCGGTCAACGGAAGGCCGCCGCATGTCACAGTCCATCAGCAGGACATGCTCGTTGATGTTCTGGGCGATGGTGACGGCCAGGTTAGCGGCAAGAAAGGACTTCCCCTCACCGGGAAGCGCGCTGGTCACCATGATTGACCGCGGGGCCTGGCCGTCGGCGGGAAAAAGCAGATTGGTCCGAAGCATCTTGAACTGCTCGGATTCAAATCCCTGGGGGTCAAGCAGGGTCACCAGTCTGGGATCCACCGGGTGCTGCGCAAAAGGCGGCGCATCGGCACCAGGGGGTGTTGTCCGGGCCAGGCTTTCGAGTTTTTTGACCGCCTTAATCTTTGCCGAGCCCGCAACCGCTGCAGGTTCTATGGGTTGAGATTTCTCGAGTGCATCTGCAATTTTACCCACGTTTCGACCTCATTTGGAATGCCGCTATCAGAGCGGGATAATCCTCTTGACGAAGTTCAGGGTCGGCTCCACCCCCCTGATGACCAGAACACCAAAAACGAGAAAAAGGCCACCGGCAAAAAGTGCAAAAGCGCCGGAAAAGATATTGTTCACCATCTGCCGGGTCTTGTCCGCGCGCAAATTGATGGCCGGTATGGTACCAAGAACCGAGAGCCCCAGAAAACCCTCCACCTCGTCCGGCAGGCGAAAGGACTGGTCAAAGTATTCCAGAAGAAAGATGATCCCCCCGCCGATGCCCAACCCGGCCGCCACCACCATCAGAAAAAGTTTGAGCATGTCGGGGTGGCTGGGCCGCTCGGGCGCCACGGCGGGATCGACCACCTGGAACTGCTCCCCCTTCTGCTTGCGCTCCAGATTGACGGCCAATTCGGCCTCAAGCCTGCGCCCGAGCAAGGAGTTGTAGGTGGCCTGGGTGTTTTCGTAGTCCCTCCGCAAGGAGAGCAGCTCTTGTTCACGCTTGGGTGTGCCCTCAACGCGTTTTTCATAGACCGCAATCTGGGACTGCAACCTCGGAATTTCGTCTTCGAGGAGGGCGATCTCGCGCTGCGTTTCCGCCGCTTGCTGTTGGAGGCCGGAAAGTGCACGGTTGGGAACTGCGGAGATAGCCCCAGGTTCCTTTTCATTTGGAGAGGCGGCGGCTTCGGCTTCAAGATCAGCGATAACTTTTCCCAGTCGGATCACATCGGGATGTTGGCTTGTGTAGCGGTTCCGGAGCTGTTGCAGTTCCGCACGCAGCTGATCGGGATCGTTGGTTTTGCCGACGGCCGCCTGTTCTGCAGCCGCCGACAGGGCCGGGGTTGCATTTTGCTGGTACTGAAACCCCGCCAAGCGGGCCCGGGCATCACCCAAGCGCTGGCGGGTGTCCTGCAGCTGAGTCTGTAAACGTTCCAGAATCTGCAGGTTGCTGGTGAGTTGCTCGGGCAGCTCCCCCATGGTGCGCTCCCGGTATTCTTTCATTTTCTGTTCGACCTGCTCCAGCCGCAGGCGCATGGTGGTCAGTTCGTCTTCGAGAAAGGTGCTGGTGCCCATGGCCCTACCACCTTGCCCCGCTATTGTGGCTATACCATGTTAGGGGCTGTATCTTTTCATCCTTCGTCAAAGACCGTTTGTT
>JAWOIA010000200.1:0-9402 GCA_046484885.1 Desulfosarcina sp. | reverse complement strand
CCAAATTCGCCCTCACCGACGCGGCGCCGATCCCGACCTATTATCCGTGGATGGGGAAATTGAACACCAGGGGACCCGACGTCCTCGGCAATCTGCCGCCGGTACCCGGACTGCCGCCCGAGGTATTTCAGGAAGCTGTTAAGAACAAGGAGAACGTTCTCATCGATACCCGCATGATGCTGGCCTTTGGTGGAGGGCATATCAAGGGAGCGCTCAGCATCGGCGGTTTGCCCATGCTCTCCATCTGGGCCGGCTGGTTGCTGGACCCCAACCAACCTATCCTCCTCGTCCTGGAGTCCGACGATACGCTTGAAGCGATCGTCCGATATTTTGTCCGTACGGGGTATACCAAGTTCGCCGGCTACCTCGTTGGAGGCATGAAAGCATGGAACAACGACGGGATGGTGCTGGAATCGGTCGGGCAAATGACCGTTCATGAAGTCAAAGCAGCAGGGGCAAACCTCCAGACTCTCGACGTCAGGTCGCCGGCAGAATGGCAAGAAGGCCATATTCCCAATGCCCGCCATATTTTTCTTGGGGAATTACGCAAACACCTCGACAAGTTGGACAAGGTCAAGCCGACGGCTGTCTATTGCGACAGCGGCTATCGTGCGAGCATCGCCACGAGCATTTTGCAGCAGCACGGGTTCGGCTGCGTCTGCAACATTCCCGGAAGCTGGCAAGCTTGGGAGAATGCGGGATACCCGGTCGAAAAAGAGATCGACAAGGAGAAAAAATGAACGTGAACACCAACATGACTGCGAGGTGTGCCGCGTATTTCATCGGCAGTTTTGCTCTCCTGTGCATATGCACCGTGACCGATGCCGGGGCAAGCGTGGATGCTCTTGATTATCCGGGGCCGGCCTGGTCACCCTATCTTGTCGGCGCGGCCATTGGAGTACTTTCCTGGCTAACATTTTACTTCTCCGACAAGCCCATCGGTGCCTCTTCGTTTTACGCGCAGCTCGCGGGCTTTCTCGGAAAATTCATCGCGCCCCGCCACACGGCCTCGCTCACCTATTTCAAAGATAAGCCGCCGCGCCTGGGTTGGGGATTCGTCTTCATGGTCGCAACCATCGTCGGTGGCGCGATAGCCGCCCTGAGCGGCGGCGAGTTCGCCAATGAATGGCTGCCTTCTATCTGGGAGGCACACTTTGGCGACAGCGTTGCGTTACGTGCGGCCATTGCCTTTCCCGGCGGCATGCTGATGGCATTTGGGGCGCGGTTGGCCGGAGGTTGCACCAGTGGACACGGCATCAGCGGAACCCTGCAACTCAATGTGGCATCGTGGATTACGGTAATTTGTTTTTTCGTTACTGGTGTCGCCGTGGCCATGCTGCTCTTCAACCTGTGAGTAACTATGATGGACCTTGTCACAACAGAGAAGTCGGCCACGGCAAATCGCGCATCACTTCATGCCGCGACTCCCAAGCTGATTGCCGGCGCGATCTTTGGTCTGGTGTTTGGCTTCCTCCTGCAAAAAGGGGGCGTTGGCAAATACAACGTGCTCATCGGCCAACTGCTTCTTCAGGACTGGACGGTGGTGAAGGTTATTCTCACCG
This sequence comes from Desulfosarcina sp., assembly GCA_046484885.1. GTDB lineage: Bacteria > Desulfobacterota > Desulfobacteria > Desulfobacterales > Desulfosarcinaceae > Desulfosarcina. Next base: position 7,840 of record JAWOIA010000200.1, on the reverse strand, counting down.
CCATTGTCGTCGGCATGCTCGGCGTATCCACCTTGCATCATTTCGCCAAGGTGAACCTGCACATTGAGCCGACACGCATCGGCGCGAACGTCATCGGGGGGCTCCTTTTCGGCGTGGGGTTTGCACTGGTGGGCTATTGTCCGGGCACCGCCGCCGTCGCCCTGGGTCAGGGAAGTTGGGACGCGCTTTTCGGCATAGCCGGACTAGTTGCAGGCTCGTGGCTGTTTGCCGAACTTTCGGGGTGGACCAAGCAAACGATTGAGAGTTGGGGCAACTTCGGCAAAGTGGTGCTCCCCGATCTGCTCGGCGTGCCACGCGGCGTGTTTGTAATCTGCTGTGCAGCGGCTCTCACCACACTCCTGGTGGTGTTAAAGTATTCCACCACCCGGTGATGACAAAAAGTGCTCGGTGCGAGGGCGGCGAAAACGAGCCATTTGCCCTCGCTTCGTTGCCCATGAAGTCTGACCCAACGTCGCGCGATGAAGGAGGGACCCGCATGTCGACTGAGTCTACAAGCGTCGTCCACACCGCACCCCGGTCAACCAGATTCTCACTGGCGGCAAACTACGATGCGGAATTAGTTCCGGATCTTGCCGTCTACCCGGTCGATGAGGTTTACGGCAAGTTTCCCACCGATGGTATCAGCGGTGGCCGTCCCCGCTATCAGGCGACACCGCTCACGCAAGCGGATCTGCGGCAGTACATTCGCCTGCTTGATGATCATGGCATTGCCTTCAATTACCTTTTAAACGGCGCCTGTTTTGGCAACCGCGAATGGACACGCCCCTGGCAGAAACGGGTAACCGCCCTGATGACCAGACTGGGGGGCCTCGGCGTGCGCCGGGTCACCGTATCCACCCCGTTTCTTCTGGAACTGATCAAACGCCGTTTCCCCGAGTTCAAAGTAAGGGTCGGGATTTACGCTCAGGTGGACACGCCTCGGCGCGCCCGCTTCTGGGAGGATCTCGGGGCGGATGCCATCGTTCTGGAGAGCTTTTCGATCAACCGGAATTTCTCCCGCCTTGCGGCTATCCGTCAGGCCGTCCGTTGCGATCTGGAATTGATCGCAAATCACGTCTGCCTGATGAATTGTCCGATGCAAACCTATCACCAGAACGGTTTTGCACATGCATCTGACGAGTCAAACACACTCTTCATCGATTACTGCTTTATGCGCTGTTCCCGGCATCGGCTGACCGATCCGTCGCAATTCATCAAGTCGGCCTGGATTCGGCCCGAAGATCTCGCTGTCTACGAAGCGATGGGCTACACGTCCTTCAAGCTTTTGGAACGGGGGATTCCGTCCGTGGAACTGCTGCGGCGTGTCAAAGCATACAGCGAGCGGCGGTTCAATGGCAATCTGGCCGAACTGCTGCTGTCATATGGCTTTAAAAGTCCGGTTCACAAACAATCGCACTGGACTCTGCGCCACTTCTGGAAGCCGTGGCAGGTGAATCCGCTGAGATTGAAACCAATGATTGACTTGGCGCGCATGCAAGGCTGGCTCTCGCCGCTGCCGGAATGTCCGATCCGGGTGGATGCACAGCAGATTCCGGAGAATTTTCTGGAAGGTTTTCGAAGCCGCGACTGCGCCTCCATGGACTGTCAGGTTTGCGGGTATTGCGAGCGGATTGCCGATCAGGCCGTTTTTATCTCCCCCGAGTACCGTAACGAGGTGTTGAGAAAGTATGCAGACATGGACGATGCCATGGCAACGGGAGGGCTCTGGGGTGTTTGACTCACGCGCCACGCAGATGGAATTTCTCGACCGGCCGGACTGTGATCCGGTGCTGGCCGCCGCCAGCTACCGGTTCATGGAGGCGGTGAATTGCAGTTTTGGCGGTATCCGGCTGGTCCGCCGATTCCTGGCCGCTGAAATCGCCGGGCGTTATACCGGCGCCCCCTTTCGCATCCTCGACATCGGCTCGGGAAGCTGCGACATCCCACTGGCGGTGATCCGGTGGTCGTGCGCCTGCGGCATTCCCCTGCACTTCACCTGCCTGGAAATGGCCGACCACGCAATTGACATTGCCCGCGGACAGCTCGCCCGGGCGGGCAATCCGCCGGTGGAACTGCTTCAGGAGGACGTCTTTACCCACCAACCCGTCGAACCGTATGATTATGCCGTGAGCTCCATGTGTTTCCATCATTTCAGCAATGCACAAATCCTCATACTGCTGCACAGGCTCCGCGGTTTCGTGCGAAGCAGCTTGCTGATCAACGATCTGCGACGCTCGCAACTGGCGTCTCTGGCGGCAAGACTCCTGCTGATCGCCACCGCTGCGCCGGCAGGGGTCCGGCATGACGCCCTGCTCTCGATCCGGCGCGGCTTCAAAATTGATGAACTGAGAACCTTGTTGCAGCAACTCGATAGCGTCACGGTTTCCGTGGAGCCGGCCCGGTGGTTTCGGATCGCCACCATCATCCGATTCAAACAAGGAGAAAACGCGTGAAAACCATTATCCTCAGAGGGCTGGGTACCGCCACCCCGCCATTTTATGTAACACAGGAGGAGGCGTACGAATTTTTCTTCACGCATTTCTCTCTCAAACCGACCGAACGGGATCTGTATCGCCGCATTCTGGTGGACGGCAAAATCAAAGGACGTTACCTGGGGGTAGATGCGAAGGCGGATGTCCTTGAAGCCGATCCCGACCTGATGCTAGCGCGCTTTCTTAAGTTCGGTCGTAGCACAGCCATTGCCGCGGCACGCCGCGCATTGACGGAGGCCCGCGTGGAACCCGCCGAGATTGCAGGTCTGATCGTCAATACCTGCACCGGTTACCTCTGTCCCGGACTCTGCTCGTATATCGCGCAAGATCTGGGGCTAAAGACATCGATTCGCTTCCAGGAGCTGATGGGGATGGGGTGCGGCGCGGCGATTCCGAATCTCGAAGCCGCCGCCGGTATTCTGGTCCGAAGCGGGGAAGGCCCGGTCCTCAGCCTTGCCGTGGAAATATGTTCGGCCACCTTTTTTCCAGGTCATGAGCCGGAACTGGTGGTGAGCAATGCCATTTTCGGTGACGGCGCCGCCGCCGCAGTGCTCGACCTGTCGCGGGAGGGCCATCAGGGCGGTCTGGCGCGAATGGTGGATTTTGAGGCGGGTCTTTTCCCCCGGTATCGCAAGGATCTGCGTTACCGGACGGAAGGTGGTCGCCTGCGAAACCATCTGAGCAGGCGGGTGCCGGTTATCGGCGCGCGCACCGTGATGGAGGTGGCGTCCCGGCTTCTGGCGCGGCACGGGCTCTCACCGGATGACATCGCCTGGTGGGCGGTTCATCCGGGCGGCACAGCCGTGCTGGCCCAGGTCGCCAAGGAACTAAAACTCGCTGGCGACGCCCTGCGTTTTTCCTACAGCGTCTTCGAGAACTACGGCAACATGTCGTCACCCTCCGTTTTGTTTGTTTTGCGCGAGATCCTTGACAGCGGCCGGCTGCAACCCGGCCAAAAAGGGATGCTCCTCGCATTCGGTGCCGGTTTCTCCGCGTTCGCGGCGCTGATCGAATTTGGGTCCACTTGAATGGGGGCAACGAACCGGAACAATGGGTTGATGGATCATCGAGGTTTTGGCTCATCTCAACGCGCATCGGTCCGGGGTATTGCGCTGACCCCTACCCAGGGCCTTTTCCGCGGCATGACGGTACAAGACATGGGTGGGCCGTTGAGGACGCCTGTCGGCAAAGGGATTCTCTGTGTTCGGCAATGCACTCGACCGCGAAGGGCAGGTTGCGAACGTGGAGTGGCGCTGCTGAGCACGCAGCCAGATGACGAAGATTACTTAACAGAGAGGAGACAAAATGAACACCCTCGATAAAAACTATGCCACGGGACTCCTGGACAATTGCGATCCCCCTTGCCTTTCGCTCTACCAGACGACGCATCGGCACCGCCCGGACAATCAGCAAGATCCGATCCGGTTCGGAAACCTTGTGAAGAAACTGGAGGAGTCACTTCAGCAACAACTCCCGAAAGAAGGGGTCAGGCAATTACTGGAACCATTTTTGGCATTGGCTGAGGACCACGACTTCTGGAACCACACTCTTGACGGGCTGGCGGTACTGGGCGCAAAAAACATTTTCCGAGTTTACAAACTCCATCGGCCCGTCGCCGAATTGGCTCTAGTGGCGGACAGCTTTCATACCAAACCTCTGATGCGCATCCTTCAGTCAGCCGACCGTTACCAAGTTCTCGGGTTGAACCGGCAGGAGATCAAGCTATTCGAAGGTAACCGTGACGCCTTATACGAGATTCAACTGCATCAGGATGTGCCGAGCAAGCTCACAGCTGCGTTGGGGAAAGAATTAACCGATCCGCACCTTACCGTCGCCTCATACGGCGGCGCAGGAGGATCCAAGGTAGCCATGCACCACGGTCACGGGGGGGGATCTGAGGGAGACATCGATGCGGAACGCTTCTTCCGTGCCGTTGACCGAGGAGTCCTTGAGCACCATTCTCAGCCATCGGGCTTGCCGCTGATCCTGGCAGCGCTCCCCGAGCATCATCACTTGTTTCACGAAATCAGCGCCAACCCCTCCCTGATAGACGAAAGCATCGATATCCACCCGGATGCCCTGTCGTCGATCGACGAACTCCGCGTGCGCGCCTGGCAGCTTATGGAGCCTCGCTATCTGGCACGACTGGATACACTGGTCGAGGAGTTCGGTAACGCGAGGTCCGGGGGACTCGGTGATGACGATATAGCACAGGTCGCCAGGGCGGTTGTGGGTGGACGGGTGGCCACACTGCTGATCGAAGCCCGTCGCGAGATTCCCGGGCGGATCAATGCAGCGACCGGCGACATCGAGTTTGACGACTTAATCCACCCGGAGGTTGGTGACGTGCTCGACGACCTGGCGATGATAACCCTGAAGATGGGCGGAAAAGTCGTTATCGCACCGACCGAACGGATGCCGACGAAGACCGGATTAGCTGCGATCTACCGTTATTGAGGTCGGAGTCATCTCCAAACTGCCGGTTTACGCTGGAAAGTCGATTTCGCTCAACCTTCCGGCAGTCGGGGTATCGGCTGTTTACGTCCGAGGCGAGGCTATCCGGCGCCCTTGATGGTACAGGGTCCCGGGCCATCGAACAGTGTAAAGGTCATATTTAACCAGTGGTCATATATGATTTCTTTTGCATGGCTGCTATCGGCTGCCCTGAACGTGGTTGTCAAAAGAATTATTCTATAAAAATCAGGATAATGTGTGCCGTGGCGCTGCGCGTTGGCAGCATGGCATAAAAATTGATCTCTAAACAATGGATCACCTGGAACGAAAATTCCGAACGGAGCGAACGACAAAAGAATTCGCGGAACGTTGTCCCCATGCGCAGGAAAGCGCATGGGGACAATGAACCGGGACAACCGGTAGATGGATTGCCGAGGGGATGGATGAAGAACAAAAACAGTCCTTCGAACTTTGGCGCAGTGGTCTCGGTGCGGGGCAGCGTCGTCGATATACGCTTCGATGACCACTTGCCGCCGATCTACTCGTTGCTGCACGCGAAGGATGGAGAAATTGCCATCGAGGTTTTGGCTCAACTCGACGCGCATCGCGTTCGGGGTATTGCGCTCACCCCAACCCAGGGCCTTGCCCGGGGCATGGCGGTACAAGACACCGGCGGGCCGTTGAAGACGCCGGTCGGTAAGGGGATTCTCTCGCGAATGTTCGATGTGTTCGGCAATGCGCTCGACCGCGAAGGGGAGGTTTCTAACGTGGAGTGGCGCTCCGTCCACCGCGCCCCGCCAGCTTTGGTAAGGCGTTCCACAAAATCGGAGGTCTTTGAAACGGGCATCAAGGTGATCGATGTGCTCGTGCCACTCGAACGCGGTGGAAAGGCGGGCCTGTTCGGCGGTGCGGGTGTCGGAAAAACCGTCCTGCTCACGGAAATGATCCATAACATGATCGGCCACCACGAGGGGGTCAGTCTGTTTTGCGGCATCGGCGAACGCTGTCGGGAAGGCGAAGAGCTTTACCGCGAGATGAAGGAAGCAGGTGTGCTGCCGAACATGGTCATGGTGTTCGGGCAAATGAACGAGCCGCCGGGCAGCCGGTTCCGCGTGGGCCATGCCGCGCTGACGATGGCCGAGTATTTTCGAGATGACGAGCACCGCGACGTGCTGCTGCTGATCGATAATATCTTCCGGTTCATCCAGGCCGGCTCGGAGGTGTCCGGCCTGATGGGGCAAATGCCGTCTCGGTTAGGTTATCAGCCGACCATGGGCACCGAGTTGTCCCGTCTGGAGGAGCGAATCGCCAACACCGACACCGGCGCCATCACCTCCATTCAGGCGGTGTATGTCCCTGCGGACGATTTCACCGATCCGGCGGCGGTGCATACCTTCTCGCATCTTTCTGCCTCGATCGTGCTTTCGCGCAAGCGGGCAAGCGAAGGCCTTTACCCGGCCATTGACCCGCTGCAGTCCAGTTCTAAGATGGCTACGCCCGGCATCGTCGGCGAGCGGCATTATGGTTTGGCCCAGGAAATTCGGCGGACACTCGCGCAATACACGCAACTCAAGGACATCATCGCCATGCTCGGCCTGGAACAGCTTTCGCCGGAGGACCGCAACGTGGTGGCCCGTGCCCGCCGGCTGGAACGATTTCTCACCCAGCCCTTTTTCACGACCGAGCAATTCACCGGGCTTAAGGGCAAACTCGTCAGTCTTGAAGACGCGCTTGACGGCTGTGAGCGCATCCTCGGCGATGAATTCAAAGACCACCCGGAGAGTGCCCTGTACATGATCGGGGCGATTGATGAAGCAAAGGGAAAAGCGAAGACACATGAATCTTAAGGTTCTGCTGCCGTTTCGAATCTTCGCCGAGAAAACTGGCGTGATCCGCATCGTTGCCGAGACCCGTGTAGGCTCATTCGGAATCCTGCCCCGCCGACTCGACTGCGTTGCGGCGCTCGCACCCGGGATTCTGATCTATGAAAACGAAATCGAAGGCGAGGTATATCTGGCCGTGGATGAAGGGGTGCTGATCAAGACCGGTTCGGACGTGCTCGTTTCCGTGCGCAACGCCATCGCCGGAAAGGACCTCGGCACATTGCGCGAGTCGGTGGAAAGGGAGTTTCTCAACCTGGACGAGCAGGAACAGAGCGTACGCTCGGCGCTGGCGAAAATGGAAAGCGGTTTTATCCGCCGCTTAGCGGAATTTCATCATGACTGAGGAATTAAAACCAAAACCGTTGAAGCCGAAGCCGACGCTCAACGTGGAGGTTGGCGCCAAGGCGGCGCGAAAACTCCGCGCGCAACGCCATGTCACCCGTACCGTCTGGTTCGGCCTGGGCATGATGGGCCTGATCGGCTGGTCGGTGGCGATTCCCACGTTGCTCGGCGCGGTGCTCGGTCTCTGGCTGGACCAACGCTACCCGGAAGGCCGATCCTGGACCCTGGCCCTGCTGGTTGCCGGCCTTTCGATCGGGTGTCTGAATGCGTGGCATTGGCTGACCAAAGAAGACCGGGCCATACGGGAGGAACAGGAGGATAATGATGAATGAAACTTTGCGTCTGGCGCCGGTGCTGGTGATGGGCGCTTTGCTCGGGGCGATGTTTTTCGGCGGCCTTTGGTGGACGGTTCGCCAGGGCCTTTCGTCCCAACGGCCGGCGCTATGGTTCTTTGGCAGCCTGCTGCTGCGAATGAGCATCGCTCTGGCCGGAATATATTTTGTTTCCGACGGTCATTGGCAGCGGTTGCTGGTGTGTCTTCTTGGATTTGTGACCGCACGGCTGATCGTGACCCGTCTCACCCGCCGGCCGGTCGAGCCCCCAAATGCTCCGGCAAAGGAGGCCTGTCATGCACCTTAGTCCCGATGAGATCATCTTCTGGCAATTCGG
>JAWOIA010000146.1:0-7678 GCA_046484885.1 Desulfosarcina sp. | reverse complement strand
CCGATCTTACCGCATCACCGGTGTCAGATGCCTTCGCGCATAGACGACTATAGCACAAAGCCATCTTCCTTGTATCTGCGGCAAGCGCGACAATTGCTCAGTTTAGATGTCGGGACATGGTTTTCGGGCGATGGCCCGGACTATAGCGGAAAAAGATCTTAAAACAAATCATTCGGCGCGTGTAGGCTATTCATCAAAACTGGTAACCGAGGCTCAACACAGCGAAATGGAACCAGCCGAAGCTATAGACATCATCTGAATCGACTCCGCCTTCCAGCGTCCGGTAACCGGCGCCCACGCTCCATTGATCGCTCAAGGCGTAGCGCACTTTCAGGGCCAGATCCAGAGCCCGGCCGGGACCGCCGACCAGTCCTTCAAAGTCCAGTACGGCTGTCCAGCGGGATGCAAAGGCCCATTCGGTAGAAAAGCTCAAAAGTGGTACTAAGCCGAAATCGCTGTCGGAGGCGCTGATTCCATTCTGTTCGAGCTCGATTTTGGCATCGCGCACCAGAATTGTCGCACCCACCCGCATTTGCCACGCATCCGTGTTTAAAAACAGATAACGATAGCCTGCCCTGTAGGTGTTGAATCTATATGTCCCCTTGGTCGGGGTTCCCGGGTCGAAAGAGGCGCCGGAAAATAATACCGGTTGATCGAAAGCACCCTTTTCATCGAATTGCAGCGGTGCCACAATGAAACGCAACCCATGCCGGTGTCGAATGTTCCAGTCGAAGGTGATGCGGCCGGCAGGATAGGGTCCGCTGCCGGTCAGATCTTTTAGCGAAAATTCGGTTCCGGTATCGCCGGGTATCCGCACATCGTTTCTGGTTTGCCATACAGGGCCTACTTCAAGCTCGATGTTGAAACGGCTCCAATCGTTTGGTTCGGCCGCCGGGGCGGCGGACGCGGTCGTGAGCGACAACAAACAAGCAACGCATAAAGCGGGAATCCTTAATAAGTAGGGCATTTTTTCGTTCCTTGATTGGCGGTCAGCTTGCGCCGGGGCTTTTGGGCAGATACTTGAGGATCGGGGGCCGAAATGACCTCGCCGGAGCCCCCGGTAAGGCCCCCTCCAGTCGCACCCTGGGTGCCTTCCGAGGGCCTGGCCTGGGCCTGAACCTGAACGACACTTCGTGCGGCTTTCATGTCTATTGTTTTCATAGGTGAATCTACTATCCGCTCGATCTCAATTTAGCAAGGGGTAGGTGTCTTGGTGCACCGCGAAGGTTGACAAACGGTCGCAGCTAAAACGGAACTGAGCCAAAACTAGCCGTAACGTCGCCGCGAATTCCAAGGTACAGCCTGGGCTGCAGGTGGGGACGGGGGGACGTTCCTCGGTGTCTCCAATTCCCCCTTCCAGGTAAGCGACCGGGAGCGGCGCGGGACGATCCCCAAAAGTGACACGCACTCCTATTGCGCTGTGCCGTCCTGCGCCTGACCGCGCTGTCGTCCTGGCGCGGCGCTCAAGCTGTGAGCCTCGTCCGGGTAGTGGGCGGGGGCGGCGCTCCAGAACTGAGCGCCATACCGCGCAACAACCTGCGCCCGCCCACCGGCTTCCAGCTCAGACAGCGCCTCTTGCACCCGGTCCGGCGTCCAGCGGGCCAACGTCTGCTCCAGCTCTTCCTGGCGCATGGGGTGGCGGGTGATGATGGCGATGATGGCGTCAACGGCTGTTTCATACCCGCTCAAATCAAATGCCCCCGCAATCGGATGGACCACGGTGGCAATCTCGCCTAAGATGGCCCGCGTCCGCAGCAGTCCTTCTTCATCCGGCGGCTGCACCCAGGTTTCGGCCGGGGGACGAGTCGGCAGATTGAGGTGGACTTCATGCGGGCGAATGCGCCGCAAGAGAGCGGCAATCGCCTGCAAAGCCGCCTCGGTGTCATTCAGACCCCGCACCAACATCACTTCCAGCCAGAGTTTGCCGCGGTATGTGTGCCGAAAGGTGATCAGGCCGTCCACCAGGCGGGCAAAAGTTGCTTCGGGATGGGGGCGGTTGAGTTGGCGGTAGAGAACGGCCGTTCCCGCATCCAACGACGGCATCACCACATCCGCCGCCGCCAGGTCCCGGCGCACTTCTGGCAGGTAAAGCAGCGACCCGTTGCTGATCACGGCCACCGGCAGTTCGGTAACCGCTTTGACCTGCCGGATCAGCCAACCGATGCCGCTGTGTAGCGTCGGCTCGCCGGACCCGACAAACGTCACCCAATCAATTTCACCCGGCTGATGGTTGGCGAGCGTGGCCTCCACTTCTGCCAAAATGTCCTCACGGGGAAAGTAGCTTTTGCGCGCATGGGTCAGTGGTACGGTGCGCCCAAGCTGGCAGTAAACGCAGTTCCAGTTACACGTTTTCAGGGGAATGGTATCCACCCCTAGCGACTGCCCCAATCGCCGTGAGGGGACTGGTCCAAAGACGTACTTCATAGGGACCCTCCTTCCTTCGGAGAACCTCTCCGCCGTCAGGCGGCGGGTTGCGCATTGAAGGCGGCGGGGCGAGGTGGCGTTCCCGCGGTTGACGGACCTATTTTCCCCTTGGGCATTGCCTGTCGCCAAAGGGTGTTTGACAATTTACAGTATAAGGGGCGGGAAAACGGCCGTCAATCCAGAGGCCCGGCGCATGAGGGTCTTTCACAAGAACGCGAAAAGGATTTCCCGGCTACGTCACCGACCAGATCAGGTAGAGGGCAGGACAAACGGACCAATACCAGGCCATAGTTTGTAAAGGGACGTGATTTCTGTTTACAATGCCGGTAAGTTCAGTCGGGGTTGACATCCTACGGGAATCCATTCCCTTTCAACCACCAGAAACTTCATCAATGATTTTCCCTGATATGCCGTCCGCGGGTGTTATTGTTATCTTGATTTCTGCAGGGCCTGTTCGGCTGCGATGGTAATGGGTTCCATGCTCGGTTCCGAGGAAATATCCGGGTTGCAGGCCGATGTGAATGTGGTGAGATCGGCCATGGTTTTTCCGCCGAGAATAAACGCACTGACCGCGTCGATCTCCCGGGCGGGCGCAACGGCATGACTGACGATCTGGCCGCCGATGAGTTTTTTTGTTTTTTGGTCAAAAACCAGCTTGATCCGCCACGGCTTCATGCCGGGGATCATGCCGTGCTTGCTTCTGGAATCCACGGCAGCACAGACCGTTTCAAACCCTTCCCGGGCCGCGGTCTCTTCGGTCAGACCGGTGGAGGCCACCACAAGATCAAACATCTGGCAGCCGCCGGCATTGAGCACGCCGGGAAACCCGATGTCAAACCCGGCAAGGCGCTTTGCCGCCAGACGTCCCTGCATCACCGCCGGGCCCCTGAAGCAGCCGGCATCAGTCTTACGGGTGATGAAATTGATTTTTTCCACGCAATCGCCGCCGGCCAGGATATCCGGGTCGGATGTTTCCTGGAACTGATTCACCTGTATCCCGAACCTGCCCATTTTCAGGCCTGCTTTTTCCGCCAATGCGACGTTGGGCCGGACCCCCACGTTAACAAAAACCATATCCGCGTCGATTATTTTTCCGGAACTAAGGGCCACGCCGCAGACATTGCTGTCTTTCCCCACAATCTTTTCCACCTTTGCGTCGGTCAGCAGGTGAATCCCCTGTTTTTCAAGATATTCCGCAACCGGACCGGCCATATCTTTGTCCAGCATCAGGGGGAGGGGGCGATCACACAGTTCCACCACGGTGATGTCATACGCGCCGGGTTTCTGGGCGGCCAGAAGAGATGCGATTTCCATGCTAATAAAGCCCGCGCCGATAAAGACCAGTTTTGCGGGGGTTTTTTCGGCCAAAAACGCTTTGATCCGTTCGGCGTCGTCAAGGCCGCGAAGGAAACATACCCCGTTGAGGTCCCGGCCGTCGAGCGGAGGGACAAAAGCGCTGGAGCCGGTGGCCAGAAACAGTTTGTCATAGGGGAATCGCCGGCCATCTGCCGTCAAAGCCTGTTTTTTGGCGGTATCCAGCTGCGTTACTTCGCCCAAGGTCACGTTGATGCCTGCTTCCTGGAGTTTTTTATCCGGCACCACAATGGACTCCGGCGCGGCCAGACCGGCCACGACATGGGGCAGGGCTCATCGGACGATGAAATTTTTTTCCTTGCGGATTACCGTAACATCGATTTCAGGCATTAATTTTTTGGCCAGCATGGCGGCAGGACCGCCCGCACCGCTACAACCGACAACAACGAGTTTATCGCCATTTTTCATGAGAGCCTCCCTGCCGCGTTAAAAATTCAATTCACACCGACCCATTACCACCTCACGCTTCCGGACGGGAAACGGCTTCGACCGGCAATCTATCGGCTTTTATTTACCGAAACGAACCTAAAAATCGATTTGGGGTCGGATCTTTTGGGAAACCGCTCTTAATGATATTCATGGGTGCCCAGAACAACAGGCACACCGGTTTTATCTCCAATAATAGTTGCCATCTCCTCGGCGGACGCATAGGGGCACGCGGGTTTGGCATTGGCCATGCAGGAACTCAAATAAATCGCGTCGGGCTTGACCTGGGACATTTTGATGGCCACGCCGGTATTGGGCGCAACACTGCGGCCCGGGCATTCGCATTTTACAAACGCCACCACCGCCACCGGCGCGTCAAACTTTCCCTCTCCCATGGCTGCGGCTTTAAGACATCGCCATTCACCGGCACATCCATATCCACTGTCCATGTAAGCGCCGCATCCAACAATAGCGACTTTTTTCATTTGATACTCCTTTCGTGTCTGGGAATATTTCTTGCGCAAACTGCGATTATCAGAATACCAATTACTTGCCGCGACCCTGCCCACTGCCTTGTCCACCCTGTCTACGACCTTTGCCGGGGCCCTTTCCCTGACCTTTGCCCGGCCCCCGGCCGGTTCCCTTATCGGTCTCCTGGCTGGTTTTGTCGGTTCGGCATCTTCCCTGGCCTTGTCCCTGGCCTTGTCCCGTGCCTTGTCCCGTGCCTTGTCCCGTGCCTGGTCCCTGGCCTGCTGGTCCTGTACCGTCTCCTCTTGGCATAATGCTACCTCCCTTATTGATGGCGTTGTGAAAAGTTGCCACCTTACCTGTTTTTAGGATATCACTGTAAATTATCAATGGGAATGAAAAGTGTACCAAAAATGGGAAAATAAATATGCAATCGAAGGCAGGGATTTTATCGCCACAATGTTACTCCCCCACCCGCTTTCCGAAGCCCAGGACCTTGCGGCCCAGTTCCACCGTAGGACCGATAACCTGCAAAAACAGGAATGAATATCCCATGCTGTCCCAAGCCTTTTTATGGCATCCGATAATACTGGATGTTATCTCCGGGTGTCCTGCTCTGCTGGCTGCATAGAATTGTTTTTGCCGGGGTAACACCCACATCCATTCACTGAGCGCGGCAAGTTTGAACCATGAGGTTGCCCCTACACCAACGGGGTCCATTCACTGATCCAGTGCCGCTTCTGGATCTCATCAAAAAGATCTCGGTTCTGTTCTTGCTGGCGAGCGGAAACGGCAAGACTGTAAAAGCAGATTCAATAGGAAAGGGCAAAGCAGCCCAAGGGGGCGTTATTTTTCATCCGAGTTCGATCGGATCGGACGACATGCGTCAAAAGCAATTGCAGATTGGCCGCGTCATGCAGAGAAAAGGTCTGCGAATCGGCTAAAACTGGAACGGCTGGGAAATCATCATCTGGATGCCGACCCCTTCCGTGGAAAAGGCGGCGTCAATACGGGCCACGATTCCTTTGGCCCAGGCCCGAACCCCCAGTCCGGCGCTCCACTTCATGTCCGAGTGGAGATCCGCCGCATTCCAGGTTGGAGCCACCCGTCCAACCTCGACAAACGGCACGAGTTGGAGCCACTGAATCCCGACATGCTGCTGGAGCCAAGCCCAGCGGTCAAAGGGGTTCCAGTCGGGGATCATCCGCAGCTCGGCTGCGTAATAGACAGCGGCCTTATCGTTGAAACGCTGGGTCGGGTAGCCGCGCATCCGCCACAGCCCCCCCAGGGTTGAGCCGGTGTAGGCCGGAGGGTTGTTGGTGATGGAGCCATCGGCTTTTTCATCCCAGGTTGGAGAATAGGAGGTCCAAGAGCTGAGCGCAAGTACTCCTTGGCGAAACCGTTTGCCAAGCTGAAGAGGAAGATAGAGGTCCAGTTCGGTTTCGAGGTTGGTCCAGGAATTGGAGCTGTCGAACCAGCCATAATCGCGTGAGTACCGGGCACGCAGCCCAAAGCCGCGCGAGGGGTTGGCGTAGAAGTCGCGGTTGTCCCAGAAGGTCGAGAAATCCAGGCCGTTGGTCTTGAGGTCCCTCTCCAGGTCCCTCCCATCGATCTGTTGCCAGCGGTAGAAGGGCCGCAGTTCCAGGTAAGTCCTCCCGCTCTCCAACGGATTCAGGGAGTCTCCACCGGTGGCGCCCGACACGAGGAGCCCATCTTGAAGATGGAAAGCGCCGATGATCTGATCGCGGCCGTGACCAATCGCCAGGAGGTATTTGAATCGCAACCGAAAGAAATTATCCCAGCCGTCGCCTTCAATGAAATTATCCGGGTCCGAGTCGTTGCCGCCGGCACGTTCGTTCGGGAACTTGGGGTTGCCGTCGATAAACGCCTCGGCATCATTGAAATACCCCACCGAGACAATCGGATCCATGAAAAGCCGATCGACATAGGGCATTTGCAGGTCCCGGCCCGCGAAAAAAACCATGGCCGAGCCTTTGGTACCGGCAATTGCGGTCGTCAGAAACGTAGCCTGCTTTTGAGGCCGCCCGACCACCCCATACACGTACCCCGCCGCAAAGCCGAAATGCTCGTTATAAAAGGCGTAGGGCAGGCTGAGGGTGCTCTCCACTACTTGGCCGTCTGGGCCGACCCGGATTCCCTGGCCGAAAACCGGGGATGCGGGGATCAGCGCCACAATAAAAAACAGATACAGCATCAAAACAGCACCCTGTTGGACAACTGTTCGAAGTTTGATGGATAAACGCCCATCGATGGACTGGGTACTTCTTTTCATGAATTTCATTCCCGATAATTCATTCAACACGTTCACGGGTGATAAGAACTTGCTTTTTCATCGCGGGTCATTCCCACCTCCTGAATTGTGGTTGCATCGCCGCACCGGCACAATAGGTGGGTCAAGGATTTCACACGGTGCTGGATGAAAATCCCTAACCGGCCATGCTGATCGATGTCAAGTCTAAAAAACACGCTGATTGACCGGCAGCCTCGTATTCAAAGCTAAGCCTCCACTGGATAGCACGGATCGACAGTCATGTCATCGGCTGAGGGGGTGGCATCTTCTATGGTGTACTGAAGCGCGGCTGCCGGAGGCGAGTTCGCTGTGGGCTCTGGCCTTTGCTTGTCATCCCAAAGTCCCAGGTGGAAGATGAGGGGCGCCCCTTATATTCTTATATTCAGTACGTCCGATAGCACCAGCCCTTCATCGCTAACGATTTTGTGCCCTTTTTTCACCGCCACGCTAACCGTTGGTCCGGCAATCTTTAATCGATCCGCCGCAGTGCTCATTGACATGCCCAGTTCACGTACAGCCCAGTAGCAACAAAGTGCCCGGGCCTTAACAATGGTTCGTTCTTTGGAAGGCCCCAGTAAATTGCGCGGTTGAACAGAAAGCAATTCAGATACCGCTGCAAAGACGTCCTCAAATTGGATGCCTTTGGCAGCCAGGC
Source organism: Desulfosarcina sp. (assembly GCA_046484885.1). Classification (GTDB taxonomy): domain Bacteria; phylum Desulfobacterota; class Desulfobacteria; order Desulfobacterales; family Desulfosarcinaceae; genus Desulfosarcina. The sequence continues at coordinate 20 of JAWOIA010000146.1, read as the reverse complement.
TGTATCGCTTGTCCAGGGAC
>JAWOIA010000132.1:0-47976 GCA_046484885.1 Desulfosarcina sp. | reverse complement strand
AGAAAAAAGTGGTTCATAACTATGGCGATACTTGTTTTGTTTGCCTGATAAAATTTTTCATTGAAGCGGAAGCGAAGAGATGCAACATTTTTTTCTTTCAGATTGTTCGTATCGTTATCCATATAGTAACCTCTCTTGACAGGTACTCTTTAGACCTACGTGGTCGAACTGTTCCGCGAATTAACCTTGGATCTGATTGTAGGTTTTCCACCATTATATCAAGACAATCGATACTTTTCGGTCCTCAAGCTGCCAGAGGCAATAGATCTGGCAGCTGTCTTCTACCGGCGCCGTGCCCGCTCCTCCCTTACTTGCCGGTGTCGGTTTGCAAAGCAAATGTGTTCGGAGCCGTTCGGATGAAGGTTCGGCCAGCGTTGATTTTTTTCAAAAGGGCCGAAACGATCGCGTCCCGCTGCAGTTTGGTCTGGTGCCACTTTTCGGCCAGCTCAATTATGTCCGAGATGTGCAGGGGATGCCCGGCGCTATTGAGTATGTCTTCGACAACCTGGATAGTTGACATACGTTCTTTGGGCGGCCGCTTCTCCTGCTGCTGGATGCGGTCAATCAGTTTGAGCTTGAACTGGGCAACTTCTTTTTAATAATGGAAAAAATTAAACATGGCTGTTGGTGGTTATGAAAACTTTGGACTCTCAGGCGTTATACCATAAACTGCCCAAAATGGGCAGTCTCGTTATTGTAATCTAACCCTTTCTTTTATAACCTGGCGAACCCAGTGAAAATCAGGGGAGCACACGAACAATGTGGCGCAAGCCACAAGTGGTCACCACAATCGATTCCGGCTCTATTAACGGGATGGATGATGCATTTGCTCTTTACCAGGGATGCGCTTTTTTCCGGCTCGAAAACAATTGAATCAATTCGAACTTATGCACGGCAGTGATGCCTTCGGATTGCGGATATTGAGAAAAGACCACCTTAATCTCTGCGATTGGCCGTCATTTATGTCTGTCACCATTGCGTCAGCGTACGGTTTTTCAGGAGACGATTAATGAATCGAGTATTGTGGAGATGGATTGCGGCATTGGGGCTTGTCTGGGGCGCTGCCGGATGTGGCGGCGATCCGCCTGCGAAGGAGGCGGATGCTCCGCGGCCGGTCAAACTTGCCGTGGCGGAAACCCGCTCCCCCGAGCGCCTGTTTTCGGCTTCGGGCATGATCAAGGCGGCCCAGCGGGCTGAACTTTCTTTTGATCGCGCGGAAATCCTAGTCGACCTACCGGTGGTTCAGGGCCAACTGGTCAAAAAGGGCGAAACGCTGGCCCGTCTTGACACGCGCAACCTGGAGATTGCTGAAAAAGCCCGCCAAGCCGCGTTCGACGAAGCCCGGGTGACCCACGACCGCTACCAGCGGTTATTTGCCCGCCAAGCAGTGGCGCAGGCCGACCTGGAGCGAGCGCAAGCCGCGCTTCAAACCGCCGAGGCCAACCTGCGGCAAATCCGCAAGGATCTCGAAACCTCAGAGCTGCGCGCGCCGTTCACCGGGCGGATCGCCTCGATCCAGGCAGACCCTTTCCAGTTGGTACAACCCCGCCAGACCATCATGGTGGTCCACGATCTTTCGCGTTACAAGGTGGAAGTCCAGGTTCCCGAAACGTTCATCCTGCAGGTCGGCCAAGCCCCCAGCGTCAGCATGAACGCGCGTTTCGATCAATTGCCGGACCGGGTGTTTCCGGTGACGCTCAAGGATTTCACCACCGAGGCGAATCCTGATACCCTGACCTACAACGTGGTGTTCACGCTCGACGCGCCGGAAGGCACGCCGCTGCTGCCCGGCATGTCGGTGTCCCTCGACCTGGTCCTGCGGTTGGACGGCCCCGCCGAGTCCTGCTGGGTGCCGGAACGCGCGTTGTTTTCCGACAATGCCGAGCGCACCCTGGTTTGGCGGGTCGATCCGGCCTCCGGCCGGGTCGCGCAGCGGGTGGTTCTCATCGGCGCGCGGCGCGGCGGTTTTGTTCAGGTGCTGGAGGGCCTTGCCTCCGGCGACACGGTGACGGTATCAGGCCTGCACAACCTGCGCGAGGGCGATGCGGTGCGGGCCTACGAGCCGCCCAATCGTTCGTGAGGCGCCCATGACCATCGTCGAATACTGCATCCAAAAACGAACGATCTCCTACCTGCTGGCCATTCTGGTGCTGCTCGGAGGATTGGTGGTCTATCCCCGGCTGGGCCGGTTCGAGGACCCCGCCGTAGCCATCAAAATCTGCCCGGTGATCACCTCGTACCCGGGAGCCTCGCCGCGCGAGGTGGAAAATGAAGTGACCGAAGTCATCGAGTCCATCTTGCAAAGCATGTGGCAGGTCAAGCAGGTCACCTCGGTGTCCCAGGCCGGCTTATCCATCGTGAAAGCGGAATTTTTCGAGACCTTTCGCAAGCCGGACTTGCCCCAGATTTACGATGAAGTCCGGCGCAAAGTATCCGATGCGCAAAAGAACCTACCCCCGGGCGCCCAGCCGTCCATCGTGAATGACGACTTCGGTGACGAGTACGGCATCTTGTTCGGACTCACCGGGGACGGGTACTCGCTTAAGGAAATAGAGGAGTTTGCGGATTTTCTCCGCACCGAACTGCTGCAGGTTCCGGGTGTCGCGCGCATTGTTTTATGGGGCGAGCAGCCGGAAAACATTCATATCGAAATTTCACGCGCCCGCCTTGGCCAATTCGGCCTCGCCGTCGATGCGGTGTTTCAGGCGCTCCAGCAACACAACCTGGTAGTTTCGGCCGGTGTAGTGACGCAGGCAGACCAACGCGTTCGGATTCAGCTCTCCGGCGCCGCCGGTTCATGGGAGTTCCTGGGCGACCTCGTGCTGGCCGGGCGCGATGTTCAGACCGTGCGATTGCGCGATGTCGCCACGCTATTCCGCGATGTTCAGGATCCACCGAACGCGGTCTTGAAAGTCAACGGTCAGCGTGCGCTGGGTCTCGGCATTTCCGCTGTCCAAGGCGGCAATGTGGTTGCGCTCGGCGATGCCGTGGCCGCGCGCCTGAGCGCGCTCGAGCCGCGCCGTCCCGTCGGCCTCGAACTGCATACCATTTCGTATCAGGGCGAGACGGTCAGGCAGGCGGTTGCCGGCTTCGTGATCAGTGTCTTCCAGGCCCTGGGCATTGTTGTCGGTGTGCTCATGATCTTCATGGGACTGCGCAGCGGGCTGATCATCGGCGCATCGCTGCTGATGATCGTGGCCGGGACGTTCCTTGTGATGGATTTCATGGCCATCGAGCTTCAGCGCATTTCGCTCGGCGCGTTGATTGTGGCGTTGGGTATGCTGGTGGACAACGCGATCGTGGTTACCGACGGTATCCTCGTTCGCATCGGCAAGGGCGAGGACCGCATCAAAGCGGCGGGCGCGGTGGTCGGCCAGGCTTTCTGGCCCCTGCTCGGTGCGACGCTGGTGGCCATCATGGCTTTTGCCGCCATCGGGTTTTCTCCCGACTCGACCGGCGAGTACTGCAAGTCGCTCTTCCAGGTCATCGGGATTTCCCTCCTTTTGAGCTGGTTTTTCGCCGTCACCGCGACACCGCTGCTCTGCGTGGATTTTCTCAAGGCGCCTAAAAGCACCGCCGCCGGCGCGAAGCCGGGTCGTTTTTCCGCGATCTACCGGAAATTTCTCGCTGCGGCGCTGGCACGTCGCCTTTTGGTCATCGGCATCATGACCGGCATGCTTGCCCTGGGGCTTGTCGGATTTGGCAAGGTGAAAGCGGGATTCTTTCCGCAGTCGGCACGCCCGCAATTCGTACTCGATTTCTGGCTGCCCCAAGGCACGCACATTAACCGTACCCTGGCCGACATCGAGCGATTGGATCGCTTCGTGCGACAACTTGACGGGGTTAACCAGGTTTCCTCCTGGGTGGGCCGCGGCGCCGTCCGTTTCATCCTCGTTTACGCGCCGGAAGATGCCAATTCGGCTTACGCCCAATTGCTGATTACCGTGGACGACAACCGCGCCATCGAAGACCTGATTGGAAAGATCCGGGCCGAATTGGACGCGAATTACCTCGACGCCCAATACAAGCTGTGGAAATTCGTGCTCGGTCCCGGCGGCGGCAGCGCGATCGAGGCGCGCTTTTCCGGTCCGGACCAATCGGTCTTGCGCGATCTTGTGCAACTGGCGACGGATATGATGCACGCCCATCCGAACGCTGTGAACATCAAGAATGACTGGCGTCAGCCGGTGCCGGTGATGCATGCCGTGTTGCGGCCTGAAGTGGCGGCGCGGGTCGGCGTCACCCGGCCCGAGGTTGCCGCCGCTTTGGAAGTAGCGGCGGAAGGTCGGAGGCTCGGGGTCTACCGCGAAGGCAACGATGTTCTCGGCATCGTGGCCCGGTTGCCCGCCGATGAACGCAACAGCCTCGACCAGCTTGACCAGATCACCGTTACCAGCCGCGCCACCGGCCGGCATATCCCGGTTGGCCAGGTGATCGGCGGCTGGGAAGCGCGCTGGGAAAACCCCCTCATTCTCCGCCGCGATCGTGAGCGCACCATTACCGCACAATGCGACGCGGCCAGCGGCCCCAGCGCGACGCTCCTGGCCCAGATCCGGCCCGCCATCGAAGCCATTGCCCTACCCGAGGGCTACCGGCTCGAATGGGGCGGCGACTATGAAAAATCCACCCGGGCCAATGCCGGCATCGCCCAGACCATGCCGGTGACCTTTCTCATCATGATCGTCTTGATCGTGATGATGTTTAACGCCCTGCGCCAGCCGGTCATCATTTTTCTCACCGTGCCGTTGGCCGTCATCGGCGTGGCCGCCGGTTTGTTGATCACCGGGACCACCTTCGACTTCATGGCCACCCTCGGGTTCCTGAGTCTGGCCGGGATGCTCATCAAAAACTCCGTCGTGTTGATCGATCAGATGGACATCGAGATGAAAAGCGGCAAACCGCCCCTCCAGGCCGTGCTCGATTCCACGCTTGACCGCACCCGACCGGTACTGCTCGGGGCGCTGACCACCGTGCTCGGCCTGCTGCCGTTGCTGGGCGATGTCTTTTTCAAGGGCTTGGCCGTGGTGATCATGTTCGGATTGTCATTTGCCGCCATCCTCACCCTGGTGGTAGTGCCGGTCCTGTATTCCGTTTTTTTCAAGGTGCCCAAACAATGAAACGTGGATGCTGGATACTATCGATAACCGCGATGATGCTTGCCGCTGGTTGTGCGCGGCTGGCCGGTCCGGAGTATGACCGCCCGGAGGTTCCGGTACCGGAAACGTGGAGTGCCCCCGCCGCCGAGGAAGTTGCGTCGCTCAGACCCGACTGGTGGAACAACTTTGGGGATCCTGAACTGTCGGCTCTGGTCGAGCAGGCGCTGGCCGGCAACTTCGACCTGCGCGTGGCCGCCGGGCGCGTCGCGCGGGCGGAAGCACTCGCCGGCGTGGCGGCGAGCCGTAGCCTGCCCGTCTTGGGATTGAGCGCAGGCGCAACCTACGGGCAACAGGATATTGGGCCCGGCCTCTCCGCAAGCATGGAGAATTATGAGGTCGGCGCAGGCCTGAGCTGGGAAATCGACCTCTGGGGCAAAATCAAGAAGGGCCAGGCCGCGTCCGACGCTGAAGTGCGCGCGTCCGGGGCAGACTGGCGCGCGGCTTACCTTGTCGTTGCCAGCCAGGTTGCCAACCAGTACTTCCGGCTGCGGCAACTCGATGAACTCGTCTTGTTGTATGAGCGTTTCATTACGGCCGGGGAACGCATCATTGCCCTGTACCAGGCGCGCGCCGAAGAACACCTGATTTCCTCGGATGTGGTGCTGCGCCAACGGGCCGAACTGTTGCGGCTGCAGCGTGAGGCGCAGGAACTGCTGCGCGAGCGCAGGATCATCGAAAACGGGCTTGCCGCTCTGCTCGGCCGGCCGGCGGGGGAACTGCGGATCGCGCCGGCCTCATCGCGCGACGTGCTCCGGTCCATGCCGGTTCCGGCGGGATTGCCGTCTGATCTGCTCGCGCGACGCCCCGACGTGCTCGCTGCTGAATATCGGGTGCTTGCTGCCTATAATCTCGTCGGCCAGGCCCGGCTCGACCGCCTGCCCTCGATCGCACTCACCGGGTCGGGCGGCAGCACCAGTGACTCGCTCGGCGGTCTCTTGAGCCAATGGCTGCTGGTCGGCGGCCCAAAGATATCAATCCCGGTGTTCGATCCGGCAAAAAAAAGCCAGGTAGAAGTGCGCGAGGCTGAGGCCGAAATCGCGTCCGATCAATACCGCAGCACTGTCATCAAGGCCTTTCAGGAAGTCGAAAATGCTTTGATCAGTCTTGAGAGTCGGCGCGGGCAAACAGAGCAGGCGGCGGCCGGGCTTGCCGATTTACAGGAAGCCCAGCGAATCAACCTGGCCCAATTCGAGGAAGGCCTGGTCTCGCAGCTTCAGGTACTCGAATCCGAGCGCAGCCTCATGCAAAGCGAACAGGTTGCTCTCGATCTGCACTTCCGCCTGCTCACCGAAACCGTAACACTGTTTAAAGCGCTTGGCGGCGGCTGGCCGGAAGAGGCGCCGGGCAACTGAGAAAAATGGCGCAGGCGGCTCCGCTAACGCAGAAACTCAGGAGATCGCCATTTCGCAATCCACGCTTTCTGCCAGCTATCTGTAGCGGGAAATTAAGGGTCAATTGGATTATTGATTGAACTTCTCAAACAGGGGTAATCCTTTCGTTTGGGCGATTTTCTGTCCTCTTTTCGTCGATTGGCTGACGGTTGGCTGGGATAATTTCAACGCCGGCGGTGGCAATGATTGAAGCTGACAGCATATCCGGTCAATACCCGCCGCAGCACCGTAGCGATTGGCATAGAGCCGGTTTTTAGCAACAGATGGGCGCGGTTCGGAATCAAGGCCCACGCAAAACAAGGCGTGCCGGTTTCAACCAAGTCAGCACCCAGCCGTTCCATAAAGTTGTCCCGGACTTGATCGTCATAGAATATCTTTCGAGGTTCAACACCCCTGACAATAATATGCTGCAACGCTCCAGGGGCGTCCATGCGGGCTTTCGTGGCACGTTTTCCATCTAGCATAAAACCATACATGGTAAACGAATAATCCAATAGGTCCCTAATATCCAAGAGATCTTGCAACTTTCAGTGGACTGTCGTTATAAGAATTATGATCACACTCAAGGACCCGGCTGTGTAGTCCGAGTCGCATTCATGAGCGGGGTATTGAGTGATGATCGCTATTCCAGCTGTATGAAGCTCAAGACCGAATCGGAGTACCACGAGCTGTCGTACATAGACAAACGGAAGAAGGACAGGGCATTCGGGCGCTTCCTCAAATCCGCAAACGAGCAGAGACCCGGCTGGGATCGGACTAATCTAAGATAGTAAATACCCATTCACCGGGAGGCAAATCATGGATGCCGACGTCATTGTCATAGGGGCCGGACTGGCGGGGATCATGGGGGCTAAAGCGGCTTGCGATCGAGGCGCTAAAGTTCTGCTCCTGACGTACCGGACGGTGGGGCTTGCGACCAATTCAGCTATCTCCAACGGGGTCTTTGCCGGTCCCACCGCCTCCTACGAAACGGATGCCTATATTCAGGATACGTTCCTGATCGGCAAAAAGCTCAACAGCTTGCCCCATATCGAAGCCGTTGCACGGGGGATCGGCCCTGCCATGGCTTTTTTGCGATCTGCGGGGTGCCATATCACCGAAACGCACGGGTATTACCTTGTCCAGCCGTCACGGCCGGACGTGATCCCGGGCGTGACGCTGATGAAGACGCTGGCTGCAAATGTGAAGGGATCTCAAGGACTCACAGTCCGGGCCGGATTTTATGTTACGGATATCTTATCCCACGAAGGCCGCGTGTGGGGCGTCAGGGGGGTCGACAAGGGGGGTGACGCGATGACGTTTTGCGCCCCCGCGGTCATTTTGGCCGGCGGCGGAGCGGGCGCAATTTATCTTCGTAATGACAATCAGAAGCGCGCCCTGGGCCAGGGGTATGCGATGGCGCTCAGAGCGGGGCTCGAGCTGCGTGATATGGAGTTCGTTCAGTTTTACCCGTTTGTTCAGGCCGAACCGGGCTTGCCCTCCATGCTGCTCTATCCCCCTGTGCCAAAAACCGCACGGCTGATCGATGCCCAGGGCGAAGATCTTGCCGCACGCTTCGGGATGGGGAATCTCAATGACATGATCCTTAAAAAACGGGATGACCTCTCGGCGCTGCTCCATGAGGCGCTTTTGGCAGGCCCGATTTACATGGATTATCGGGATATTCCAGCCGCGGACTGGGAGCACCCGCCCCTTGCCATGCTTGCAAAGCTCAAGTTCGATTTCAGGAACAAACCGTTTGCCATCGCACCGGCGGTCCACTTCTTAATGGGAGGCATTCGAACCGATCCCGGAACCCAAACGCAAATGCCCGGTCTTTTCGCCTGCGGGGAGGTGGCCTGGGGGCTTCATGGCGCCAATCGCCGCGGCGGCAATGCGCTTGCCGAGTGCGTGGTGTTCGGACAGATCGCCGGCACACAGGCCGCCCGCTGGGCATCGACCCACCGCATGTCAGAGTCCACCCCGTCGGGGGCGCAGGCGCCGGACAACGGAGTACCTTGCGGTCCATCCGCCATGGCGCCTTTGAGGCAGTTCGGGCGGCAACTGCGCGAGGTTGCCTGGGCCGACGCCGGTGTGGTGCGTTCCGGGCATGGGTTGCGCACCGGGTTGGCATCGCTTCGAAAGATCGAGGCCGATATCCAGGGGATCGAACCCGGAACAGCCGACGAAAGTTTTAAAAAGGCGGATCTATTTGCGGCAGCGCTTGTGCTCAGGGCCATCTTCACCGCCAGTCTCGGCCGGCAGGAGAGTTTGGGGAGTTTTAAGCGTAAAGACTTCCCGGAGGAAATGGAATCGAGCCGGTACGGAAATTCATGCATCCGGTATGATGCGGCAACCGACCGGATGTCGGTTGCCTTCACAGGGAACACGCCGACAGCTTAACCCGGCTCCCTCTATGAACAGGCGTCATCGATCGAAGGTTTTTCTTGGCACGGGATTTCGGGGACGTTCCTTGAATTTTCGGTTTCCAGGTTCTGCCGGTATATCCGGAAAACCCGGCTGCGGCGAATCGCTCAACACAACACTCCTGCGGACGCACTAGGGTGTGGCCTGCCCACGGCGCAGGTCAGCACCGCAATTGGAAGGATAGTAAAGACGATGAAAGTATTGGTGCTCAATGGGAGTCCTCGGAAAAAGGGAATAATCGTTTCACTCCTTCAGGCTGTGACGGAACATCTATCAACCGAGCATGAAGTGGAGTGGATTGATGTATGCAAGCTCAATATGAAATTCTGCACAGCCTGCATGGTCTGCCGAGAGAAAGAAACATGCATCCTGCCTGAAGATGATGCACATATAGTGGGCAAGAAAATTCAGGAGGCCGATGCCCTGGTCATTGGTACACCGACGCACTGGGGGAACATGTGTGCACCGCTGAAGCTGCTTTTCGACCGTAACGTTCCAGTATTCATGGGGGAAAGCCCCAGTGGTATGCCAATCCCAAGGCAGAAAGGGAAGGGGGCGGTGGTGGTGACTGCATGTACGACACCGTGGCCCTTCAACTTCATTCTTCCTGAAAGCAGGGGAGCAATCCGGGCCGTCAGAGAAGTTTTACACTATGGAGGTTACAAGACCGTGGGTACTATCGCGAAACCAGGAACCAAGAAGTCAAGAGGGATTTCGTCATCCTTGGCGGCAAGGGCAAGGCGTTTGGGAAATAAGCTCCTACAGCGGTGACCTTTCAACAACCGCGTCAACCCGGACTGACAATTCCGCTACGCTCTATTGCCAGTCGGTTATGCGGGGCGTTCAGACACCAGAGGGCGTGCTGGCCGGATGCGGTGGTTTTCCCCGTGGCTGCACAGGCCTGAAAACTGAACAAGGGGTTACAGTGTTTTTGACTGTAACCCCTTGTTTTCATTGGTGGGCCGTGATGGAATCGAACCATCAACCTACTGATTAAGAGTCAGGTGCTCTGCCTAGTTGAGCTAACGGCCCATTTCGGGGTTGGGTGCACGCGAATGAAAACGATTGTCTAACAGCCGGGCAGCGGTATGTCAATGTGTTTTTCCGCGTGGTCTCCAAAAGCTTCAAGCGGGTTCACCCCGGAAGCGGGTCTGATTTTGGCGTTTGCGCCTGCGATCCCGTTTCCATTCATTTTTGTGCCGTGGGGCTCCTTTGGATGTTCGGATTTTTGGGGAGCCGGGCCCACTTGAGAGGTCTATGAAGTAGCTGCCGGGCGTTTTTGGGGCGACTGGCCCATCCGGGATCCGGGCAGGCCGCCTTTCCGTGCGGGTTTTGGGCAGAGGCGGGCCGCTGAAACTGCCGGCCGGCAAACCATCCAGTATGAACAACCGCTTGCCGAAGCGCCAGATGGTCGCTCCTTTTCGGCGGGCCTGATCCCCATTGACGGTCAGGATGACCGGGGAGGGGTCGATGCGTCGGCCGAGTCGCTGTGCCATCGCTAAATCATCAGCCAGGAGGATCCGATTCCAGGCAGCGGGTAATTGCCCTTTTTCCTGCAGAAGCGGATAAGCTCGTCGGCGAACCGGGCAGTACAGGAGCTTGGGCAGTCCCTCTGCGATCACCGGTGCAACCAGGTGGGATCGGTCCACGGCACGGATGCGGTTGTTATCCATTTCAACCGATGGCGCACGGGTGGTGTGCATCACTTCACGGATGTGGTTGAACCGCACGTGGCGCCAGCCAGGTTCCTCGGCCAGGACTTTCATCAGGTCCTTGATGGATACGTAGCCCTGCTTGTCGGGTATCAGGCCGAATTCATCGGGCTGTCGACCGAGCACGTACGCCAGGAATTTGGCCAGCTGGTTGATAAAAAAGCTGCTTTTCATGGGGCATCAACTGCTTGGGTCGCTCGGGTTGATGGGTTGGTGTGGGGTGCGACCCGTGGACCCGCCGCCACGCGTCAGGGTTTCTGCCGCTTGACCGGCCTGGCGCTCTCTGTTAACTAGTGCCCATCCAGAAACGGTTATTTCGCCCGATATCTGCGTTATGCTCAAAATTTTATCCTCGGAATATCACCTATATGCCTGTGGTAAAATTTTTCGCATGCCTTGATCTCGACCAAAATTCCTCGTTTCTGGATGGGCACTAAATTGAGCGTTTCCCATTTTGGTATCTTTAAAATGCAAAAGCATGAATGGGGGTTAGGTGCGTTTCGGCCGCCGAAATGGAAAACCCTCCGCGATTGCCGATCTTACCGCATCACCGGCGTCAGATGCCTTCCCGCATAGCCGACTATAGCGGACCGTCATCTTCCTTGTATCTGCGGCAAGCTCGACAATCGCTCAACTTAGTGTTAGTTTCCCCACCGATCGACTCAAAAGTCAACCGGTTTCACCCCGCTCGTTCAGAAAGGAAATCCAGCCATGATCACAGATAAATCAGCTGCCTTGTACAAACGGGCCCAGGAATTGATCCCCGGCGGCGTCAACAGTCCGGTCAGGGCCTGCCGGTCGGTGGGAATGGACCCCCTCTTTATCGATCATGCCGATGGATGCCGGTTGGTTGATGTCGATGGCAATGCGTTCATCGACTACGTCGGATCCTGGGGGCCAATGATCCTGGGCCATCGGCACCCGGCGGTGATCGCGGCCATCTTGTCTGTTCTGGAGCGGGGGACCAGTTATGGTGCACCCACCGAACTGGAGGTTGAACTGGCAGAGTTGATTGTCGCTGCCGTTCCCTCGGTGGATCGGGTGCGAATGGTGAATTCGGGAACCGAGGCGGCTATGAGCGCCGTTCGACTGGCGCGTGGGTATACCGGCCGGGATAAGGTCATCAAGTTTGATGGCTGCTACCATGGGCACGCCGACGCGCTGCTGGTGGCGGCGGGTTCCGGGGTGGCGACACTGCAAATCCCCGGGACTCCGGGGATTCCGGCCGCGTTTGTCGCACACACCTTGTCGCTCCCGTACAATGACGTCGGCACGGTTCGAAAAGTGATGGCCGAACAAGGGGGGCAGGTCGCCTGCATCATTGTGGAATCGGTTGCCGGCAACATGGGGTTGGTGCCGCCGGCGGACCAGTTTCTGGAAACCCTGCGTGAAACCACCCAGGAGTGCGGCGCCCTGCTCATTTTTGATGAGGTTATGACCGGTTTCCGGGTTGCTCTGGGCGGGGCCCAGGTGCGCTACGGCATCACCCCGGATCTGACCTGCTTTGGAAAAATTATCGGCGGCGGCCTGCCGGTGGGCGCCTACGGCGGCCGGCAGGACATTATGGATCAGATCGCCCCCAAGGGCCCCGTCTACCAGGCCGGCACCCTTTCGGGAAATCCCCTGGCAATGGCGGCGGGAATTGCCACCTTGCAACAGCTACAATCACCCGGCTTTTATGAGCGCCTGGAGCAACGGGCGGCAACGTTGATTGCCGGCCTGCGGGCTCTGGCGGAAAAAGCTGATATTCCTGTTTGTTGCGCCGGTGTCGGCGCAATGATGGGCCTGTTTTTCACCGATCGGCCGGTGAACAGCTTTGCAGACGCCAAACGATCCAATCTGGAGCGATTTTCCGCTTACTACAAAGGGATGCTGGAAAATGGGATCTATCTGGCCCCGTCCCAGTTCGAAGCCTTTTTTCTCTCATCCGCCCATGACGACGCGGTCATCCAACAAACGCTGGCCGCTGCGGAAAGGGTGTTTGCCCAATTGTAAAAAAGGGGGGCTATTAAACCCGCCCGTCGGCAGGGAGAGGAGCCAATGGCTCATCGTCAATCGTTCAGGAGAGTGGGTTTTAATTTTTCAAGTCCTATGACCCGTGGCGTTTAGGACCCAGTCATCCTGTGCACGATTGTGCTGTCGCCGTTTCCAAAAAGTTTCGCTTTTGTGCAAATTCTGTGCGGGCATCAATTCAGAAAATAGTTCATGGGATTGACGGGAACCCCGTTTAGCAGCACTTCGTAATGCAGATGGGGACCGGTACTGCGACCGGTACTGCCCACCAGCGCAATGGTCTCGCCCCGTTTTACCTGCTCTCCCTTTTGCTTGAGTGTTTTCTGAACATGGCCATAACGGCTTATCATGCCAAAGCCATGGTCTATGGTCACCATTTTCCCCATCAAGCCTCGGTTGCCGGCAAAGGTGACCGTACCGTCCGCCGGCGCGATAATGGAAGTGCCGGGGTGAGTTGCGATGTCCAAACCGCGATGGAATTCGCGGCGGCCGGTAAACGGTGACGACCGGTATCCAAAACCTGAAGAGATCCAACCCGATACCGGTCGAATCGAGGGTGTGGCGGCCAAGAGGCTGCGTTTCTCTTCCAAGAGGTGGAATATCGATGAAAACGAATGCTGCTGATTATGGGCGGCTGCGCTCATTTCTTTTAGCTCGGCGTGCATGCTTCTCAAGAGCGTCGGATAATCCCCTTTCACCATCGCTGCCGGATCCGATTGCTCAGGATCCGAACCACCCATTCCGAAGATGTTGGATTCGTCACCCTCGGCCTCAAGATTGGCAAGGATGCGGATTTTTTTTTTGAAGTCCTGCAGGTCGGCCAACTGGGCGTAGATTTGATCAATTTTGCGGGAAAAGGCCAAAATTTGATCCTTCTGTTCAACAATCTGTTCCTTTTGCTCCCACAAGCTGGTGTGAAGGCTGTGCAGATGGGCGGTTTCGCTTTTCAATCGGAAATAGTCCCAAAGTCCCATTGCGAGCGCCATGGACATAGCCACAACCAGGACGGCGATTGCCGGAACCACCCGTCCCGAAATGGTTGTCTGCCCCACTGGGATGCCATTCCCATCAAAAACCAACAGGGTCAGCTTTGTTCTCATCCGCATCTTCCTGAGCCCGCTGGGAGCGCGTTCAATGGTGCAGCGTTGGTTGGTCGACCGGCAACAGATCGATTGTGCAATATCCCTGGAAACGACCTTCCCGTTCGCTGATTATGGGACCAATCCGGGTTTTGACTTGTTTTTTGAGGGAGTTGGCATCGCGGCCGTAGTAGGTCATGTTCAGGATGCTGCCAGCTTTCAGCTTTGGTAGAACGTCTGAACTCTCCTTGACAACAACAAACATGGGACTCGATTCACTGCGCCACAGCTTGAACTGATAAAGCGGGTGCGGGTTGTCAAGTGCGAACTCTACACTGCAAAAGCTGCCCCATTCCATTGCCTTCTTAATCGTTTTCACGGTGCTGGTGGCCATCTCGGTAGCAATCATGTCAATTCCTCCGCAACGCATGGGTCGGTTCAGGAAAAATGGCTGACGAACTTTACGCAATTATTATGCCGGCGACCAGGGTGCGGGCCCTCCATGGTGCCGGCTTCAAAGTCGGTATCGGCGGTTTTGAGTCAGGCTTTAACGCGTAACCGAAAAAGGCAGGCACACCATGCTCTCGTTTCCGGAAATCCCGTTTTCCGGTTTCGGCACCGCCGATGCCGGTTGTTGTGGCCCACCGCCAGCTGCTATCAAGCCGCGTCCACGCGTCATTTCCGCCGCAACCGGCGCCGGCAATGCTTTTTTCTTGACAAAGAACGCGCCTTTTCCAATACACTGGCCTTCCAAGAGGTAGCGCCTGGCGTTAGGGCCTCGGAAAGAAATAATTCCACATCTTGCTTGTCTGTTGGCCCGTCACCGGCGTTACATCCGCCGCCACATATCCCGATATGCGCCGACGGATGTGCCTGGGTGCCGAACCAACATCCGGCGCCATATTGTGGAATTATTTCTTTCCGCGACCCTTAAATCGATCCACTTTATCGAGAAGGGAGTGTTTTGAAAGAACTGGTGCAACGACCATCGGTAAAGGCAGCTGGGAAATCACCGCTCAGGCAGGATTCGGTGGAGCGGGTTCTTTTCAATGTCATGGAGTATCTCGACATTGGCATTGTTGTGTTGGACCTGTCTGAAAATCGAGTCATTTACCGCAATTCCGGCGCCGTGGCGCTGCTCACGGATGAGGTCAATCTTCGGGACTGCAGGGCGATCTGTCACTTGCTGCTGCCCATGGAGGCGGGTCGTCCCCGGATCGACGGGCTCGAGGGGCAGCAGATCTCACGATTTGGCAACCGCCTGGTCGGGTATTCGGTTTACGTGATGGCCGATCGCACCTGCTGTATTCTGCTGCGCGATATCACCGAAAAGACGCGCCTCATGTCCATTGCCGAAGCGGTCAATACCATGGACAATATCGGCTGCATTTTCTCCGGCATCCGTCATGAAATCGGCAACCCCATCAATTCCATCAAAATGACGATGAGTGTGCTGCGGCGGAATTTGAAAAGTTTTTCTCCTGACGCGGTGCAGGAATATATCGACCGCACCATGGGAGAAATCGGCCGACTGGAATACCTGCTGAAGTCGCTGAAGAATTTCAGTATGTTTGAAAACCTTGAAATCAAGACCGTTGACCTGCGTGCCTTTATTGAAAAGTTTACCCAGCTGGCCCAGCCCGGATTGGAAAAGGAAGGCATTCGCCTGCAAGCCGACCTGCCTGCCGGTTCGGCGATGGCCCTGGCCGATGCCCGCGCCCTTCAACAGGTAATGCTCAACCTGTTGACCAATGCCACCGCCTCTCTGGCAGGTCGTGATGACCCCCGTGTGGAGATTGCCCTGAAGCTGCGCCCCGATTTTGCCTGGATCCGGGTGTTGGACAACGGCTGCGGGATTTCCAAGAAAGACCAGCAGCATCTCTTCAAGCCCTTTTACACCACCAAGTCCTCAGGTACCGGGCTCGGTCTGGTGATTACGCGCAAGCTGCTGGTGCAGATGAACTGCAGCATCGAGATCGACAGTGACGAAGATGTGGGAACGACCGCCGGCATCTCGTTGCCAAGGCCCAAGGAGCATGGCAATGCCTGAAAAGCGGCCGACGATCCTCATCGTCGATGACGACCGGCTGTTCAGCGAGGTTCTGGGCGACGCGCTCAGCGCCGAAGGTATGGGCGTTGTGCTAGCCGGCAGTGGCGCCGAAGGCATCGCGCAATGCCGGGAACAGCGGATCGATGTCATCCTTTTGGACCAGAAACTGCCCGACGGTGAGGGTGTTGATTTTTGTCCCGCCTTGCTCGCTCACAATGAGCAGGTCAAGATCATATTCGCAACCGCTTATCCTGAATTCAGCATCGCGGTGCAGGCGATCAAAGCCGGGGCCTACGACTATCTGTCCAAACCGTTCGAATTTGAGGAACTGTACCTGACGCTTCAGCGCGCCCTCAAAACCCGCAATCTCGAGCGGGTGGCGGAATTGCAGAATTATCGTCGGGACCACGCTAGCAAAGCCGCGTGGTTTATCGGCAGCCAGGGAGGATTTGCCGCTGTCGATCGTCTGGTGAATCTGGCGGCGGCGGAAAAGTCGCCGGTTCTCATTACCGGCGAGACGGGAACCGGCAAAAACGTAGTGGCCAAGGCCATTCATTTCCGCAGCGGCCTGCACGAAGCCCCGTTTGTCGGTATCAACTGCGCCGCCCTGCCGGAAAGCCTCATCGAGAGCGAGCTGTTCGGAACGGAAAAAGGGGCCTTCACCGGCGCCACCAGCGCCCGTAAGGGGCTCTTTGAAATTGCTGACGGCGGGACCCTGTTTCTCGATGAAATCGGCGAGATGCCCCTGCATCTGCAAACCAAGCTGTTGGGCGTTCTGGAGGATCAAAAGGTGCGGCGCCTGGGAGCTGCCGCGTCTCGTCAGGTGGAGGTGCGTGTCATCGCCGCAACCAACCGCAACCTGTCCCACGCCATGGCGGAACATAGCTTTCGCGAAGACCTCTACTATCGGCTCAATGTGCTGCACATCGATGTCCCGCCGCTGCGGCAACGACGGCAGGACATCAGCGATCTGTGTGATCATTTTCTGGGGGAAATCAGCCGCGGCCGTCACCTTTCCTTCCCGACCGATGAACTGCCGCGGCTGATGGACTATGACTGGCCAGGAAACGTGCGTGAGTTGCGCAACCTCATCGAGCGGGCGGTTATTCTGCAGCAAAGTGGGGTGATCCGCCCGTCCCAGCTGATCGGGCCGAGTGCTGCCAAGCCTGTGACGCCGCCCGTCTTCCACGGCATCGTCTCCCTGAACGAAGTAGAAAAAGCCCACATCCAGCTCGCTCTTTCTCAGCTCGACGGCAACCTGACCCGCACCGCCCGCGCATTGGGGATCGGGCTATCCACCCTCAAACGTAAAATTCGCACCTACTGCCTGAGATAAGCGTTTATTCTGAACCGTTCAAAATGGACCAGTGGCCCATACTGAACCGTCCATTTTTTGGCGAACCTACACCAGTTCGCCCGCATTTCAATCGTAACCAATAGAAATTATTATTAATAAAAATTTTGGCACACCCATTGCTGTAGATTGCTTCTAAAGGGGCGTGCCATGAAAAACATTTTGATCGTTGATGATGAAAAGCCTTTCCTGACCAGTCTAAGAGACGGTTTGCGCGAGCATGCCGATAGCTTTCAGCTATTCACCGCCGAACATGGCGGCGAAGCGGTGTCGATTCTGCAGAACCAGCCGATCGATCTTCTGGTCACCGACCTGAAGATGCCGGTTATGGATGGCTTTGAGTTGCTGGGCTACATGAGCCGCCACCATCCGGAACTGCCGATCATCGTCATGACTGCTTTCGGCACCCAGGAGATTGAGGATCGGCTTAAAAAGGCCGGAAATTATCATTACGTTGAAAAACCCCTTGATATCGACAACCTGGCGGTTGCCATTTACAAGGCCCTCGGCGATGCCTCTCGCAGCTTCATCCGCGGCATCAATCTGGCGACGTTTCTGCAGCTGGTGCAGTTGGAAAACAAGACCTGCACGTTGAAAATTAAGTCTAAAAGCGGTCGGGGTGTTCTTCATATCAAAAAGGGTGAGCTCTACGCCGCGCAAACGGAAACCGCCAGCGGTGAGAAAGCTGTCTGTGAGATCGTCTGCTGGGAAGATCCTGAAATTGATATGGAACCCATCTGCCGTTGCAAGGAGCGGGAGATCGAGGCATCTATTGAATTCATTCTTTTGGAGGCATTTCGCATGGAAGACGAGCGACGGGATGCACTGACGAACGACACCACACTTGAACCGCCGGACCTAAAGCGCAGCACGCCCCCGGCAGTGGGTCTGCACGACAATGCGCAAGCGGCGGTGGGACGACCCGAGATCCGGCCCGCCGTCCAGACCAGCCCGGTTAGCGGCCTTCAGGCCAAATTGAGCGACTATCTTCAAAAACTATCCGCCGTCAAGGCCTATGCCCTGTTTGACGAGCGCGATCATTTGCTTGTTTTCGCTCCCAAGACGGCTGATTTCGGCGAACTGGCGCCCTCTTTATATTTGCAGGCCGCTCAAAGCGCCGGAGAGGCGCTGGGCCAGACGCTGCGATTCATGGAACTGAAACCAGACCAGGGACTGCGCCGGGTTCTTTTTAAAATCAGCCGCCTGCAGGTCTGTGTAACCCTGGCCGGCGGGGCGCGCATCGATCAATTCATGGCGCGCTTTGCGGCGGCACAGAAAGGATAGTGCTGCATTGCTGCGTGCAATCACCTATTCAAGGAAACGAAAATGGTCATGCATGGTGTCATCAACGAACTGAAAATGGTATCGGGCGTCTTCGGCGGTTTCTTTTTCCATCGCAAAAGTGGTCTTCTCCTTTCTGATGTGCCGCCGATGTTCAAGGAGCCGAGGCTGAACGAAATCGGACGCCAACTCGGCCGGATCGCTGCCGCGCGCCACTTGAATTTTCCCGACATCCTCGACATCAACCTCTATTTTGATGAGATCGTTCTGGTTGCCCGCGTTGTCCAGGAAAAGCTCAACCTGATCCTGGTCTGCGAGCCTTCGGTGAACACCGCCATGCTCTCCATGGCCATGCGCATTGCCCTGGATGGGCAAATGGGTGAATTGGAGAGCCTGGCCGACCGGTTGGAAAAAGGGGACGCAGCGGCTGTCGATGTGCCGCTCAGCCCAGAGGAGGCGATCAAGGGACCATTGCGATTGCCTTTGGAGTCGATTGAACAGCTTCTCGCCGGGCTGATGGGGCCGATGGCCGAGTTGATTTTTGAGGAGACCCTGGAGAAATGGGTAGCGGCAGGGAAGGTGGGCCTGCAACGATTGCCGCAGCTGATCGAGATGCTTGGCGAGGAAATGGCGGATGAGGCCAAGGCTTCGGCGTTGAAAAAGGGCTTCGACGGTCTCTCCGCCTAATCGGTCGCCGCGGGAAACGGCGTTTTTTTCTGATCAATCATGCCAACCCCCTAATCGGGCAAGGAGAAACTCATGCAAAAGAAGATGGTATTCGGTATTTTTACAAAAATTTTGCTGGCGATGCTGGTGGTTTCGATTCTGCCGGTACTGGGTGTTTGGTTTCTCAACTACCAGGCAGCCCTCAAAAACAGCAGTCAGCAGGTTGAGGAGCGGCTGTCCGCCTCTGCGCGAAGCCTTGCCGGAGAAGTTGATGGCTGGCTGGAGATGAACCAAAAAATGTTGCTGCAAAACGCCTCCCTGAGAGAAATCGGGGCAATGCAGGGCAACCTACAGAACCCCATACTGGAATCCATCGTCAATACCTACGACTGGAACTATCTTGCGTTTACAGTCGATCCCGCTGGCAACAACATCGGGCGCAACGATGGTAAGCCGTTGACGTTTTACGGTGATCGCGAGTATTTCCAACAGGTGGTCCAGGGCTTGCCCTTTGGAAAACAGGTGCTGATCGGCCGTACCTCCAAGCGGCCGGCGCTGGTTCTGTCGACCGCCATCAGGTCTGACGACGACCCGCAACTCAAAGGGGTACTGGCCATCGCCATGACCCTGGATGACATTTCCAAGCGCGTGACCGACTCCCGTATCGGTGACACCGGTTTTGCTTTCCTGCTCGACGAAACCGGGCTGGTCATTGCCCACGCCTCGGATGAGTATACCAGCACCCGCAAAGACCTTAGCGCACATCCCGCCTTCCAGGCGTCTGTCGCGGGCAGGAACCAAGTGGTGTTCGACGACGAAAGGGGCGGCAAGGCGATCGCTTTCACCCATCGCACCCAGGAGGGGTGGTTGGTGGTGGCCCAGCAGCCTTATGCCGAAGCCTATGCGGTCCTCGCCAGTTTGAACCGTACGGCCACCTTGCTGCTGCTCGGCGCCATGACCCTGGGGATTGTGGTGGCGGTGCTATTTTCCGGGCAATTATCCCGTCCCATCTGTGAACTGACCCGGGTCGCCGATAATTTGAGCAAGGGTAAGCTCGATGTCGTCATCACCGGACAAAACCGGGGAGACGAGATCGGGGCTCTGGCCCAAGCCATCGAGCGCCTGGGAAGCAGCATCAAGTACGCCATGGAACGCATGCGCAAGGCCAGACAAAACGCCGCCTGAGGTTGGGGCGGCAGCGGTGGGCCGCAAAGACCGTTCTGTCGTGCGGCTCGCCGCTGGTGTAAAATGGTTCGAATCGGCAGGTTCAGGTCAGATCGCGGATATCATAGCGGGTGATCAGCCGCGAGAGGTAGGTTCGCTGAATGTCCATGACTTTGGCGGCGGTACTTCGATTACCACCGGTATGATTCAGATTGAGCAGGATGAACTCCTTTTTGAAAGCATTGAGCGCTTCCTCGAGGGTTAGGCCGACCTTCAGGCCGGCGAATTTTGGCAGGGAGGCGGTGATCGGCAGGTCCTCGGGCATGATCGCTTTGCCGTCTCCCATAACCACGGCCCGTTCGATGGCGTTTCTCAACTCGCGTATGTTGCCCGGCCAGGTGTAGTTGACCATCTTTTCCAGGGCGGCCGGGGAGATGGTCAACCCCGACAGACCGGTCTCCTTTTTAAAGAGTTCCAGAAAATGGTCGGCCAGGGGAGGGACATCTTCGAGGCGCTCCCTCAACGGCGGCATATTGAGCTGCACCACATTGAGCCGGTAATAAAGATCCTCCCTGAATTTTCCCGCCTGCACCTCTTTTTTCAGATTTTTGTTGGTGGCCGAGAGTACGCGCACGTCAACGGTGATCGGTGTGTTGCCCCCGACCCGGTAAAAGACGCCTTCCTGGAGCACCCGCAGCAGTTTGGCTTGTATGCCGGGAGCCATTTCACCGATTTCGTCAAACAGGAAGGTCCCTTCGTGAGCGGTTTCGAATTTTCCAATCGTGCGGCCCGCCGCGCCGGTAAACGAACCTTTTTCGTAGCCGAACAACTCCGACTCCAGCAAGGTTTCAGGCAAAGCGGCACAGTTCAACACCACCAGCGGTTTGTCACTGCGGGGGCTTTCACGATGGATCAGCCGTGCCAGCAGCTCTTTACCCGTACCGCTTTCGCCCTGAATCAGGGCGGTTGTTTTGGTGCGGGAGAGCTTTTGGGCGTCTTTGAGCACTTTTCTTAAAATCAGGCTTTGGCCGATTATCTGGTGCCGTTCCCCCAACTCCTTTTTCAAGTCCAGGTTTTCCTGGTGAACCTGTTTCAACCGTCGTGCACGATCAATGGCCAGGGCGGCCAGATCGGCAAACGCCACCAGTACATCCATGTCCGCCCGGACGAACTGGGAGGTGTCTCGCTTGTTGATCACCTGGACGACGCCGATGACGCCGTGGTCGGTACTCAAGGGGACGCAGGCCATGGAGCGGGTTTCAAAATTGATGCTGTCGCTGATTTCTCGCATCCAGCGGGGGTCCTGGCGGGCATCGGCGACCAGAAGCGGGCTGCCGGTCTTGGCCACATGGCCGGCGATGCCCTGGCCCATTTTTACCCGGAATTCCTTGACTGCCTCGCCTTTGGCGCCGGTGGCCACCTTGAAGTAAAGCGTGTCGGTCTTGGGATCCAGCAACAGCAGCGAGGCGGCCTCCGCGCCCACGACGCTGGTGGCCGATTCAATAATCAGCTGGAGCAGTTTGTCCAAGTCCTCAACCGAAGCGACCCAGGATGCAATGGCCTTCAACTGGTCAATGGGGGTACTGGCATCGCAGGCGTCTATTTTCATGACCCAGGAATCCGATCGTTGGTTGGACCGCAGACGCAAAGCCGTCGCCGCAGTCGGGTTTAGAAGGTTATCGACCCGACTCATATTAGCTTAAGCCCCAAGGCGCTGTCAAATCAAATAATGGATATCATTGTGGATTAAACCGCCGCAACTGCATCGGCCAGCTCCATCAGCGCCTGGCTGCTGGCGCGTTGAATGAAGAAGCCGCGGTTTGACTGCATGGCCAGATCGGCAAAGGGATTGGGTGCCAGATTGATGTCAATCAATAGACCGCCGTTGCTGTACACCAGATGGACGATGTGGTTGGGCAAGGTGGTGGCCCCGGCGGTTCCGACGGTTATCAGCACCTGGGTTCAGTTGGCCGCCGCCAGGGCGCTGTCAAATCGGTAATGGCGTTCGTTATAGGTTTCGTCGAACCAGAGAACATGAGGCCGCAACCAATCGCCACAGGATGGGCAGCGCAACTGTGCCCCCGTTTCCGCGGTCAGGACGGGTCCCGCTTGTCTCTTCAGCAATCTTTCCGGAAAGGGCCAAATCTCGTCGCCGCAGGCCGAGGCGCAGCGGGTTTTGAAAATATTGCCATGGATCTGAAGCGTTCGCGACGGACTGCTTCCTGCAGCCAGATGCAGGTTGTCAACATTCTGGGTGACCAGGGTAAACCGGTCCCCCAGGTGGGATTCCATCGAGACCAGGGCACGGTGTCCCGGGTTGGGGCGTGCCTGTTGACAAAGCTTGATGCGATAGCAGTACCAGTCCCACACCGATTGCGGATCCCGCCTGAACCTAGCTAGGGTTGCCATCTCCTGGGGGTGGTAAACCTTGGAACCGATGGTCCAAAACCCCTCCGGCCCCCTGAAGGTGGGGATGCCGCTTTCGGCTGATATGCCCGCACCGGTTAGAACGGTGATGCGCTGATTTCTCTGAACCGCCTCAGTCAAGACCTGGGCGGCTGACCGGGTCTGCATGCTCTCTTTTCCCTTTTTTGTCAACGATGGAGGCGCCGGTGGCATGCTGGTTCAGTTTGGCTGAATTCTTGCTGATTCTCCCACAGCCTTTTTGCGGCGTCTGCGGACTGGTTGGTCGCTGCATCGGTGGTGATGAATCGCTTGTGATTCGATGCCAAATCGTCTACAAAAACAGCTCAATCACCCGGGCGACTGCCAACACGCCCCAAACTATGGATGGTGTCCAGCCATGTTTCTGGATGGACACCAGACAAGGAATTTGGCCTTATGATGCTCCCGCCGGAAAGCCATCGCATCCCGGAAATGGTCAAAAGCGTTCACCTGATCGCCATTTGCGGAACGGCCATGGGTGCCCTGGCCTGCATGTTCAAAGATCAAGGCTACCAGGTCACCGGTTCAGACAGCAAGGTATACCCGCCCATGAGCCGCTTTCTCGAGGAGAAAGGGGTGGCTGTCATGGCCGGTTACGACAAAGCCCACCTGCTTCACCGACCGGACCTGGTTGTCGTCGGCAACGCCGTGTCGCGGGACAATCCGGAAGTGGTCGCTGTCCAGGAGCAGGCGTTGTGCTACTGCTCCATGCCCGAGGCGGTCAACCGGTTTGCCGCCGGCGGGAAACGGCAGTTGCTGGTAGCGGGAACCCACGGGAAAACGACCACCTCCGCCATGCTGGCCTGGATCCTCTTCTGCGCCGGCCGGGACCCTTCTTTTATCATCGGAGGCATTCTGTCCAATTTTTCGGCCAACTACCGAACCGGAAATGGTGATTGCATGGTCATCGAGGCGGATGAGTATGATACCGCTTTTTTTGACAAAGGACCCAAGTTTCTTCACTATACGCCCTCTGCCGCCATCCTGACCAGTATTGAATTTGACCACGCTGACATCTATCGCGATCTGGGTCATGTTCGGGACGCTTTCGGGCGGTTTGTAGCTGCGATCCGCCCTGATTCACTTCTGGTCAGCGTTGACGATGACCCCAATGTGGCCGCTCTGGCGGGCTTGACCGCCTGCAGGCGGGTCTCTTATGGTTTGCGGGCCGATTCGACCTGGCGCCTGGGTGAAATGGCAGTGCGAGCCCCGCTGACCCGATTTCAGGTTTTTAAAAATGGAGCTCTTTACGGAGTGTTTAACTCCCGGATGATTGGCTTGCACAATCTCAAGAACATGCTGGCCGCCGTTGCGGTGGCGGATGACCTGGGCGTGCCAGCGCGTGCCATCGCTGCGGCCCTCGAGGGTTTTGCCGGGGTGAAGCGGCGACAGGAGATCCGCGGTGAAAAACGGGGCGTACTGGTAATGGACGATTTTGCCCACCATCCCACAGCCGTTCAGGAGACGCTCCGGGCGGTCAAATCCTATTTCACGCACAACCGGATCGTAGCCGTCTTCGAGCCGCGAACCCATTCGAGCATGCGCCGGGTCTTTCAGCAACCATACGCGACGGTCTTCGACCAGGCCGATAAAATATGTATCCGCCGACCGTCGATGATAGACAAAGTTCCCCAGGCAGAACGCCTTTCCAGCGAACAACTGGTTGCCGACCTGAAGCGAAGGGGCCTGGATGCGACCCATTTTGATGACACGCAGGCCATCATCGACCATCTGAGCGCGTCATCGGTCCGGGGCGACGTGATTCTGATCATGTCCAATGGGGGGTTTGACAATATCCACCAGCGATTGCTTGGGGCATTGTAGAGGGGAAATAAAGAGGGTGTTTATTTGGCTGGACATCTTGAATGGGTCTCCGTATAGAGCAAGGGGTGGTGATAATTGGTCCACATTGCCGGTCAGCTGATGTTACAATGAATGGTAGGCGTTCGCGCGGCGACCACGACTATAAAAATCGCATTCTGGCGGATCAATAACAGTGACTGTCTATGATCGTATGAGGTTATTTTTGATAAGGTCGTAAAAAGTCGAATTTTTCGCTTCGTGAGGGTTTCGGGGCGCGATTTTGGTGGCGGCTAAATTGCAAGAACTCGTCGCAAGCTCCTCAGACAGCCTGCAATTTTTAACGCCTTTCCCAAAATCGCTTCTTCCCCCTAAACCCTCAATGGCGCTCAAAATTGACTTTTTCCGAGACTGTCATTTTTCACGTTCATTTAAATTCGATGCGGGGAGGGCGAGATGAGAAAAACTATGATTGGTTCGTTGATGCTGCTGGCACTGTCTGCCCTGGCTGCGCAGGCCTGGGCGGGCGACTACCTAAAGATTCGGCATGTCAGCGAGGCTTATGAGGTCATGGGGCAAAAACAGCCGGCAACCGAGGAGATCGTGGAGACCTGGCTGAGCGGGGATTTGGCACGCATGAATACCAGCCCGGATACATCAGTCATCTTTCGCGGTGATAAAGAGGCCATCTACCTGCTGGACCATGCCAAAAAGGCCTATACTGAAATGCCCCTGAACATGGCTTCGGCCATGACCGAAATGATGGGTGATCAGGGTGCCGATGCGGAGATGACCCAAATGATGACCCAGATGATGGGGGCGATGATGGAGGTCAAGGCCGGCGTGGTGGACACCGGAGCCACCAAGGCCGTAAATAACTGGACCTGCCGGCTCTACGAGCTGACGCTGGAAATGCCCATGGGCAAAACGGTTTCGGAAATCTGCGCCACCGAGGAGATCGGCGTGGACTTGAGCATCTACCACAAGGTCGGCAATGCCATGATGGCCGGGCAACCGGGTTTTGCGGCGGTGATCCAGGAGATGGAGAAAATTAAGGGGGTTTCCGTCTTGACCGTCAGCAAGGCGTCCATCATGGGTGCGGTCATCACCTCCAGGGAGGAGCTGATGGAACACCGCAAACTATCCCCACCTGACGGTACGTTCGATATTCCGTCGGGTTATACCAAACAGACATTCACCGACATGTAGCAGCCGATCGTCTAGCCGGTTCGCCGCTGCCGTCTTCCTCGCCAGGTCTGCCGGGCGCCGATCGCGTCCTGCGGGCCTGGCTCTTTCAGGGGGTGGTGATTGGGTCTCAGTCGGTTCTGGACTGA
Organism: Desulfosarcina sp.; assembly: GCA_046484885.1. GTDB lineage: Bacteria > Desulfobacterota > Desulfobacteria > Desulfobacterales > Desulfosarcinaceae > Desulfosarcina. Next base: position 22,125 of record JAWOIA010000132.1, on the reverse strand, counting down.
CCCGATCCAGGAGCGATGGCATCCGAGAGCAGGCCCACGGCCAAGGCGAAATAGGTGGAGCGATTCCACTTGAGGAGCGTTCTGAAATTCTCATAGACCATGAAGGCGGTTGCCAGGTCTCCTTTTTCGGGGAGAATGATCGAGGCCATGAGCGGGCGGTCAGGCAGATCGGAGCCGTCGGTACGACGGACGCCCAGGGCCTGCCACGCTCCGATCGCTTTGCGGGTGTCCAGCCCGGCCAAACCGGCGTTGAATCCGGCAGGAAGGCGAACCGCCCGGCCCCAGGTCTGATCGTTGCGCCATCCGGAGCGGGCCAGGTAGTTGGCTGTCGAGGCGAAGACGTCGCTCCTGGTGTTCCAGATGTCACGGCGGCCGTCGCCGCTGTAGTCCACGGCAAAGTTGAGAAAGCTTGAGGGCATGAACTGGCACTGGCCCATTGCCCCGGCCCAGGAGCCCTCCATCTCTGCGGGGCCGATATGACCCTCGTCCAGGATCTGCAGGGCGTTGAGCAACTCCTCCCGGAAATAACTGCTGCGGCGGCCGTCGTGAGCCAGGGTGGCCAGGGCGGCGATGACCGGAAAACCGCCTGTGAGCCGGCCGAAATCGGTCTCAATCCCCCATAGGGCAACGATGAAACGGGACTGAACCCCGAATTTTCCCCCAATCTCCTCCAGCAGTGCCCGGTTGTCGGTCAGCTGCCGTTGTCCGGTCTGGATGCGGGACGGGCTCACCACCCGCTCTTGGTATTGCTGGAATGTCAGGGTGAATTCCGGCTGCCGGCGGTCCAGTTCGATCACCCGGGCAATGGGCGCCACCCCGGACAGGGCGGCTTCCAAGGTTTCAACCTGGACTCCGCGGCTCCGAGCCTCCTCCCGCAAGGCTTGCAGCCATTCATCAAACGGTTTCTCCGGGGCGGCATGAACAACCGCAGCCGCCTGAAGTAAACCGACCAGCATGCACACAGCGCTCAGAAATTTCACCACGCCTTGCCTCTCCATTTTTACCTCTTACCGAAATCCGAAAATCAACGTCGCCGAGCTGCCATCGGGTTGCGACCTGTCGCAGTCGCGCACATACCCCGACCCATTGTAGACCGAAACCCAAAAATATCAAGGCGACAACACCTCGGCTGCGAGGGGCTGAGTCTGGTTTTGAACCCGATCAAAAATAAACCGATCCGGAGCGGCGATGGCTCCGGATCGATTCAGGGTATGCGGCACTGTGGCTGCGGTCGGTGATACCCGGGGTCAGGGTGCCGGCGATGGGTTGATCACCACATCGATGCGTCGGTTGATGGCGCGGCCTTCGGGGGTGGTGTTGGGCGCCAGGGGCCGTTCGGGGCCATACCCGGCCGCCCGGATGCGATCGCTCGGCAGGGTTTTATTGGCCACCAGGTAGGTTCTGACCGCCTCGGCCCGTTTCTGGGACAACTCCTGGTTCATCTGGGCCGACCCGGTGCTGTCGGTGTGACCCTCGATGGTCACATTGGGCTGCCCGAAGGTCTGAATGGCCCGTTGCACCTTGCTGAGCAGGGTGTAGTTTTCCGGTGTCAACGTGGCCTGACCGACCGGGAACTGAATGCCCCGCATGCGGATGACCAGCTGGTTGCCCTGCTTGTACACTTCGGCCTCGTCGGGCCGGAAAAACCGCTGCACCTCGTCAAAGCGCTCGTTGAACTCGCGCTCGGCGGTCAGCTTCTGCTTGGCATCCTGCTGCTCGCGCGAAAGGCCTTCCAGACCGGCCAGCTGCTGTTTCAGCTGCACAATCTGGCTCTGGTGGGTTTTATTTTCCTGTTCCAGGGTCTGGCGTTGCCGGCGGTTGGCCTCGACCGCGCCGGTCAAGGCGCTGAGCTGGGCGTCAACCGTCTTGTCCCGCAGATCACCGGCGTCCATGGCACCAGCCAGTCGCGCCAGCAGGCCTTCCACGTACAGGGCCGAAGCCTCGGGGGTCTGGGTCTGGAACTGTTGGCTGGATGTGTGGATCGCCGTCAGCCGCCGGGCCATGAATTCGGCATGGGCCGCTCGCTGGCTGATCGCTTCACTCTCGTAAGGGTTGCGCTCGATAAAGGCATCGGCCGCAACCAGGGCGTCCAGGGCCTCTTTGTGGGCCGTTGGGGCGATGCGCTGAAGCCTGGCCTGATCGGCCTGGGCCATCATCTGGCGGGCGTCTTTGAGGGCGTTGTGTTTGATGGCCATGATCTCGACGTTGCGGAATCCGGCCTGGACGGTCGCGGCGTTTCTCTGGGCGTAGCTCAAGTTGTCGTTCTCGATGGCCCGGGTGAGTTTCAAGTACTCATTCTCAACGGCCGTGAAGGGCTCACCCAGCTGGTCGGCGCCCACTTTGAGGGCTTTTTCCCGGGCTTCGTTGACTTGACCGAGAATGGTGCGCGACACCTGGGCCAGCTCCTCGGCCTTTTTCAAACCGGCCGTTCCCTCGGCCACATAATCGCTGATGGTGGTGATTCTGGCGCCGCTCTCCAGGGCTTGCTTGGCTTTCAGGTAGGAAGCCTGGGCGCTGTTAAAAGACCCCGGGGCCAGAACGTCGACCTGGTCCGCTTTCGCGGCGGCCAAGGCCGCTTCCAGTTCCTGGACCAGCTGGGCGGGGCTTCCGGTGGTCGCCACCTCCGGCTGCGTGGTCGCACAGGCAACGGTAATGACCAGAAACAAAGGAACCAACAAAAACCGAATTCTCTTTCCCATTTAGACACCTCCTTATTTTTTAGACCAGTGATACGGCCGGCTTATGCTTGAAAGATACTCTCCGGAGTCAGCCGACGGCTTCCCTGCACGTGCTTTCGGTGTTGCGCAACGCCACACAATCACCGGCATCCAACTGTCCGGCAACGGCCGTTGTCAATCAATTTAAATACGCTGGAATTATTTTGGAAAATATACACAGATAGGCAGTTGTCAAGGCGCGCGGACTAATAGTGGTGGTCGAAGGTACGTGCTGTTCGCAAGCGCAGTGTCAGCTCAAAGCGGTTCCGGGTTCCTGAATCCAGGCACCGGTTGCAGAGGCCAGCCTAACCCGTGTTTGCCTGCAAAGCGGTTGACAATTTGCTCATCCTGAGGTTTAAAGAGTAAGTAAATCGCATCCATATTTTGGCAAGACTTCATCCTGGCTCATTTGCGGCCGAGTAGGCCGGGTTGGCAAGGCTGCTGGAGGTTGTTGTGACGCCTGACCGCCGGGTTGGTGCTGCCGCTCGACCCCCGCCGCGGAACGTCAGGGTGCAGGCAGGTGTTCCGTAATTCTGTGTAGGTGGACAAAATCGTCGTATGGTCAATTAACCCCCACATCAGACTGTCAAACGAGGAGGAACCAATGATGAGTTTTCGGGTATCGCGACTGTCCATTGCCGTTTGGGCATTGGTTGTCATCATGTTTGCGGCGGTATCGGTTTCGGCCAGTACCAACTTTATCTCCATCGGCACCGGCGGCACCGGCGGCATTTACTATCCCTATGGCGGCGGCGTGGCGGAGATCTGGTCCAAGAACGTACCCGGCGTGAGAGCCGTTGCCGAGGTGACCGGCGCCAGCGTTGAAAATATCCGGCTGGCCCACAAGGGCGAGACCGTGGTGGGTCTGGTCATGGGCGATGTGTCGGTTGCCGCTTTCGAAGGCGGCAGCCAATTTGACGGACAAAAGCAGGACGTGCTGACCATGGCGGTGATGTATCCCAACCTGCTTCAGGTGGTGACCTTGAAGAGCAGCGGGATTACCGACCTTGAGCAGGTCAAGGGGCGGACCATCAGTACGGGCAGCCCGGGCAGCGGCACCAATTTCATGTCCGAAGCGGTGCTTCAGGCACTGGGTCTGGGTCCAGGGGATTACCGGGACACCCGCCTCTCATTTACCGAAAGCGCCAATGCGCTCAGGGACGGAACCATCGATGTCGGGTTTTGGTCGGTGGGTCCCAGTACCAGCTCCATTCTGGATCTGGCAACGACCCACGACATCCATATCATCGAAATCAAGCCCCAGCAGGCCGCAAAGATCGTGGCGGCCAACCCGACCTATTCCGCGGTCGATATGAGTGGCGGGGTCTACCGCGGTGTCGACAAAGCGGTGCCGACCATCGGCGTCTGGAATGTGATGATCTGCCAGGGATCCTTGGATGCGGACCTGGTTTACCAGTTGACCAAGGCCCTTTTTGAAAACAACGACTACCTGGTCAAAATCCATCCGACGGCCAGTTACACCGTGCCGGAAAACACCGCCAAACACTCGCCCATTCCCCTGCATCCGGGCACGATCAAGTACCTCAAGGAAAAGGGGCTCGAGGTGCCGGCCAATTTGATTCCTTAATCAGAGCGCGGGGCACGTGTCTGAAGTGACAACCCAACCCCGGCCTTGCCGTGTATGGCGATGTGGGTTAGCACTGGTTGTCGCTTTGGCGGTGTTGGCCTGGGTTTTGGGCTTTTTTCCGCCCGGCGGACTGCTGCTCAGCCTGACGCCTGTCACGGGCGGCGGTCCGCTGGTTCGGATTGGGTTGGATCCCGGCGAACACTTTACCCTGCGCTACATCCACTCGGTGGAACGGTTGCCCGTGTGGGAGGCGCACAGCGTCGATGCCTCTGGCCGCATCTATGTCGAAGAGGAGCGCTACCTGCGCTTGGGCGCCGGCATGGGGCAGATGCCCGGGGTGGGCCGGGTGGTGCGCAGGGGGCCTTATGAGGCCATCGAAGACATGCACCTGCCCACCGGCGATTTTGTGCTGCGCATCGGTTCAGCGGCGGTCGCGCACACCCTGATCTGGCGCGATCGTGAAATCAACCTCAGCGCTCTTGCGCCCCACACGGCGGTGCAGTTCAGCGCCCGCCCGATCAACCGGTTTCAGCGCCTGTGGCTGGATCGGTTTTCTTCCACCATCTCAACAGAGTGACGGCGCATGATCGCTAATGGTTCTTCCCACCCGAATGCCCGCAGTGAAGCCGGCGCCCGGATCAGGTTGGTGACCGCCAAGGTCGTGACCGTTGTGGCCATTGGCTTGAGCCTTTTCCAGCTCTACACCGCAGGTATCACCGCCCTGACGGCTATCGTTCAACGCTCCATCCACTTGGCCGCAATTTTGACGCTGACCTTTCTCCTTTTTCCGATTCACCGGTCGCTGCGCAAAGATCGATTCAACCTATGGCTGGTGATCGACTGGCTGCTGGCGGCGGCGGCCATCGGGTGCACCCTTTACATTTGGGTCAACCTGAACGCCATCTTTCGGCGCCAAGGCAACTGGCTGCCGTCGGACCTGATGGTGAGCATCATCGGCACGCTGCTTGTTATGGAGGCCTGCCGTCGGGTGATCGGCTGGGCCATGGCCGTGATCTGTCTGACGGCGCTCCTGTACGCTCATTTCGGCATTTACATGCCCGAGGTGATCATTCACAAGGGCTACAGCATCGAGCGCATCGCCACCACCTTGTGGCTGACCACCGAAGGGATCTTCGGCCTTCCCCTTGGGGTGGCGGCAACCTTTGTCTACGTTTTCGTGCTGTTCGGGGCCATTCTGGAATCGACCGGCGGCGGCAACTTCTTTATCGAAATGGCGCATGCCCTAACCGGTCGTTTTTCGGGCGGCCCGGCCAAAACATCGGTGGTGGCTTCGGGTTTTCTGGGGTCGATATCGGGCTCGGCCGTGGGCAACGTGGTGGCTACCGGTTCGTTTACCATCCCCATGATGAAGCGGGTGGGGTATCGACCCCACGTGGCCGGCGCCGTGGAAGCCGCCGCATCCACCGGTGGCCAGTTGATGCCGCCCATCATGGGCGCCGGCGCGTTTCTGATGGCCGAGTTCACCAATACCAGCTACCTGACCATCATCAAGGTGGCTTTGGTGCCGGCCATCATGTACTACATCACCGTGTTGTGTTTTGTTCACATCGAAGCCCAGAAGCACGGGCTGAAGGGACAGCCCAAGGAGACTTTGCCCAAGGCCTGGCCGGTGCTCAAAAGCGGCGTCCATTTCGTCATCCCGGTGGTGATCTTGATTTATGTGCTGGTCTCCAATTACTCACCCATGATGGCCGGTTTTGTGGCTGTCATCAGTACCTTGCTCACGAGTTTGGCCATGGAAACCGGTCGTTGGTGGCTGCAATCCCGACAGCCGAGCCAATCCCGGATCAGTGCCTTGCAGTTCGCTGGTCGGCAGACCCGATCGACGCTGGGTGCCCTGGAAAAAGGGGCGCGCAATGCTGTCATGGTCTCGGTGGCCTGTGCCGCGGCGGGCATTATCGTCGGCATGGTGACCCTTACCGGCATGGGTCTCAAATTCTCCTCGCTGGTGCTTGATCTGAGCATGGGCATCAAGGCCCTGGCCATTTTGTTGATCGGCGCGGCCTCCCTGGTCCTGGGCATGGGGCTGCCGGTAACGGCCAGTTATATCGTGCTGGCCACCCTGGCCGGCCCGGCCCTGTTGGACATGGGCGTACCCCTGGTGGTCACCCACATGATTGTCTTCTGGTATTCCCAGGACGCCAACGTAACCCCGCCGGTCAGTCTGGCCAGCTTTGCCGGTGCGGCGGTGGCGGGCGCCAACCCCATGCGCACCGCTTTCACATCCTGGAAAATTGCCAAGGGGCTCTACATCATTCCGCTGGTGATGGCCTATCGACCCCTGCTCGGCATTGGGCCGGAGTACTCGCTGCTGCATTGGGAAGTGATTTTTACGATGGTGACGACCACCCTGGGGCTGGTGGCATTCGCCGCCACCATCGAGCGCTACTTTATCAGGCGCGCCACGCTGATCGAGACCGCGCTGTTCGGGGTCGCCACGGTGGGTTTGCTTTGGCCGGTCGCCTGGGTGGATGGCGTCGGGTTCGCGGCCTTCGCCGCCGCGATTGCGTTGCAGATTTACCGACCCGCAGCGGTGGCTGTCGCCAGCGGGGAGGCAATGGAATAGGGGTGTTGGGCTACTTTTTCAAGATGACCGGCTGCGGCGTGTAGTTGCCGGAGGTCACCTGGTCCCAGAATTTTTTTTCGCTGGCCATCCACCGCGAGCCGAATTTGGCGTTGAAGAAGCCGCCCAGGCGGGTGAACATTTTTTTCAGGCCGCTGCTGTGGCTCAGGGTGATGACATCCTCGAGGAACTCTGGAATTTCCATCATCTTTTCCTTGGGGACATACATCCGGGCGCCCATATCGATTGATTGCTTCAGGGCCTCGACCGAAAGGGCGTGGGCTGTGAGCATGACCGTCGGATAGCCCAGGTTCACCGACGCGTTGAGCAGGTCAAAACCCCTGACCCCCATGATATCCAGAATGACCGCATCGTAGGTCCACGAGCGCAGCAGGTGAAAACCGCTCTCATAGTCGCTGGCACGGTCCAGCGTCAAACCGTCATAACCCTCGAGCAGGTCAGCCAGGGTGTCAAGCACATCCGGTTCGTCATCCACGGCCAGAATTTTTTTCCCGTTCAGCACGCTGTCTACCATGGTCGGGTCCCCCTTATAGTCCCTATTTGGACATCCGGCGCAGTTCTTCGTCCCGCACTTCCCGCCGCAGCAGCTTGCCCACTTTGGATTTGGGCAGCATGTCGCGGAATTCGATATAACTGGGCACCTTGTAGGGGGCCAGATGATCGGCGCACCAGCGGATCAGGTCCATGCCCCCCACCCCGCGGGCACCCTCCTTGAGAACCACGATGGCCTTGATGCGCTCGCCCACTTTGGGATCCGGCACGCCCACCACGCATGCCCCGATGACCGTGGGGTGGTCCTGGAGGATCGACTCCACCTCTGAGGCGGAAACCCGATAGGCCTTGTGTTTGATGATATCGGCGCTGCGCTCGACATAATAGAGTTCACCATCGTCGTCCTGGCGGACGAAATCCCCCATGCGGCAGTAACTGTTTCCATCGATGGTGACGTAGGTTCGTTGGGTCTCTTCGGGTTTGTTCCAGTACTGCTTGAGGGTGTAAGGGGAACCTACAAGGAGCTCACCGCCTTTCCCGACCGGCACGGGTGTCAGGGTCTCCGGGTTGACGACGAGGCACTGCCGGCTTTTGAGCGGCAATCCGATCGTGCCGGCTTTTGGGGTTCGATCGATCCGGCTGTAGCAGACATGCCCGGCCTCGGTGGATCCGTAAACCTGGTAGATGGGGATTTGAAGATGCGCCAGCCACCGTTTGTAGATCTCCTCGGGCAGTACGTCGCCGCCGCAGAAGCAGTAGCGCAGGGAACTCAAATCGTAGCGGTCGAAGCGGTCGTTGTCGAGCATCATGCGGTAGAGCGCCGGCACCCCTAAAAGCCACCGGACCTGGTGGCGTTCGATGCTTGCCAGGATCGCATCCACCTGGGGTTCGGGCATCAAGACCGTGGTGTTGCCTTTGTTGAGTCCAATCGCCATGAACAGCCCCAGAGCCATGATGTGAAACAGGGGGTTGACGGCGATGTAGACATCCTGCCCCTCCTGGAGGTACTGGCCGGCGACATCATCGGTGATATCGTTGACGTAGGAGGTCATCCCGGCGTGGTTGCCGGGCACGCCTTTGGGGAAGCCGGTCGTACCGCCGGTATAGAGCAGGTAGGCCAGATCGGTCATGGGGTCGATGGCGGCCTCGGCTTCCAGGGGTGCATGGCGGAGCAGGGATTTGAATTGAAACACCCCGGCACTGCTGTCGACCTTGCCCTTGGGGATCTTGTCGAACAGCATACCGGTGAACCGTTTCCATGCCGGCAGCAGGTCCACCAGGTTGGTGATGATTACCCGATCGAGCCCGGTCTTTTCCATCACCTCCTTGACATAACAGTAGTTGGTGTCCAGGCAGATCAGGGTTTGGGCCCCCGAGTCCTTGACCATGTATGTCAGCTCATGGGAAGTGTAGATGGGTGCCACCGGAACCATGACCGCCCCTATTTTCTGAATGGCCAGAAAGGCGATGACCCACTGGGGGCAGTTGGAGATGTATATCATTACCCGGTCGCCCCTGGTGACGCCCAACCCCGCCAGGGCCCCGGCGAAACGGCGGCTCATTTCCCGCAGCCGGGCGTAGGAGAAGGGTTGGCCCAGGTAGATCAAGGCCGGCCGTTTGGGGTAGCGGTCACACATCTGCTCGAAGCGGGTGGTGGTCAATTCCCGCTGCAGGTGGTTTTGGGTTGACGGTCTCATGTACAAGACTCCTCGACCCCGAAGTAGGCCGATCGAATATCCGGGTTGTCCATCAGCTCATCCCGGGTTCCCTCCAGCACCGCGGAACCGTTTTCAAGGATAAAGGCGTAATCCACGATGGGCATAACCGGTCGGGCATATTGCTCGGTGATGATGATGGCAATGTTCATTTCGTCCCTGATCTCCTTGGTGGCCCGGATCAAGGTGGCTTGCATGAGGGGGCTCAGGCCCATCAGGGGTTCGTCGAGCAGCAGCAGGGTCGGCTGCGCCATGAGGGCCCGGCCGATGGCCAGCATCTGCTGCTCGCCGCCGCTCAAGAACCCACCGATCCGTTTTTGCAGGCGTTCAAGGGCCGGAAACATGGTAAACACGTACGCCAGGGTTCTCTTGGCCTGGGCCGGGCTGGCCAGATAGCCCCCGATCCGCAAATTCTCAATGACGCTGCTTTCGTTGAAAATGCGCCGGCGCTCCGGGCACAGCACCACCCCCTGTTTAGCCCGTTGGTTCGCTTTGAGGTGGGAGATGTCTTGGCCGTTGTAGAATACCTCCCCCAAAATGGTCACCCGCTCGCCACCGGCCATGGCCTCTTTTTTCTGGATGTCTTTCATAATTCCCGAAAGGGTGTACATCAGGGTGGACTTGCCGGCGCTGTTGGCACCAAAGACGCCCACGATCTGTCCTTGGCGGCAGGTTATGGCGACATTGTTCAATGCCAGCATGTTTTCATAAAAAACCATCAGTCCCTTGGCTTCAAGCATGGGTCATCACCTCCTGAACGTTCTGGGACCCGAAGTAGGCTTCCTTGACCCGTTCATCGGCCATGACCACCGTGGGTGATCCTTCGATGAGTTTTTCCCCGAAATTGACGACCATTACCCGGTTGGCAACCCGAAACAGTTCCCTTAAGCGGTGTTCGATCATGATCAGGGTAATGCCTTCCATCTGCAGCCGTTCAATCAGCGGGACCATGCTGGCGATCTCACTCATGCTCAGCCCCGAGAAAATCTCGTCGCAGATGATCATCTCCGGTTTCAGCGCCAGGCAGCGTGCCAGCTCCAGCCGCTTGAGGTATCCGGTGGGCAGGGTGGCGGCATTTTTGTAAGGCACGTAGGAATCGCGCTCAAAACCGATCTCCTCCAAAATGTCGATTCCCACGGTGTTGCGGTCCCCCAGTCGTCCGCCGCCCCGCCAGCCGCCGGTGCGCCGGGCGCGGGGGGAAAACAGGGGAATCACCAGGTTCTTGTAGGCCGGCAGGCTGTAGTAGGGTCGCATGACCTGAAAGGTGCGGGTCAGTCCCATGTCCGCAATCTTGTGGGGTGGTAGGTTGGAAATGTCCCGGCCGCTGAAAAACACCCGGCCCGAACTTTTTTTAACAAACCCGGTCAGGCAATTGACGATGGTGGTTTTTCCGGACCCGTTGGGACCGATGATGCCCAAGATTTCCCCTTTTTCCACCGCAAAGCTGACCCGGTTCAAGGCGATGATGCCGCCGAAGGTCTTGCTCATGTCCTCGGCTTTTAAAATCGGTTCACGGCTCATATCTGGGCCCATCTTTCGAACTGCTGGTATTTGCGTTGACCCCACGCCATGAGGCCCTCGCTTTTAAAGACGATAAAGGCCACCAGGATCAGGGCGTAAAATACGATGCGCAGGGTGCCGAAATCCCGCAGCATCTCTGAAATGGGTACCAGGATCAAACATCCCAGCACCGGTCCCGCCAGGGTGCCGCTGCCCCCGATGACGGTGGCGGCAATGGGCAGGATCGAGAAGTCGAGGGCGAACAGGGAAATCCCCGACCACATGTAGATATGCACCAAACACGCCCCGCTGAGGCAGCCCATGGATGCGGCGATAAAAACGGCCACCGATTTGAAGAACGTCACGTTCATGCCCGAAGCGCGGATGGCCTGGTCGTTGTCCTTGATTCCCCGCAGCACCAGGCCAAGGTCGGTGTTGACCAGACGCCGCAGACCGAAGAGGACGATCAAGAGGAGCAGTATGGGAGTGAATTGTTCCAAAAACCGATTTGGGAAACCGTCGATGCCCATGATGCCGTCTGTGCCCCCAAAGATGTCGAGGGCTTCGATGACCCGGGCGGCAAACAGTGGGTACATCAGGCTGATGATGGCAAAGTAAACCCCCCGTAAGGGCAGGCAGGGCAACAGCAGCAGCGTACAGATGCCGCCGCCGACCAACGCTGCGGCAGGCACGGTTATCCAGGCGGACAGCCCCAGGGAGGTGTTGGCGATGGCGGCCAGGTAGCCGCCGGTACCGACGAAGAAGGCGCCGCCCAGTGAAACCAGCCCCACGTAGTGAGCCAGGAAATCAAAACTCAGCGCCAGGAGACCGTAGATGCAGGTGATGGTGATGACCCGTCTCCAGTACAGGTCCGGCACCAACAGGGGCAGGACAACCAGTCCGCCGATCAGAAGCACCCGAGGCAGGGCCAGATAGGCCATTTCCCGAAGGGACATCAGGGCGTAAAGGCCGTCGGCGCGCACCTTGATTCCCCGATCGATGCGCTCTTTGCGGCGCTGGGCGGCTTGCTCCGTCATACCCGCTCCTCGAGCTCTTTCTGCCGTCCGAAAAGTCCCGACGGCTTGAAAATGAGTGTCAAAATGATGGCCAGCAGGGCGACGACCATCTGGTAGTGCGCGCCGAGGAAAACTACCGTCAGGATCTGGGCAAAGCCGATGAGAAAAGCGGCCAATACGGCTCCCATCCAGCTTCCCAGGCCCCCGACGATGCAGACCGCAATGGCCAGGATCAGGACGTTGTAGCCGGCCTCGACCACGATGTTGCCAAGGGGCAGCAGCAGTACGGCCGCCAGGGCGGCCAGCATGGCCCCCAACCCCATGGCGACTACGGCCATGACATCCGAATCGATTCCCAGCATCATGGCGGCTCGTTCATCCTGGGCCATACTGCGCAGGGCCAGCCCAAGGCGGGTGTAGTGCGTGAACAACCACAACAGCCCGACTGCGGCCGCGCCGATAACCACCACCATCAACCGCTGGTAGTCCACCGGAATGCCGGCAATGAAAAAGGACCCTTCCATGAAAGCCGGCAGCGTGTAGGTCATACCCTTGAAACCGCCCCAGCGCAGGCCTTCCAAGATCGCCAGCCCGATGGCGTAGGTCGCCATGATCTCTGATATTTCCATACCGCGGATTCGGACCAGGATGAGTTGGTAGATCAGTGCACCGATTATCCCGGCAGTCAGCAGGGTGCATGGTATGGCAATCGGGTAGGGCAAGCCCAGGCTATAGAACAGGGTCCAGGCAATAAACCCACTGAGCACGAACAGGGCGCCGTGTGCGAAGTTGGGTAGGCGACTTACGCCGTATACCATTGCAAAGCCCAGTGCATACAAGGCCAGTGACATGCTGTTGATGGTGCCGTAGATCAGGATATCCATAACCCGTCCAATCAACCGGTTTGCGAATCTTGGCCCCGGCGTTGCGAGGGCAGCGGCTCAAGGTCGGCCGGAGAGACAAGATCGCGCTCGAAGCGTATGCTGGTTCGTGGATCCTGGCGGCCTTACTGTTTCATCCACGGTGGCAGCTGAATTTCGCCGGTGGCGATGCTTTTGGGGTAGACGACCACGCGTTTGCCGGCCTGCCATTGGAGGATGCTCCCCACCGCCCCCTCCTGAGGATCGGTGGACGGAATCACCTGATGGCTTTTGGGGTCGAAGCGCAGCCGGCCATAGACACCCATGATGTCTGTTTTTTCAAGTTCAGCCACCACTTGATCGGGGTCCAGGCTCCCGGCCCGTTCGATGGCGTCCCGCAGGACATAGACCGCCATATAGCTGCTCGAGGCCCCCAGACCCTCGGGGGCGACGCCCCATTTTTTTTCATAGGCATTGTAGAACTTCATGGTCCATTGCGTGGCTTCGGACGGGGCGTTACCGGCATTGACCACGTTGCACAGGGTAAATTCCCCTTTGCCGTCGGTGGCATCCCAGAAGCCGGGCTGCTCGGCTGCCGCCAGCGTCGATCCGAAGGGCAGAGCGGGAAGTTTCATGTCATACCATTGTCTTAGCAGAATGGCACTTTCAGGCATGTCCATCCAAATGTTGATGATTTCGGCGCCGCTTCTTCGGGCCTTGAGGAGACCCATGGAAAAATCGGTGGCACCGGTGGGATAGATCTCCGTGCCGGTTACATTCCAGCCCGCCTTGGTGGCGACCGTTTCAATGACCTTGGCGGCACCCCGGGCATGGGATACATCCTGGGCCATGATGAAGATCTTGTTAAACCCGTGTGCTTCCTTCAGTGAGTTGAAATTGGCGATCATCTCACCTACCAGGTTTCTGGCTTCTCCGTGGATGCGGAAACAGTACTTGTAACGATCGTAATTTTCGGCAATCTGTTCGTGATAGGCCGGTGTCAGCACGCCTGAGGTGACAATCGAGACCTTCTTATACCTGGAGAGCAACGGCATGGCTGCCAGGGCGGCTTCCGATCGAACCGGTCCGCCGATAATGAAATCGGCTTTTTTGTCGAGAATCAATTTTTCAACCGCCAGCAGGGCCTCGCTGACCGGCACGCCCGGTTCCAGATCGCGGGTGTCGATCACTTCCACTGAAAAGGGCCGTTTTTGGCCGCCGACCGTCACGCCGCCGGCGGCATTGATCTCTTCTACGGCCAGTCGGACGCCGCGCTCAGCCGTCCAGCCGTAGAGAAACGCGGTAGACAAGGGGCAGCCGAGAACGATCGGGTCGGCAGCTTGTGTGTGGGTCGGCGGAACCATCATCAGCACCGCAACTGCAGCCAACAGCATCATTTTGACAGACCTGGTTTTCATCTTGTGTCCTCCTTTGGGGTTGCATTCACTGCAGCTTCAAGCGAACAGCGTGCCAGTTCTCGTAAAAAATGCATATTATTAATCATCTAGCTGAAATATCGAAAAAATTGGATTGTTAGAAAATGAATTTGGTTCAATTGGAGCGCCGCATAGGCTGTAAAAAAAATTGGTTCTGGAAAATTTCTTTCCAGGGACGGCTAGGCCGGATCGGTGTCTGACAAATCAGCGCCGGGGCGAATGCCATATTTCTTGATTTTGCTGCGAAGGGTGGGCCGGGTGATCTGAAGGCGACGGGCCGCTTCGCTGCGGTTCCAGTCGAGCCGGTCAAGGGTCTGTTGAATGTGCCGTTTTTCCATGTGGGGCAGGGACTGGGCGTTCCCGAGGCCCTGAGGGGTCGATGCACCGCTTTTGAGGATCTCCGCGAGATCATCCAGCAGAATCACACTGCCTCGGGCGCGAACGGCGGCTTCGACCAGCACATTTTCGAGCTCCCGAACGTTACCGGCCCACTCGTGGCTCTGCAGCATTTCCATCACACCCGCCTGCAGCTGGGTTACCGCGGTTCCGAGCCGCTGGTTGATTTTGCGCATAAAATGGACTGTCAAGGCTTCAAGGTCATCCCTACGGTCGCGCAGGGGCGGCACCGGTATACTGACCACCCGCAGACGGTAGTACAGATCCTGGCGGAAGGAGCCGTGTTGGACCATTGCAAAAAGATCGCGGTTGGTGGCGGCGATGATGCGGCAGCGTGATTGCAGCGCTTGCATGCCGCCTACGCGCGTGTACTGCTGCCGCTGCAAAAAACCCAAAAATTTCCCCTGGAGCCGTATAGGCAGCTCACCGATTTCGTCGAGAAAAAGCGTGCCGTTGCCGGCCAGTTCAATCTTTCCTTTAAGGGTTCTGACGGCACCGGTAAAGGCGCCTTTCTCGTGGCCGAAGAGCTCTGACTCCAGCAGCGTTTCCACAATGGCGGAACAGTCGACCGTTACAAAGGGGTTTTCTTTCTCGGGACTGTTCTTGTGAATAACACGGGCAATCAGCTCCTTGCCGGTTCCGGTCTCCCCCTGGATGAGCACGGTGGCGCGATTTTGGCACAACAGTCCGATCATTTTGAAGATCCGGCGAATGCTGTCGCTGCGGCCGATGATGACCTCCGGATCGGCCGCCGCTTCGGCGGAGGTGGTGGCTGCAACCGGTGTCGTACGGTCGGCCTGCAGCACCCGCAGGGCCCGATTCACCGCCTTTTCAACCACATCCACATCCAGGGGTTTGTGAATGTAGTCAAAGGCCCCTTGCTTCATGGCCTGGATCGTTGTCTCCATGTCTTGGAACGCCGTGATCATGATCACCTTGCAGAATGGGACCCTACGGAGAATCCGATGCAGCAGGTCGATGCCATTGGCATCCGGCAGGCGGATATCCAGAATCACGATATCCGGTGCCGTTTCCATGAGCAGAGCCAGGCCCGCTGTTCCAGTGGCTGCTGTAAAAACCCGATGCCCGCTTTCACTGAAAAACATGGCCAGGGTCTCGCAGATGGCCTTCTCGTCATCGATGACCAGAATGGTTGTCATGATTGGTTTCGGTAGACCGGCAGAACCATGGTGAAGACGGCCCCATGGGGATGCCGGTTTTCTGCCCGGATGGTTCCTTGATGGGCATTGACAATACGCAGGACGTTGCTCAGCCCCAATCCGGTTCCCCTGCTCTTGGTGGTGAAAAACGGTTTGAAAATCTCCTCTGGCTGGGTGGCGGGCAGCCCACAGCCGTCATCTGAAACGTGGATTTCGACGCGGCGGCCGTTGCGAAACAACAGCCGGGTTTCCACGACCACCTGTCCGCTCGGTTCCGTCGCTTCCAGCGCATTGAGCAGCAGGTTGATGAGGGCTTGGCCCAGCTTTTCCCGATCGGCATAGACCGTGGGCTCCAACAGATCCAGATGGGCAACCAGCTGGGTCCCCTTTTCGGCAAACCGGATCTCCATCAGTTCCAATGAGGTCGAGACGATCCGGTTGAGCGATTCGTTACTGAAGCGCAGCTGGATCGGTTTGGCATAGTCGAGCTGGGCCTTGAGCCCCTGCTCGAGTCGTTTGACCTCCTGGATCGAAATGTCGATCCGCCGGCGGTCGTTGCCTTGGATCTTGTCGTTTTTCTTCAGTATCTGGAGGTTCATCTGCACCGATGACAACGGGTTTCTGATTTCATGCGAAAGCGAGGTGGCAATCTGGCCGATGTAAGCCATGCGCTCGGATTCCCGCATTTTTTTTTCCATTTGGACCCGTTCGGTAATGTCGCGGCAGATCCCGATACTCGACAGCCGCTTTTGGTAGGTCGTATTCTTGGTCAGAATTTCAGTTGGGTAACTCTGGCCGCGGCGGGTTAGGCGCAGGTATTCGAGGGTGCGGGGCGTATCGTGTCGCCGCAGGCTTTTTTCGTAACGCGCCACCACCTGGGCACGGCTTTCCGGATCGATAAACCGGGTGAAGGGCTGATTGAGCACCTCTTCCAGGGGATAGCCGTGCATTTTGCAAAAGGCCGGATTGGCGAAAACGACCCGCCGGTCCTGAAGCACGAAGTAACCGTCGTTAATCTCTTCCACCAGGACCTTGTAGCGCTGCTCCGACTCCTTGAGCGCCGCCGTGCGCTGCCGGACCGCTTCGGTGAGCTGTTGGTTGTTCGCAACGATCATGGCCTGTTGCAGGGCCTGAAACTGGTCGCTGAAACGATGGATGGTGTAGGTCAGGCAGCGGTTGATCGTCAGGGTGGCCGTCTCGAATTGAGCGACCGTGGTTACCCGCGCCAGCCTCGGCACGCAGATGCTGCGAAACAGCTCGAAGGCCATTTGCACATGCGAGAGTGAAAACCCCGCATCCAGCCGCATTCGGGTTATTTGGTCGATGAACTGGTTGATGGGGCCGAAATCATTGTTTTTCAAGACAGCCAGGTTGGCGTCGTAGGCCTGGGTGATGGTGGCGATAAGCTCCGAGCGCGGCCGCTGGGCGTACTGCTCCCCCACCTCGGTCTGAAGCCGCTGGAGCCATTCGGCGATGATCGGTTCGCGGTTTTCCGCGAGAAACCCAGGCAGTGAAAACCCCATGTCGTTCTCGGTTGATGGTACGGCCAGGTGGTCGAAAACGGCATTACACCATCAGGTATTTTTTGCGAATCGCCGCATTATCCCGCAACTCCGCGATCGAGCCCTGATAGCGGATCATGCCGTTGTCGATGATATAGCACCGGTCGCTCAGGGCCAGGGCCACCTTTTGGTTTTGTTCGGCCAGCAGAACCGTCAGCCCGGTTTCCTTCAGGCGTCGGATCTGATCGGCGAGCATTTCGACCACCAGCGGAGCCAGGCCTTCGGTGGGCTCGTCAAGCAGCAACAGCCTGGGGTTGGTCATCAGAGCGCGCCCGATGGTGAGCATTTGTTGTTCGCCGCCGCTCAAAAAGCCGGCCCGACGGCCGTCAATCCGCTCCAATTGAGGGAAAAAGTTGTAAATGCGGTCTTTGGTCCAGCGCGACTGCCCTGCACCATCCCGTTGAACGATCTCGAGATTTTCACCCACGGTCAGGTCGGCAAAGACCCTGCGGTCGTCGGGGACGTAGCCGATGCCTGCCTGGGCGATTTGAAAGGGCTTGAGCCTGGTGATCGCTTTCCCATCAAAGTTGATGACGCCGGTCTGCGGGGGTGTCAGGCCCATGATGCTTTTCATCGTGGTGCTTTTGCCGGCACCGTTTCGTCCCAGCAGACAGACGACCTCGCCGGCATTGACGTCAAGCGAGACGGAAAAAAGGATATGGCTCAAACCGTAGAAGGTGTCTATGGTGGTCACGGTCAACATGTTGCGCTGCCTCCCAGATAGGCCGCCTGTACCCGGGAATCGCACTTGACGACCTCAATCGTATCCTGAATCAGGGTGGCCCCCTGCTGCATGACCATGATGCGATGGGCAAGTGAAAAGACCAGGTCAATATCGTGTTCACAGAACAGCAGGGTCAGGCCCATTTCGGTGGATAGGTGTTTCAATAGGGTCAATGTGGCTTCGGTCTCTTCGGGAGACATCCCCGCGGTGGGCTCGTCCAAGATCAGCAATTCGGGTCGATTTCCCAATGCCACCGCGATCTCCAGTACTTTCTGATCGCCATGGGAAAGTGACCCACTGATGCGCCAGGCCTGCTCGGCCAGGCCCACACTGGCCAGAATCGCCTCGGTTTCAACCACGGCTATCGTTTTGGATGTGGAAAAGAGATCAAAAGTTTTCTTTCGTCGCGCCAGCACGGCCACCTGGACGTTTTCAAACACCGTCAGGCGGTTAAAAATGTTGACCACCTGATAGGATCGACTGATGCCCTTGCGACAGATTTTGTATGGGGCCAGGCCGGCGATGTTTTGCCCTTTGAAGGCGATGGTTCCCCGATCCGGTGTCAGTTGTCCCGTGATCAAGTGAAACAAGGTGGTCTTACCGGCGCCGTTGGGACCGATGACGGCCACGATTTCCCCCTGTCGCACCTCTAGGTGGGCTTCGGCCACAGCCATGAACCCATCGAAGGATTTATACAGCCCCTGGATGGTCAGCATGATTTCACCTCTGTTGGAACCCGGCGGCTTGGGGTGGACAGTTTCTCCAGAAACCAGCCCAGGACCCCCTGCGGCAGAACCAGAATCAGCAGCATTAACACGACACCCAGCACCAGGGTCCAGTACTCGGTGTAGATTCCGACGAACGTTCGCAGAAGCACGATGATGGCCGCACCGAACATGGGGCCCAAAAAGGTGAACCAGCCGCCCAACAGGCACATGATCAAAATTTCCAGTGACAGGGTCCAAAACATCAATTCTGGAAACACCGATCCTTCGACCACGACGAACAGGGAACCGGCGATGCCGGCGAAACCACCGGCCAGGACCATCCCGGTCAACTGATGACGGCGGATATCGATCCCGACGGCCTGACCCCTTTCCGGGTTGTCCCGGATGGCTTGAAATGCCTTTCCGAAAGGAGAGTTGAGAATGCGGTAAATCACAGCCAGGGAGGCGATGCTGACGACCAGGGTAAACCAATAGGCGCCGTGTATCGAGCCGATGGCAGCGGGCAGCGGTATGCCGTGGATGCCGTCATCACCACCGGTAAAAGAGTACCAGCGATAGACGATGGTCCAGACCAGCGAACCCAGTGAAATTTGCAGCATGCCGAAGTAAAGTTTGGTCAATCGCACACAGATGATGCCGATCAGCAGGCTCAAAAGCCCTGCAACGATGGGTGCGGCGACAAACCCCACCCATACCGGCCACCCGGTCTTGGTTAACACCAGCGCAACGGTGTAGGCCCCGATGCCGTAGAAAACCGCATGGTGAAACTGGTACATGCCACCGTATCCCAATACGATGTTCAGACTTATGGCCAGCAGTCCGTAGATCAGGATCAGAGAGATCAGGTAGATGTAAAAGCGGGGAATAAACTGAGGTGCAGCAAAAAGAACCGCGACCAGCGCGACCCCAAGGATCAGCAGCATTCGTTGAATCCATGTACGTGGCAAAACCGGAATCTCCTGTGTCAATCTGGCGGTCGGTTGATGAGAAGGCCTGTATCGTGTCGCTATACGGCCTGTGGCTACCAGGTGGACTTGAGCAACCCCTTGGGCCGAAAAGTCAAAATGATGACCACCGCCGCATAGGGGAAAACGATGGCAAACTGGGGCCAGATCAGAATCCCGATAGCGTCGGTCAAACCGAAGACCAGTGCGCCGAGCAGTGCGCCCCAGATGTTTCCCAGCCCCCCGATGATCACGATGAGAAACGCCTCGATGATGATGGCATGATCCATTCCCTGAGTGATATTCTGGGTCGGCGCCACCAACGCACCGCCCAATCCGGCCAGAAAACAGCCGATCACAAATACCGCGGCAAAAACCTGCCTGACATTGATCCCCATCGCGTCGACCATTTCCCGATCGACGGCCGCTGCCCGGGCGATTTTGCCGATGCGGGTTTTATTGGTCAGAAACCACAGCCCGAAAGCCACCAGGGGACCCAGCGTCAGCAGAAAGAGGTTGTAGCGTGGAAAGGGCAGCCCGAGCAGCGAATAGGATCCTTGCAGAATCACCGGCGGCATGAGGCTGCGATAGTCCGAGCCCCAGACAATTTTGACCAGATCGTTGAACACCAGCGTCAGCGAGAAGGTGAACAACAGCAGCATCAGGTGCTCCCGGTCATAAAGCTGCTGGAAAATCCCGCGCTCAACGGCCAGGCTCAACAGGGCCACCAGCAGTGGTGCCGCCACCAGCGCCACCCAAAACCCCGCCGCGCCGCCGATGACGGTGGCCACGCTATAGGCCATAAAGGCACCGATCATGTAAAGCGATCCGTGGGCAATGTTGGGGATGCGCAGTACTCCGAGTACCAGACTGAGTCCCGAGGCGACGATAAAGAGAATCGTGGTGCGGCTCAGGCCTACCAGAATTTGCTGGCAGAAGGCCGCCAGGGTGATGTTGATGGCCAGTGTCATGTCTCTCCTCGACAAGAAAGGGTCGCAGCGGCGCGCCGCTGGATTGGCGCGCCGCTGCACTCAATACGTCCTATTCGGATCTCGATGCCTTGATCTCCTCGATGCTGGGCATCACATCGCTGCCGGCAATGGTGACGATGTCGGTGGGCATGAGGTGGTCGTACCCATCGACTTTGCGGGTGGTGCCCATGAACATGGGGAACATCACCTGGTTGTCTATCCCGCGCAGGGTCAACTCCCCAACCGGTGAGTCAATGGACAGGTCCTTCAGGGCGTCGATCAGCTTTTCCGTGTCGACCACGCCGGCTTTCTCGTAGCCCTTGGCGATGAAACTGGCGGTAACATAGCCATACAATGCGCCGACCTTGGGGTAGCGTCCGTAGGCGGCCATAAATTCTTCTACGAAACGCTTATTGTAATCCGTTTCCGGAAAGAAATAAAAGTAGTTGGATGTGCCCAGCACCCCTTCCGGTGCGTCCAGCCCCAGCGGAAGCAGGGTGGACAGTTCCGTAGCGGTGTGCATGTAAAAGGGGACTGCGGTGTTGAACCCGGTGGCCTGGGCCGCCTTGAGGAACGGAACGCAGGAGTGGCCGCCGGTGGCGATAATCACCGCATCGGGCTTGGCTGCCAGAATCGAGGTGATATAGGGGGTGAAGTCCGGTTCTCCCACCTTCCACCAGGATTGGCCGATCAGTTCGACCTCGGGTTTGAGCTTTTTCAGGTTTCCCCAGACCCCCTCTGCGAGTGCGTGGCCGTATTCGTAATCGTCGCCGGCGATCCAGTATTTGAGGTAGGGCTTGTCGGCAAGACCGCTGGCAGCGGCTTTACCGGCCATGGCGGTGTTTTCATTCATGCCGAAGACGTAGCGGTGGCCTTTTTCACCGGTGATCTTGTCGCTTTTAGCAAAGGTGACGAAAAAGGGGATTTTCTCTTTCTGGGCCAGGTCTGATATGGCCAGGGTCAGGCTCGAGTTGATCGTTCCCATCAGAATGTCGACCTCTTCGCGCATGATCAGTTCCTTGGCCGCGCTCAAGCCGAGATCAACCTTGAACTTGTCGTCCCGGGTGGTAAATACGATCTGGTGGCCCAACACACCGCCACTGGCATTGATCTTGTCGACGGCCAGCTTGAAGGCGTCGCGGACGTCATTGGTGTAGGTGCTGGCCGGTCCGGAGTACGTATCGACAATTCCCACCTTAATGGTCGGTGCGGCCAGTGCCGGGGAACCGGCGGCCATCAGAACGGCCAGCCCTAAGCAGGCGATCCATAATGTTGATTTTTTCATTGTCTTCTCCTTGTGAGTCTTGGGATTGGGGTTGTGAACATCCACCACATACCATGGCGCTCAGCGTGCCCGGTGGTGGTCGCGTTCATCGGTTTAGGTTAGTGCCCATCCAGAAACGGTTATTTCGCCCGATATCTTCGTTATGCTCAAAATTTCATCCTCGGAATATCAACCAAATGCCTGTGGTAAAATTTTTCGCACGCCTTGATCGCGACCAAAATTCCTCGTTTCTGGATGGGCGCTAGGTTATCACATACAACCAGACTTCTTTTGGTCCGTGGGCCCCGTGCACCATCACCGCCTCGATGTCCGCAGTCCTACTGGGCCCCGAAATGAAGGTCATGCAGGTGGTGATCCCCTCTGCCCGGTGCACCGGATCATGGCACAGGCAGGCATACAGTTCGGTGAAGCTGGCCAGCACTTGAT
>JAWOIA010000058.1:0-2950 GCA_046484885.1 Desulfosarcina sp. | reverse complement strand
CGGTTTTTCATGGCGCCGCTGCTGTCGCATTTTGCCCGGATCTGCGTGCAGACCGATGCCGATCGCCGGCGTTTCCGGGCACTGGGTGTGGCCGACGCCCGCCTGGTGACGGTGGGCAATATCAAGTTCGATCAGTGCTCGATCGAGGCGGGCGCGGTCGATCGCCGGGTGCTGGCTCAACAGCTGAACCTGCCGGCGGACAGGCCCGTTTGGGTGGCCGGCAGCACCCACCCCGGCGAGGAGGCGCTGCTGGCGGATGCCTGTCGCAGGCTGGGCTCCTTCGGGCTCAATTCCGTGCTGATTGTCGCCCCGCGGGACCCCAATCGGGCCGATGCGGTTTGCGGGGTTTTCAACCGTCTGGGTCTGGATGCCCGGCGTTTGGGTCAGATCGACGCACGGCAGCGTCCGCCGGCCGTGGTGGTGATCGACCGCATCGGACTGCTGCGCCGCGTCTATGCCCTGACTGACGTGGCTTTCGTTGGCGGCAGCCTGGTCAAGGCCGGCGGTCACAACCCCCTGGAGCCGGCCGCGGCGGGCAAGCCGGTGCTGTTTGGCCCGCACAGCGACGATTTCCGGTGGGTCTACCAGGCCCTCGAAAAGGCCGGTGGTGCCATCTGTGTTGCCGATGCACGACAACTGGCCGAAGCGGTGCGTGACTTGATGCGCGACCCAGAGAGAAAGGCGCATCTGGGCCGATGCGCCCGGGACTTTTTTCTCAGCCATCGCGGGGCGGTGGCGCGGACGGTGACCGAAATCGAAAAAATGGTTCACCAAGGGGGCCAAGATGTCGGTCGGCAACCCCATTGAACGCCTGCGACGCCGCATCGAAGCGGCGGCCGCCGATGACGACTCGGGTGGTTCCACCCCCGCCGGTCTCAAGGGGGCGCTTTTCATCCTCTCGCGGGGGTATGGCTGGATAATGGGTGTGCGCGAGCGCCTCTACGTCCGCGGCGTGCTGCCATCCAGAAGCTTGCCCTGCCGGGTGATCTCGATCGGCAATCTGGTGGCCGGTGGAACGGGCAAGACGCCCATGACGATTTTCGTGGCGCGGCTGATCCAGAGCCTGGGATACCGCGTGGCGGTGGTCAGCCGGGGCTACCGCGGGCGCATGGAGCAGGCCGGCGGCGTGGTGAGCGACGGCCGGACGATACTTGCCGGTCCCGAGGATGCCGGCGATGAGCCTTTTCTGATGGCCAAAATATTGACGGGCGTCCCGGTGGTGGTCGGTCGGCGGCGCTGGGAGGCCGGCATGCTGGCCGTGCAGCGCTTTGACCCGCACTGCATCGTGCTCGATGACGCCTTTCAGCACCGGCGCCTGCACCGCGACCTCGATGTGGTGCTGCTGGACAGCCGCTCGCCCGTGGGCAACGGGCATCTGCTGCCGCGGGGGCGGCTGCGCGAACCGTTGTCGGCCCTGCAGCGCGCCCAGGCCGTCGTTTTCACCCGCTGCCAAACAGCCGTTGGGCCAGACATCCGGGCGCGGCTGCCGGCCCACTGCCGCGTTTTTTACAGCGCCCACACCCCGCTGATCCGCGTCTTCAAAGCGGCCATGGGCGATGCGGCCACCGCTGTGCCGGCCATGGCTGCGCTGCAGGACCGGCCGGTGGTGGCCTTTGCGGGACTGGCCGACAACCGGCAATTTTTCGACTCTCTGCACCACGCCGGGTGCCGCATGACCCGGACCCTGGCTTTTGACGACCACCACTGCTACACGCCCGGCGACCGGGAGCGCATCGTCCGCACGGCCATTCAAAGCGGCGCCGAAGTGCTGGTGACCACCTTCAAAGATTGGGTCAAGCTCGAAAAGGCCCCATCCTGGCCGCTGCCCATAGCGGCCGTGGATGTGACGGTTCAACTGAACCATGATGAGCGTGGTTTTCGGAGTTTCCTTTCCGATGCGCTGAAAAAGTGATGCGGACGGCTCGAATGCGATCCCGGCATTTGGCCGCTCAGGTGGTCAACCGATGGGGTCACGGCCTATCTGCGGCGGGCATCAAAAGATTTAATGGTTGCTATAAAAAAATTTTAGACCTTCAATGTGGTTATCCGGATCTGATCTGATATTTCCGATTCTCCTCCCTCATGCATTCCGTCGCTTCAAAATATAATTTATTTATAAATTAGAGAAGTTTGTAAGTTTGCAAGGTGATTTTTGCGTCTTTTCTGTCGCCGTAATCAGAATATGGCATGCTAATTGTAATAATTTCGGGAAAGACAACCTGGAGGTTTTGGACAATGAAAAGCCGGTCCGGTTTTACCCTGTTGGAATTGATGGTGGTCATTGCGATTATCGGCATACTTTCCGCCATCGCCGTGCCCAATCTGATCGGTTGGCGCCAGAATCGTGATTTTATTTCCAGTGTCGATCGCATCGTTTCGGTCATGCACAGCGCCAAGATGCATGCAGTCAGGGAAAATGTTCCCACCGTCGTCGCTTTTGACGCGGCCGGTCAGAATTTGCGTGCCTTTGTCGATCTCAGCATTTCACAGAACAATACCTGGGACCCGGGTGCGGATCGCCTGATTGTTTTCTATCAATTGCCGCCGGGAGTGCGGATCACCCACGCTGCGTTCGCCGGCGGTGCGCCCCAGTTTATATTCAACGGCCAGGGGATGCCCAACGGTTTGGGTGGGCGCGTCCAGTTGACCAGTGACCGGGGATTGAGCAACGCGGTCAGACTGAATGTGGCCGGCCGGATCCGGGTGACCGCGGTTGATTAGGCGGGAGGTTGAGAGGATGACCAGTCGTAGAACCATATTTAGGAAAACAGGAGTTTTTACGAGTCAGGTGGGGCGTGGCCATACCCGGTACGTCAATGACCGTGGTTCAGGCCGCTTTTCGACGAGAGCCGACTGGGCAGGAAACCGGGCCGTGAGTCTTTTTAAAGCCGATTCCGGGGTAACCCTGATTGAACTGCTGGTCGGGCTGGCGGTGGGGTCGATCATCATC
>JAWOIA010000009.1:0-10221 GCA_046484885.1 Desulfosarcina sp. | reverse complement strand
CCCGCGGGAGGATCAGTTAAAATACATCGGCTATATGCTTACCGATGTGACCCGCCTAACCGAAAATATCAGCCGTATGCTCAATCTGGCCAAGCTGGAGAGCAAAAGCTATATGGGCGAGTTCGTTGTCTGTGATATGGTCGAGGTGGTGAACCACTTTCTGGAGGCAAACCGCCATCTGTTTCAAGGGTGCCGCATCGATCTCCATCCCCCGGTGGGCACGGCCGTTTACCATCGCATCAACCGCCATCTGTTTGAGATGCTTTTGATCAACATCCTGACCAACGCCATGAAATACAACGACGCTGAAATACCCCAAGTGGACATTTTCATTGAACCTGGACACCGCAAGACCAGTATTCGTTTTGTCGACAACGGAATCGGATTGGAACGAAAAGAGGTAAGGAAGATATTTCGCAAATTCTATCAGATCGGCCGGTCGGATAATATGACGGCCAAGGGCAGTGGGCTGGGCCTGAACCTGGTGCAAACCATTGCTCGGCTTCACAAAGGAAAAGTGATCGCCGATAGCCCGGGACGGAAGCAGGGATCGACCTTTACCGTGGTTCTTCCGACACTGAATTAGCGGTTGCGAATTCTTTCGCCACCAGAACAGAGCCGGCGAAGGGGTAACCCCGGCAGGAGCATTCGAAATGCAACGTCACAAAAAGACCATCCTGATCATTGAAGATGATCGCCATATCGCCGAAGGCCTTCAGCTGAACCTCACCTTGCAGGGGTATCAGGTGGTCATTGCACCGGACGGCGTGGCCGGCCTGAATCAGTGGAAGGCGATTCGACCGGACCTGGTGGTTCTGGACATTATGCTGCCGGGCATAGACGGTCTCTCCATTCTTCAAAGCATCCGGCTGGAGGATGAACGGCTGCCCATACTGATTCTTTCGGCCAAGGGGGACCAGGACAACCGGATCCAGGGGCTGGCCCTCGGGGTGGACGATTACCTGGCCAAGCCGTTCAATCTGGAAGAGTTCCTCCTGCGTGTCGAGCGTCTGCTCAAACGTGGTGCCTGGAATCAGGACAACACCTCGCCGGCCCCGCCACCTTTGGAAGCCTACCATTTCGGGGGCAACCACATCGACTTCAAAACCAACACCGCACGCTGCCGCATGGGCGAAATCTCGCTGACGGAGCAGGAATCCAAAGTGCTCAAACTGTTTATCGCCAATCGGGGCAAGCCGCTTTCGCGGGAAAAACTGCTACAGATTGGTTGGGGTTACTCCCGCAAAACCACCACTCGCACGGTGGATAATTTTTTGGTCCGTTTCCGCAAGTATTTTGAGGCCGATCCCAGAAATCCTGTTTACTTTAAAAGCCTGCGCTCAATCGGCTATCTTTTCGACCACCTAGATTGATGGTCGCGTAAAACGCTTCGTTGGGGAAGGTTTCCAGCTGTGGCGGTGCTACTTTTCGCGCCACTGCGGTCGTCGCTTCTCCAGAAATGCCGAGACCCCCTCTTTGGCGTCTTCAGTCGAGCAGAGGCGCGCAAAGGCTTCATTCATGTAGGCGAAGGCTTTGTCGTAGCTCAAGTCGGCAGCGACGTAGAAGGCCGACTTGGCAATCTGAACGGCGACCGGACTCTTGGCGGCCAGTATGGCGGCCCAGCGGCGGGTTTCCATCTCCAGATCCGCCGCCGGTACGACTTTGTTGATCAAACCCATCTCCAGGGCTGCCGGGGCCTTGATCAGTTCACCGTATAGAAGCAGTTCCATAGCCCGCTTGCGTCCCACCGACCGGGAGACCGGCACCACGGGGCCGATGCAGTTCAGGCCCACGTTGATGGCGGTCAGGCCCATCTTGGCGTTGTCTGCGGCAACGGCCAGATCGCAGGCCGCCACCAGGCCGGCTCCGTTGGCCGCGGCCACGCCGTGTACCTGGGCGATCACCGGTTTTTTCATGTGGCTGATGGTGGTCAGGGGGGCCTCCATGCAGGTGATCCATTCCCGATATTCCATGGTGTTTTTGCCGAAAAAATCGCCCACGTCGATTCCTGCGCAAAACGCCTTGCCAGCACCCTTGAGGATAATGACCCGCACCGCCGAATCGCTATCCAATTCGAGCAGGGCTGCGGTGAGTTCCGAAGCCAGGGGCAGGGTGAAGGTATTGAGGTTCTCGGGACGGTTGAGGGTGATTTCGCCAAGGTGCGTTTGCGGGATATCAATGATCAGGGTTTCGGCCATGATAGCCTCCTTTGGTGTCAGATGGGCCTGCTTGTGGAAAAGAGCCGATGGTCAGTGATAGCGGGTTAAAAGCTTGCCGTGCACCACGGGGCCATGTCGTCTATCGCGCTGTGTTCCCGAAACAGCATTTCAAAGCGCGCCAATTCAGCATCCGAGCCCATGCAGCGATTCAAGATGGATGGGTTTTCCCGGAATGCCGCCACCAGGGCCTCGGTTGCTTGGGGGTCGAAATGGGTTCCGGCGTTTTTTTTCAGCACCACAGCGGCATCTTCAAGACTGATGGGTCGGATCCCGGCCCGTCCGGCGATCATGGTTTCAAAGGCGTCGCAGACGGCCAGGATGCGTGCGCCGAGCGGAATGGCGGTAGCCTTGAGCCGGTCGGGATAGCCGCTGCCGTCAAAGTGCTCGTGGTGGTGACGCACCATGGGAATCAGGTGGGATAGAAATGCCAGGGGTTGAAGGATGTTGGCTCCAACCACCGGGTGCATTCGGATCAAGTCCATTTCCTTGTTGGACAGTCGGCCCAGCCGACCCAATATCTCCCGGCCGGTGCCGATTTTGCCGATGTCGTGCAGCAGGCCGGCCTGATACAGGGAGCGGGCCTCTTTTTCCAACAATCCCATCTTGAGGGCGGTTGTGCGCGCCAACCGCGCTACGTTCAGGGAGTGGCCATGGGTTTCGGGGTGCTTGGCTTCCAGCGCCATGGCCAATCCTTCGACGGTCTGGCGAAAGGTTTCCAATAGCCGCTCATCGTAACGCAGAGCCTTGTGCAGAGCGATGGCCCCCTGTTCGGCCAAGGCTTTGAGAAAGGCTACTTCAGCGCGGCCCAGGTCGCGTTTCACACCGAAATAGACAGCCAGAATGCCTTCATGGGGGGCGACAATTTTCACGGGCATGCCAATTACCGACACCACCCGTCGCTTGCCGAGCCGTTCGAGGTCCGGCAAGCGTTGATCGTAGCGCGCATCCTCGATGAACACCATGCAATCATCGCTGGCCGGAAAGATCGTCAACAGGGTAGGCAGGTCCACGCCGGACAGACTGCGGTAGTCAAACCCGCAGCAGATCTTGTGCTCGATGCAGCCGGCTTCTCGGTCGACGATCCAATAGATGCAACCTTTGGCCCCCATGGTCTCGGTGATGGCCGATACAATGCGCCCAAGGATCTCTTCGATATCCATCCCCGAATGGATGGCCTTGGAAACGTCGGCAAACGCCTTGAAGTACTGATCGTAGCCGGAAAGCATGCATCTCCTAACTAGTGCTCATCCATAAACGGTTATTTCGCCCGATATCTTCGTTATGCTCAAAATTTTATCCTCGGAATATCAACTATATGCCTGTGGTAAAATTTTTCGCATGCCTTGATCTCGACCAAAATTCCTCGTTTCTGGATGGGCACTAACTAGCTGAAGGGGATTCCACCACCCAGGGGTGGCGCCGTTTGCCTCTGAACGGACTCGGTGGGTCTGATTTTCGGTGAATCCGTTGGGTTAGATCCACAGATAGAGAAAACAACCCACATAGATCGTCGTTGCCGCTGCGGCCAGAGATACTTTGAGCCAGGAGAGACCGGATGCCGCTTTGACGGCAACGACCATCACCGCCGACCCATACACGGTTGCCAGGGCGGTATAGACTGTGAGCCCCGCCCCGTAGGTGCCCGCTTGAAGCGCGGACGCTGCCGGAGCCAGTGGCCATAGACCGATGACGGCCATTCCGCTGTAAAGATAAACCGGCATGAATTGCGGATTGCCGCCGATGCCGCGGCTGAAAACCCAGATAAAGAGGGCCAGGCCGCTGTGCATGAAAAAGGCGATCGATATCCCCACCAGCAGAATCAGCAGCGGACTGAACGTGGCGGCGGCCTCGGGTTGGCGAGCCAGCAAGAGTTTGGCGAATTGAATGGAGGCCACACCGTAGATCAGACCCAATGCGGTGATGTTAATCATGCAGTAGCGCAAGGGCAAGTGGGCCGGGGCCAGCGTTTTGAAAACGGTGCCGTCCATTCTCAGGATTCGCACCATGTGGGGGAAATAGTCCATGGCCGCCCTTTTTATCCGACATTTAAGACTGCTTCGATCGCGCTCTCTTTATACCAGAAAAGGGAGGCGGCTGCCTCCCTTTTTTTGTGCGTTGGACTTGGATTCGAACCGGCCGATCAACGGGCCTTACGCGCTGCAGCCGCGCAAGGTCCGTGTTGGACCGAGGCGAAGCTGAATTACCAGGGCTGCAGGCCCCAAATCATGATTACCAGGCACACGATTGAGATGACAATCGGTAACTTGATACCGTTGTAACGGGACTCCTCGTAGTGGTCCCCCCACCCGTGGATCCGGTCGATGAGCATTTTGTCTTCGACGGTGGGTGCATAGGCCGCCAGCGCCGGCATGCGGTTGAAGGCAATGGACAGCAGGATGAAGAGGGCAAAACTCAGCGGGATGGTCACCATGCCGCCGGACATGCCCAGCGCCGCCACCAGGCCGCTGCCGACACAGATGCCGGGAAGCACATGGGGGGAGATGACGATAAAGATTACCCCGCAGATGCTCGATGAGATGATCAGCGCCAGCTTATTGGCTTCCTTCCACCACACCCCCAGTAAAATGGCCGGGGTTGCCGTGCTGGCCAGCAGCCCGAATGCCCACAGGATGCTGGTGACCAGGAAGCGGGGCGGATTGAATGCCAGCAGGATGGCAGCGATGCCACCCAGGGCCAGGGCGATATAACCCCATTTCATTTTCTTGGTTCGGTCCATGTTGGGGGCCAGGATGCCCAGCAGGTCGCTGCCCACCAGACCGGCGATGGCCATCAGGTTGCCGCCGATGGTCGACAGGCCGGCAGCCAGGGCGCCGCCCATGACGAAGGCCGCCACCAGGGTGGGATTGTAAAAGACGTTCAGGATCAAAATGGTCTGATCCGGTTTTTCGATGATCCGGCCGGTGGTGGCGGTGAAGAAGTTGCCGGCGAAACCCACCACATAGGTTCCGGTGAACAGCAGCCCCAGGAAAATGACGAACCACACCACCGCCCAGCGGGCGTTTTTGACGCTAGAGGAGGTGAAAACGCGCATGGCCAGATGCGGCAGGGCCACGGGTCCTAAGGTGAATGCCGGGATCAGGGCGAAATACCACCGGAAATCGTATTTCATGTCGAAGAAGGTGGGAATGGCAGCGATCATATCGGGTACCATGTCGCCATAGGCCAGGGGTGGGAACCACCAGCCGGAAGACCCCATGGCCTTCATGATGGCCCCCATCGGAACGATCATGGCGATGGTCATGACCACCATCTGGAAGGCTGCGTTGTAGGACGCCCCGTACATCCCGCCGATGGTGATGAACCCAACCGTGGCCAGGCCGGCGACCACCAGAGCGGTGTTGTAGGGCACGCCGAAGAGCAGTTCAAAGGCCTGGCCCAATCCGATCATCTGGCCCAGGGCGTACATGACCATGATCAGGATCATCCAGCAGACGATGACGATGGTGGAGGGTTTGCCGTAGCGGGCCCGGATGAAAGAGGCCGGTGTGAAGGCCTTCATGCGCCGCAGGCTGGTGCCGTAGAGCAAGGTGAGCAGCGGTATCGATATGGCCCACTGAATCCACAGGTACACAAAGGGCACCTGCAGGCGCAGGATCAGGGCGATAACCCCCAGAAAAGTAGCCAGGCTGGCCCAGGTGGCCGCCATGCCCAGGCCGTTGGTTACCGGACCGATGGAGAAACCGGCGGCGTAGAAATCCTCGTCGCTGGTCGTTTTACGGCTGGACCAATAGCCCACGCCATAGAAGATGATAAACAGCACAACAACCACGAAGATACCGATCCAGACGTTACTTAAGGCATATTCTGTAGGCATAGTTCCCCCTTATGGCTTGCTGGTGCGCTTTGCTTCATCGTTATCCTTGGCCAGAGCCTCCATTTCGTCGTCAAACTTGTTGCACATCACGGTCATGAACAGGCACACCACGGCCATGCCGAACCAGCCCAGCAGAATGGGGACGATGTACTGGGTCGGAAAACCCCAGAAGGTACCGGTCTGCAGGCTGGGGAACAGCACGAAAATGGACGCGCTGTGTCCCATCAGCAACAGCAGGCCTGAAAAAACAACGGTCAGCCAGATCTCTTTGCGATAGAGTTTCTCCTTCATATGCGCTCTCCTTTGCAGGTTGCGGCGTGCGGGCAGGCGCGGATGAATCTGCCAGTGGCCGCTGGGTGAACCGCGCAACCGGTTTTATTGTTTTTTCCACTCGGAGTCCCGCAGGTCGATGCGGCGGATCTTGCCGCTGACGGTTTTGGGCAGTTCCACCACGAATTCAATTTTGCGCGGGTATTTGTAGGGTGCGGTCACTTTTTTGACATAATCCTGAAGCTCCTTGACCAGGGCATCGCCGCCTTCGAAACCCGGGGCCAGGATGACGAAGGCCTTGACGACTTCGCCGCGGGTGGGGTCCGGGCTTGAGACCACGGCGGATTCGGCCACGGCCGGATGTTCGATCAGGGCGCTTTCCACCTCAAAGGGACCAATGCGGTATCCGGAGGTCAGGATCACGTCATCGGCACGGCCCACGAACCAGAAGTAGCCGTCTTCGTCCACGTAGGCCCGGTCGCCGGTGATATACCAATCGCCGCGGAAGCTGGCGGCGGTGCGCTCCGGCTCTTTCCAGTATTCTTTGAACAGGCCCACGGGGCGCTGGGGCTTGACGGATACGGCAATGTCCCCTTCAGTATTCGGTGGCAGAACCTGCCCCTGATCATCGATCACTTTGAGGGTAAAACCGGGCATGGGTTTGCCCATGGAGCCGAATCGCGGCTCGATGCAGGGGAAGCTGCCGCACAGGCACACGGTTTCGGTCTGGCCGTAGCCGTCGCGGATGGTGCAGCCGGTGGCCTTTTTCCACACTTCGATGATTTCCGGGTTCAACGGTTCGCCGGCGCCCACACAGTGACGCAGGGTGGGGAACTTGAATTTGCTCAGGTCCTGCAGTACCAGCATGCGGTAGATGGTGGGGGCGCCGCACATGGTGGTCACCGGGTACCGGGCCAGCAGCTCCAGGGTTTTATTGGGGTCGAAGCGGTCGGTGTGATGGATGAACTGGGCCGCGCCCTGGTTCCAGGGCCCGAAATAGCTGCTCCAGGCCGCCTTGGCCCAGCCGGTGTCGCTGATGTTCCAGTGCATGTCCTCGGGTTTGAGATCCAGCCAGTATTTACCGGTCACCTGGTGGCCGATGGGGTAAGAGGCGTGGGTGTGCAGGGCCATCTTGGGCATGCCCGTGGTGCCGGAGGTGAAGTAGACGATGCAGTTGTCTTGGCTGCGGGTCCTGGCGGTTTCATAATCGTCCGATGCCCCGTTCACGGCATCCGTGTAATACGTCCAGCCGGCTCGGGGCTGGGTGATGACGATCTTGCCCTTGACCGTGGGGCATTCGGCGGCCACTTCGTCAAAGCGGGCGGCGATCTCGGGATTGGTGATGATGCAGGTGGCGTCAGAGGTGTTGGCTCGGTATTTTAGGTCCTTGGCGGTGAGCTGGGTGGTTCCCGGCGCCACCACGGCGCCCATGCGAATGCAGGCGGTAAAGGTTTCCCACCACTCGACGTTGCGCGGCAGCACCATCATGACCACGTCATCGCGTTTGACCCCGCATTGAGTCAGTACGTTGGCCATCTGCCGCGATGCCCGGCTGATTTCCGCGAAGGTCTTTTTAATTTCCGTGCCGGCATCATCCACCCAGAGCATGGCCAGCTTGTTCGGATCCGTTGCCCAGCGATCGATGACATCAGCGGCGAAATTGAAAAATTCGGGCACCTGCCAGGTGAAGCCGCGGTACTCTTTGTCATAGTCGGTCATGTTGTGCACGTGAGTCATGGTCTCTTCGCCTTTCCTTTCATTGGGGTTGGGAGATCAACGAACCTGATCCGGCTATCATCTTTTACTGCGGCGACCCGGGTAAATCCATCGGCACGCGACCGATTTTCGTGTGTGCGGATCGACCTGCCCGCTGAGGGCGTTGTTTCCTACAACCTGTCGGCGGTTGACCTACAGCACGGCCGCCCAACCCCTGACTTTACTAAGTTAAGCGATTGTCGAGCTTGCCGCAGATACAAGGAAGATGGCTTTGTGCTATAGTCGGCTATGCGCGAAGGCATCTGACACCGTAGATGCGGTAAGATCGGCAATCCCGGAGGGTTTTCCATTTTGGCGGCCCAAACGCAAGTAACCTCCCTGCATGCTTTTGTATTTTAAAGATACCAAAATGGGAAACGCTCAACTTAGTTTACAATACTGGCCGTAGGTGATAATGCTGGCCACCGTCAGCAATGATGAAGATCTTGACCCACACCCGTTTGGAAAAGCAGATGGAGTTCGTTCCCGTTATCGGCCTTGAAGTGCACGCCCAGCTGAAAACCCGCACCAAAATTTTCTGCGGCTGCTCGACCGCTTTCGGTGCACCACCCAACACCCACACCTGCCCGGTCTGTTTGGGAATGCCCGGTGTGCTGCCGATGCTCAATCGAAAGGTGGTCGATTTCACCATCAAAATGGCGCTAGCGACCCACTGTACGGTTCAAAAGGAGAGCCGTTTCGCCCGCAAAAACTATTTTTACCCGGATCTGCCCAAAGGCTACCAGATTTCTCAGTACGAGATGCCCCTTGCTACCGGCGGCTGGCTGGAGATTACGCTTGAGGGCCAAACCCGGCGCATCGGCATTACCCGCATTCACATGGAAGAGGACGCGAGCAAGCTGATCCACGATCCCCACCGTCCCATCAGCCGGGTGGACCTTAACCGAACCGGCGTGCCGCTGATGGAGATCGTCAGCGAACCGGACCTGCGCAGCGCCGCGGCCGCCGGCGAATACCTGCGCCGCCTGCGGGCGATTCTGCGCTACCTGGACATCAGCGACGGCAACATGGAGGAGGGCAGCTTTCGCTGCGACGCCAACATCTCCATTATGCCCGCGGGCGCGGCGGTTTTCGGCACCCGCACCGAGGTCAAAAACCTTAACTCCTTCAAGCATGTCGAAAAGGCGCTGACCTACGAAATCGCCCGTCAGAAGGAGATCGTGCTGGATGGCGGGTGCGTGGTGCAGGAGACGCGCCTGTGGCAGCCGGATCGGGGGCGGACCGTGTCCATGCGCGGCAAGGAAGATGCCCACGACTACCGCTATTTTCCTGATCCGGACCTGCTGCCCCTGGTGATCGACGCGGCCTGGATCGAGCGTTTGCGGGCCGAGATGCCCGAGCTTCCCGCCCAGCGCGAAACCCGCTACATGGCCGACTACGGCCTGCCGGCGGCCGATGCGGCGGTGCTGACCGGCAGCCGCGAACTGTCCGACTATTTCGAGGCCTGTCTGGCCGAGTTCGATCAGCCCAAAACGCTGGCCAACTGGATCATGGGTGACCTGCTCGGCCTGCTCAACGCCCGGGGGCTGGAGATCGAGGCCTCACCGGTCTCGCCGGCTGCGCTGGCTGGCCTCTTGAAACTGCTGGATGCGGGGGTGATCAGCGGCAAGATCGCCAAATCGGTCTTCGAGACCATGGCTGAATCGGGCCGGTCGGCCCAGGCTATCGTCGCGGAGCAGGGGCTGGTGCAGGTGTCCGACAGCGTCGCCATCGATCCCATCGTCGATGCGGTGATCGGCGCTCACCCCGCTGAAGTGCAGCGCTACCGCGGCGGCCAGAAAAAGCTGATGGGCTTTTTCGTCGGCCAGGTGATGCAACAGACCCTGGGCAAGGCCAACCCGAAGGTGGTGAATGAGATTCTGCGCAAAAAGTTGGGCTGAAAGGGTAGGATTAAATGGTCAAATCACAATATTCAAATAAAAAATCCCAAATAAATCACAATGATCAAATTCCAACTATTAAACAGGGCCCTTCGTTCCCGTTTGGAATTTGGGTATTGTGATTTGGAATTTCCATTTCATTTATCTCAGGTTCCATCCTTAGAAACAGGAGACAATCTTGAAGAAACAGTTCCATAATTTGACACGAACCATTCCCCTGCTCATGGTCGCCCTGCTCTGC
>JAWOIA010000237.1:0-3702 GCA_046484885.1 Desulfosarcina sp. | reverse complement strand
CGGTCTCCTTACCGGGCGGGGCGATTTCGGTGATGCGCTGGAGGATTTCCAGCGAAGTGCGCTGGGGGGGCCGCAGGCTCAATCGCCCGGAGATGGCATTCACATTTCGGTTCATTCCAGTATCCCCCATTACACGTTGGCGCGATTGATCAGGCTCACGATCACTTTGACAATGGTTTCTTTATCCCGGGGCCGGCTCTCGGCAATCAACAGCGTCAAGGCCACCAGCGCATTGTCGGCAATCCGCTTGGAGCCGTCGCCTCGGTAAAGCGCGTGGTTACCGGCCAGAAAAGCGATGAACAAGGCCGCGCCGATGCGTTTGTTGCCGTCGCTGAAGGCGTGGTTCTTGACCACGAAGTAAAGCAAATTGGCTGCCTTTTCCTCGATGCTGGGATAGAGTTCTTCGCCGCCGAAGGTCTGGTAAATGGCCCCCAGGGCGCTTTTAAACCCCTGGTCCTTTTCCAGGCCGAACAGCCCCCCGAACCCGGTTTTCATGGCCGTGACGATCTCTATGGCCGCCTCATACGTCATCAAGTATGCCGCCGGACGCGTGGTCTGCTCGATGGCCAAAGTCCCATGATCGAAACGATCCAGGGTGGTCAATGCATAGGCATAATCGGTGATGACCTGTAAAAGCCCCTTGGCCTCGTCCAGGCCGATGGCCTGATGAGTCAAGATTTTTTCCAGCAGACCGACGGTGCGCCGCAGATCTTCGAGTTTCTGTGCCTGCTCCTGGAGCCGTTTTTCGTTCAGGGTAAAGCCGCGCACCAGATGCTCGCGCAACACGCGCGTGGCCCACTGGCGAAACTGGGTGCCGCGTTTGGATTTGACCCGGTAACCTACTGAAATAATGACATCCAGGTTGTAAAAAGATACCTGGCGGCGAACCTTTCGGCCCCCCTCTTTTTGAACTACCGAGGATTCCTCGGTAGTTCCTTTTCGGGGCAACTCACCCTCCTTGTAGATGTTGCGAACGTGCAGCCCGATGGTGTCTGTGTCTTTATCAAAAAGTTCTGCCATTTGACGTTGATTCAGCCAGACGGTTTCCCGTTCCAACTGAACATCCAATTGCACTGCACCGTCATCGGAGCGGTAAAGAATCACGTCCATCAATCCGGCTCCTCGCCAAACAAATCCATCTGTCCCTTGGGCGGCGGCGCCTGGGGCAAGTTTTCCACCCGTAGGCTGTAATCGTCATGGCCCCACTCGCAGCGGGCCAAAACCGCCCTGGGGATTTTCTTGACCGTCAGGTTGGGGTAACGGTCGGCCCGGGCCCGAAAAGCTGTGCAGAGCACCAGCAGGCTGCGCTCCGGCCCCACCTCATCGGAAAGCTGCTGTAGCTGATCGTGGGTCAGGTTGGCCGTGGTCACGTAAATGAAATCCTGCTCCGTGGAGTAGCCGTGCTGCCAATAGATCGCATCGCTGGGCGCATAGGTGAACCCCTCCAGTTTGCACAGAGCCTCGGCCAGCATGGCAGCGTTATAGGTCTTATTGATCACCCAGTTGTCCCACTTGTCCTTTTCCAGCAGCAACGGTGCCAGACGGTAGTAACGGAAACCGCCGCTGCCCTTCCAGTTGACCGCTTTGGTGATGCCGCCGGGGTCCTCGCCGTCGATGACCTTTTTCAGGCGGGGGATTATGTGAGTATGACAGTGTTCGCCCAATTCCACCATGATCCAGCGGCGGCCCATTTTGTGGGCCACTGCGCCGGTGGTGCCGGAACCGGCGAAGGAGTCGAGGACCAGGTCGCCGGGGTTGGTGGCGATATCTATTATTCTTTTCAACATTGCCTCAGGTTTTGGAGTTGAAAACGGTGTCTGGTTCGGAAATAAGGCAGTGATTTCTCCTTTTGCTGTTCCAGTTGTCCCACCCGGTGGGCTTGCCTGGCGAATCAGCAGGCTATTGAGCATGAGTTGGGTGATATTTTCGGTCAGCAGGTTTTTCAGCCAGGATGTCACTGGGAATTTAGCCTCATCCGCAGGCAGATTGGCCAGGGCGGATTTTTGAGGGCCAAGCTTGAATGAAGGCGTCCAGCCCTTGCCTTTTTCACGGTAAACTTCGGAGTAGAAATTGTCATTGCGGCCAGGGACTTTGTTAACAATGACGGTTGTGCCTCTTAACCGTGCGGGTGTAATAATCGTATTAGGAGAGTCCATTGCGGCCGGAAAGAGCGACCGCTCGCAAAACGCCGGTTCGCTATCCGGTTTTTTCAGGAGCACCTTTTCCGCCCGGATTGAGATTTCCTGGCTGTCTTGAGTCCAATTGCAAAGCGACTTCATAACGAACCGTTTCATATTCCGGGTCATGCAGCAACGTCCTCATCTTTTCCGGAATGGCGGCTTCAAGGGCCAGTTCAAATCCTTCACCGGTTCTCCACCAAAGCAGGTCTTGAAAATTTTTGGTTCTTTTGCCGATTGCCGCCAACGGCCCCTCTGAGACTAAATCGCCAAGAAAGGAAACAACATCCATGAAGGTTGTTTTGCCGCTGGCATTCGGGCCGACGAGTACATGAAACGGCGCAAGGTGTTGCCGAATGTAATGCAGACAGCGATAGTTTTTTGCTTCGATAAGGGTAATCATCGCAGTCTCCTCTTTCTCAATAAACTCAGGATACCATATATTTTTCGGTGTATGCCCCGCCGAGTTTATCCGCCGGTCTCGCAAGTTTCCAAGCGATAGTGAACAATAACTGCAGACGGATCTGGTGCTGCAACTTGCCTTCAATCGTCGCGATCAATTTCTCCCGCTGACGGTCCACTTTGTCCTGGGCGTCGAAAAGGGATCGTCGTTTCTGGTTGCGTTGGGCTTCCAGGGCTTTGATCTGTTTCTGTCCGGCAAGCTTTTCCTCCAGTGTCAGAGCGGCGGTGGCGGCCCGACGGGCCTCTTTGATATGCCGGCCCAGCTCCTTGATCTCGCTTTCCAGGCCAATTTTGAGATCATCGGCCCAGCCATCCAGCTTGTCGGCTTCGGCTTCGAAAAAGCGGGCATTGCGCTCGGAGATCTCTTTCTGGATGGAGGCCTGGCGCCTCTGTGAAACCGCTTGCAAAGCACCGTTGGTCTGTAGTTTGGCTATCGCCCCGACAAGGTCTCCCGGAAGGCTGAGCAATCGGGCTGCCGGCTTTTTATCCAGCGGACGCTCATGATCCGTGATGGCCGCGAGAATGAGGTGATCCTCGACCTGATCCGGTGATTCTATGGTGTGAACCCAGGCCTTCAGCCAGCCGGATTGTCCGATGAAAGGTTCCATGTTTGACTGTTTGCGCAGGTTGGAAGGCGTGATGACAAGGATGCGCCGCTTGCGCTCGGCCCATTTCTGCGAAAGCACCAAACCGGCCTCGATGGTTTTGCCCAGCCCCACCTCATCAGCCAGTAGCGCGCCTCTGGAAAGCGGTGACTTGAATGCGAACAGGGCCGCATCGATCTGATGCGGGTTCAAGTCGACCTGAGCGCCTGCAAAAGCAACCGTGATTTTTTCGACACTATCGGGTGGGAAGCGCCGCGTCAGCTCGTGGGCGAAATACTTGGCATGGTAGTCGGTGAGGCTCAAAGCTTCAGCTTCCCCTGTTTGATCATTTTAGAACAAAACGTTTCGAATTGCGCCTTGGCGAGCTTGGAAGGTTTGACCTGGGCGTTCTCCCACCGGTTGACCGTGGCAAAACTCACCCCCAGCTCACGCGCCAACCCCTCCTGGCTCAATGCCAA
>JAWOIA010000131.1:0-28086 GCA_046484885.1 Desulfosarcina sp. | reverse complement strand
CGTCAACCACGACCAGATCAGCGGGCTTTTCGGCAAGTGTTTCCAAAGCCTGACGACCGGACCCTGCCCAGCCGATAACATCAACCTGTTTTTGAATCCCCGACAATAGCTCGACAAAATTGGTTTTATCCAGGGTAACCAAAAGCAGACGGATCACAAGTTGCTCCTTTTCGATTCAGATGACAGTTGTGTTCCACAAGCCGGTTTAACAGCCCCTGGGCTGCCGCCACGGCACCCGGGCATGACGAAGGTGGGGGTGTTAAGTGATTTCCTTTGGGCGTAGGCCTCGAGTACGCGATCGATTTTTCCGGCCACGAAGGGGATTAGCGTGATACCGCCGGCGGCGATTATCGTGGCCGGAACCTGTGACACCGCTCCACAGATCAGCACCGGCACATCGAGCGCCACCAGGGTTCTGACCAGGGTGGACGGCTGCTCAGGATCGAAAAGAACAAAGGATCGGCTGGTAATGCGGGCGTTTTTTATCTCTACGATCAAAAGGCGTCGCGACGCGTCAAATACCGGCGAAATGCGATCTTCCCAAACAGTGACAGCGACTTTCATGGCACCCCCCTGTTTTTTTGCCCCCCCCTTCCCTATCAATGTGCATGCCAGTGTTGATTGTTACCCCGATTTTTATTAGTGTCTATTATTACAGTGTATTTTAATTTTATTGGTTTTTCAGGGAAAATATCTTGGCTGGTATGGTTGCACGAATGCACCGATGTGGTCGCCATTGCCTGCAACTTTGCGATGCTGCTGACACCGCTTGGTTGTTGTTGGCAAAACGACACAGCATCTTCGGGAGAGCGATCAAGACCGTGGCTGCGCGAAAGGTGGTCGATCATCGGCGAGCGTTGGTTCGGGGCGGAGCTCCTTTTTCGGAAGAAGGGGTTGGATAGACGGGCGTCACCGATTTCAGGCTGAGGGGTCGATGGTCAAGGATCAACTTAGCGGAGCCATTTGGCGAAGGGACGCCCATCCGTCTGAGTCTCCAATCACGGCACGATCCAGACCGCTAAATTTTCCGCTTTTTGAATGACAAATCGCGATACACTGCCGAAGAAGCGGCTTTTGCTGGTCCCGCGCTTACCGATCACAACCGTGCCGAAATCGCCCTGGTGCGCCGCTTCCAGGATGGCCTTGCCGGCAAACAGCTTGTCCGAGACGATACTGAGCTCAACCCGATCTTTGGAGAAGCCGTTGCGCTGAAAAACCGTCAGCACCTGGGCGTGAAAATCATCCAGACAGCGCCGGTCGCTGTCCAGCAGGACCGCTTCGGCCTGGGCCAGCGTTTCGGACCGCAGATCGATTTCACAGTAGTCCTGCAGACTAGGCTGGACATGCAGCATCTGAATGCGGCTGTTTTCTGAACCGCTCACCATGAAGGAGAGGTGATCCGCCGCCCGCAAGGCTCGCGGCGACCCATCCACCGCCAGAAGAATCTTCTCGGATCGAATCAGCCCGTCGACGACCCATATCGGGGTCAGATTGGAATGATTCACCAGGTTCTCCGTGACGCTGCCCATGACCAGCCCCTGCAGGAAGGAGACTC
This sequence comes from Desulfosarcina sp., assembly GCA_046484885.1. Lineage (GTDB taxonomy): Bacteria > Desulfobacterota > Desulfobacteria > Desulfobacterales > Desulfosarcinaceae > Desulfosarcina. Next base: position 26,531 of record JAWOIA010000131.1, on the reverse strand, counting down.
CGCGACGACCGACCAGCAGCGCATCATAGTCGGCCACCTGGCACCATGCCAGCAGGTCATCGGCCACACCGATCTGCCGTGGACGGTTTTTGAGTTCGATGCGGTCTTCAGGTACCCCGTCCTGGACCATCCGCTCCTGGTATTGCCCCAGCAAGGCCGAAGCGGCGGCCTGGTTTTTCTGAATGATCTTTTGAAGTTCGTTTTGAGCGCTGACGCTGCTCCGGGCTTCCTCGAGCAGGTACCCGGAGATGGTCGGATGGATGTGCATCAGCACAACATGCAGTTCAGGAACAACCTTGGCAATCCGCGCGGCATACTGCACCGCATGGGATGAATGCAAGGAAGCGTCCACGGCGACGGCGATCTTTTTCTTCATGGCTCGGGTCTCCTTTCCATTACCGGTCGAAAATCGACCAAGTTCGGCATTGCATTGCCTGCTGTTGAGAAATCATGACATTTAGGGGTTAAAAGGCTGGTCCTGCTGCTAAGAAAACTGTCGTTTCGCTCCAGTGGCCAAAGTAAGTTGTGTCATTGTGAAAATCGTGAAACACTCATGCAAGAAATTAAATACCACAACTGTGACGGCGATTAAAGGGTTTACCGCCTCTGGGGGGTGACTCCTTTACCACCGCCGAGATAACGGAGAGGGCCGGCACCGCGCCGGGTTTGACATGACATCAAGGAGCATCGCATCAGTGGACATCGCGCCCGAACGTATCACCGTTCTCAACCGCCAAGCGACCCGGAAAGGGCAATGGGTGCTTTACTGGATGCAGCAATCCCAACGAGCCTGGGACAATCCGGCCCTGGAAGTTGCCATTGGTGAGGCCAACCGCCTAAACCTGCCGGTGGTGGTTGTTTTTGCACTCAGCGCCGGCTACCCTGACGCCAATGGGCGCCACTACCGCTTCATGCTGGAAGGATTGGCCGAAACCCAGCGAGATCTGACCGACCGGGGCATCGCCATGCTGGTGCAACCAGGTGACCCCGTGGCGGTAATCGCCCCTGTGGCCCGGCATGCGGCCCTGCTGGTCTGCGACACGGGCTACACCCGCCAGCAACGGTCCTGGCGCCGCTCGCTGTCCCAATCCGTTGAGTGCCAAGCCCTTGCGGTGGAAGGCGACGTGGTGGTGCCGGTCGGCACGGTGTCACCCAAGGCTGAATATGCCGCCCGTACCATCCGCCCCAAAATTCAGCGGCACCTGGCAACCTTTTTGGTCCCCTGTCCCCAAAGGCGCCCCAAACACCCCTGCACCGATATCGGTCTGGAAAGCATGGATCTGGGCAACCTGGAGGCGATTCTGGACGGCCTCGATATCGACCGGTCCGTGAAACCCGTTTCCCGGTTTTTCAGCGGCGGGCAAGCGCAAGCCCGAAAACGGCTGGGCCGGTTCATTGACCACCACCTCCACAATTATCGAACCCACCACAACCAGCCCCAAACCGACGACATCTCCCAGATGAGCCCCTACCTGCACTTCGGCCAGATCTCGCCCGTAACCATCGCCCTGGCGGTCGGCGGCGCATCCGCGGGCGATGAAGCCGACCGGGCCGCCTATCTCGAGGAACTGATCATACGCCGGGAATTGGCCGTCAATTTCGTCCATTATACACCCGATTATGACCGTTATGCCTGCCTGCCCAGTTGGGCCCGGAAAACGCTGCAGGTACATGCCGCAGATCCGCGCACCGTTGTTTACGACCGCCAAACCCTCGCGGCCGCCGCCACCCACGACCCCTATTGGAACGCCGCCATGCAGGAAATGCGCAGCACCGGTTTCATGCACAACTATATGCGCATGTACTGGGGCAAGAAGATTCTGGAGTGGTCACCGTCGCCGCGCCAGGCTTTCGATACGACATTGGCGCTGAACAACAGGTACTTCCTCGACGGACGCGACCCCAACTCCTTTGCCGGCGTGGGGTGGGTGTTCGGCCTGCATGATCGGGCATGGTTCGAGCGGGAAATTTTCGGCAAGGTGCGCTACATGGCCGCATCCGGCCTGGAGCGCAAATGCGACATCGGCGCCTATGTGGAAAAGGTTGCCCGGCTTTCCCGATCCGCCCCCTGAGCGCTCAGGTTTGGCCGATCTGATAGGTGCCGTCCAAGCGTGTTAGCATGGTTGCATGCCGGCTGATCAACCGGTCGCTGCAGCGCTCATACTCGGCTTCGTCCAACCGCCCGGCGTTAAATTCACTGTCGAGCGCCGCCAGCTCGTTTTCCAACCAGCGGTCTGGGTCGAAGTTATAGGTCATCGGCCGCCGCCCGATCGGCAAGGCGGTTGATCACGGATGCCGCGTAACCGGCACCGTATCCGTTGTCGATGTTAACCACCGTGACCCCGTTGGCACAGGAGTTGAGCATGGTCAAGAGCGCCGCCAACCCCCCAAAGCTGGCGCCGTAACCGATGCTGGTGGGAACGGCGATAACCGGCTTGTCAGTCAGGCCCGCCGCCACGCTGGGCAACGCACCGTCCATGCCGGCCACCACCACCAGCACGGCGGCCGCCTCAATTTTCTCCCGGTTGGCAAGCAGGCGGTGAATGCCTGCCACGCCGACGTCAAACAAGCGCGTCACCCGGTTTCCCATCACCTCGGCGGTGACCGCCGCCTCTTCAGCCACCGGTATGTCCGAAGTGCCGGCGCACATGACCAGGATCGTTGTGCGGGTGGGCGTGACCGGTTGTCGGTTCATCACCACGATGCGGGCCGTTGCATGGTACTCCACCCGCTCGCAAATGGCTTTCAGGGCGGCATAAACAGGGGGTCCCGCCCGGGTGGCCATGATATTGGCATCTTTTTGAAGCAGCCGCCGGGCAATGCCCACAATCTGCGCCACGGTCTTGCCCGGGCTGAAAATCGTCTCCGGGTGGCCGTTGCGAAGGGTGCGGTGATGGTCCACCATGGCATAGGCCAGATCCGCATAGGGAAGATCCTTGAGCTGCACCAGCGCCCGATCTACCGGTACCTCGCCGGACCTTACCTGCTCCAGCAACTCTTTTAAGGCGTCTGCATTCATTGGAATCCGGTCAACAAAGGCAACAGGGCCGACCCTCCCCGCCGGGCGGCCAGCCCCTATTGGTTATCATCTGCCGGCAAAGGCCCTACTTTCCGGCTCGGCCATCATCACACGCATCGCCGGCGCCGGCACGGCCGGCATGTTCGGCAGTCCCGGCCAGGGTGCAGGCGTCGCCATCACTCTCTACCGCTGCTGCCAGATCAGTCGATGGCTGCGCGGGCGCGTATTCGGTTTGCGCCGTCCGTTTCAGAGCAGCGTAACGCTCGACGAACTCCGCTTCCAAGCGCTTGTGCAGGGTTTTGGCCTCCTCCGGGAAGAGGCTCTGCAGGGCCGCATAGCGCACTTCGCCGGCCAGAAAGGCCTGCAGGCTTCCATCCGGCTCCTTGGAATCCAGGATCAATGGATTTTTGCCCTCAGCCTTGAGCAGGGGGTTGTAGCGGTACAGCGGCCAGTAGCCACTCTTGACAGCCAGATTGGTCTCCTCCTGGGTCTTGCCCATCCCCCTTTTGATGCCGTGGTTGATGCATGGGGCGTAAGCCATTATCAGCGACGGCCCATCGTAGCTTTCCGCCTCCATGAACGCCTTGATCAATTGCTGCTTGCTGGCGCCCATACCCACGCTGGCCACATAGACGTATCCGTAGGTCATGACCATACCACCCAGGTCCTTCTTGGCGGTCTTTTTACCGGATGCGGCAAACTTGGCGATAGAGCCGGTCGGGGTGGCTTTGGAACTCTGGCCACCGGTGTTGGAGTAAACTTCGGTATCGTAGACGATCACGTTGATGTCTTCACCCGAAGCCAGGACGTGGTCAATGCCGCCGAAAGAGATGTCGTAGGCGCTGCCGTCTCCCACGAAAACCCAGTAGGAACGCTTGGTGAAATAGGAGGCCAGGCTCTCGATCCGACTCAACAGGGGGTGCCCCTCATAGGCAAACAGCATTTCCCGGATCTGGTCGCCATAGCGCTTGGAGCCTTCGGCATCCTTCATATGGCCCAACCACCCCTTCATGGCCACCTTGAGGTTGGCATCGATATCCGCCTCCAGGGCCTGGGCCACCAGATCGGCCAGCAGCCGACGCTGCTGCAATTGGCCCAATAGCATGCCGTAGGTAAACTCGGCCGGGTCTTCGAACAAGGAGTTGCCCCAGGTGGGTCCGCACCCCTCTTCATTGACACAATAAGGAATCGACGGCGCACTGCCGCCCCAGATAGAGGTACACCCGGTGGCATTGCCGATCACCATGCGGTCGCCGAAAAGCTGGGTCAGCAGTTTGGCGTAGGGAGTTTCACCGCATCCGGCACAGGCACCCGAAAACTCAAGCAAGGGTTGGTAAAACTGGCTGCCCTTGACCGTGTTGCGGGCCACCAGCCCTTCGCGAACCGGCAGGCTGGAGGCAAAGCGCTGGTTGGGCACCTGCTTTGCCAGCTGGGAGGCTAGCGGCCGCATCACCAGCGCCGGCTTTTTGGCCGGGCAGATATCGGCGCAGTTTCCACAGCCCATACAGTCCTCGGCGTAAACCTGGATGCGGAAGCCATAACCTTTCAGCTCCTTTCCCAGGGCTTTTTTGGTCTCGAAGGCATCGGGGGCGGTTTTGCGCTCATCATCAGTCACCAGCAGCGGACGGATGGCTGCATGCGGACAGACCATGGCGCACTGGTTGCATTGAACGCAGTTCTCCACGATCCATTCGGGAACATTGATGGCCACAGCGCGCTTTTCATACTGGGTGGTTCCCACCGGAAAAAGACCGTCGGGGGAGAAGGCGCTCACCGGCAGCTTGTCTCCCTGCTGGGCCAACATGGGGCGCATCACCTCGCTAACCCAGGCCGGCTCGTCGATCGCTTCGGTAGCACTGACCCCCGCCTCGGCCCAGCTGGCCGGGTAGTCGATTGCCACCAGATGGTCCAGGGTCTTATCCACGGCCTGGTTGTTCATGTTGACAATCTTGTCGCCTTTCCTGCCGAACATTGTTTTTATCTCATTTTTCAGCAAGGTGATCGCCTCCTCAACCGGGATCACATTGGACGCCTTGAAGAAGGCCGTCTGCATGATCATGTTGATGCGCCCACCCAAACCCGCCGCACCTGCAATCGTGACGGCATCGATATTGTAGAATTTAAGCTTTTTGCGGGCGATGGTGCGGCGCATGGCCACCGGCAGATGGGTTTCCATCTCCTCGAGGCTCCAGGGGCTGTTGAGCATAAAGGTGCCGCCTTCGCGGATGCCTTCCAGAACATCATAGATGGTGACGTAGGCCGGGTTGTGACAGGCGATGTAATCGGCGCTGTCGATCAGGTAGGTGCTCTTAATGGGCGTTTTTCCGAAACGCAGGTGGGAAATGGTCACCCCGCCTGATTTTTTGGAGTCGTAAGCGAAATAGGCCTGGGCATACATGTCGGTGTTGTCGCCGATGATTTTGATGGCGCTCTTGTTGGCGCCAACCGTGCCATCGGCCCCGAGGCCCCAGAACTTGCATTGAACCGTGTCTTCCGGCGCCACGTCAAACCCGCTTTCCACCTCCAGGCTGGTATGGGTGACATCATCGGTGATCCCTACCGTGAAATGATTTTTGGGTGCGATGGCGTTCATGTTGTCAAACACGGCCTTGACCATGGAGGGGTTGAACTCCTTGGAACCGAGGCCATAGCGGCCGTTGACGAGGGTGGGCATCTCGCCGTGCTGCATGAAGGCGGTGCAGACGTCCTGGTAGAGTGGGTCACCCAACGCGCCCGGCTCTTTGGTGCGATCGAGGACCGTGATGCGCGCAGCGGTGGCCGGTAAGACCGCCAGCAAATGCCTGGCCGAAAAGGGTCGGAAAAGGCGAACCTTGACCAGACCCACCGATTCGCCGTGTGCGTTGAGGTGGGTCACCACCTCTTCGATGGTCTCGCAGGAGGAGCCCATAGAGATGATAACGCGGTCGGCATTGGGATCACCCACGTAATCGAACAGGTTGTACCTGCGGCCGGTGAACCCGGCGACTGTTTTCATGTAATCGGCAACGATGTCGGGCAGTTCCTGGTAGTAAACGTTGGCCGCTTCCCGCCCCTGGAAGTAAATGTCCGGGTTCTGAGCGGTACCGCGCAACTCGGGCGCTTCAGGGTTGACCGCACGGGCGCGAAAATTTTCCAGGGCTTCCATATTGATCAGCTTGGCCATGTCGGCATAGTCGATGACCTCGATCTTCTGGAGTTCATGGGAGGTCCGGAAACCGTCGAAGAAATGCAGAAATGGCAGACTGGACTCGATGGCGGCCAGATGGGCGACCAAACCCAGGTCCATCACCTCCTGAACCGAAGCAGAGGCCAGCATGGCAAAGCCGGTCTGGCGCACCGCCATGACGTCCTGATGGTCGCCGAAGATGGAAAGCGCATGGGCGGCGATGGCCCGGGCCGTGACGTGCAGAACGCCAGGCAGGAGTTCACCGGAGATCTTGTACATATTGGGGATCATCAGCAGCAGGCCCTGGGAGGCCGTGTAGGTAGAGGTGAGGGCGCCGGCGGCCAGAGAACCGTGGACCGCAGCCGCGGCACCAGCCTCGCTTTGCAGCTGGCGCACCAGCAGCGTCTGCCCGAAAATGTTCTTGCGCCCGTTTGCCGCCCACTCATCGCAGATTTCACCGATGGGAGAGGATGGAGTGATCGGATAAATGGCGGCTACCTCGCTCATGGCGTAGGCCACGTGGGCGGCTGCGGTGTTTCCGTCGATGGTTTTCATCTTTTTTGCCATAACTGCTCCTTGTAACGGGGGGTTAAAATTGGGCCTTTTGGTTAAATCCGGTTCCGGTTACCAAAAAGGATCCATCTAGAACATATTGAAAAGATCTTGACAAGAATTAAGTCATCCCGAGGTTCAAATCTCTAACTGGTTGAGCTAGGCTTGGGTTGCAGGCGCACCCCAACACCCAGGGCGAGGGCACCACACCCCAGCAGGGCGCCGATTCCCCATAAGACCGGTGCAAAGCTTCCCAGACGGTCAAAGACCACGCCGGCAACGATTGGAGAGATCGCGGCCGGAATATTGGCCGAAAAGAGCCAGCCGTATATCTGGCTCAGGCGGTGGCTGCCCCATTTTTCCGCCGCCGCCAGGGCGTACAGCACCAGGATCCCGCCGTAGTTAAATCCAGATAGAACCGCAAAGGTCGCCAGTCCGGTTTCCGACCGCAGAACCCACCCATGAGCCATCAGCAGCCCTGCCTGCAGCCAGAGGTTGGACTGCAGAATCCAAATCGACCGGCTGCGGTCAAACAGCCAGCCCCAGATGATACGGCCGGCCGCATTGGCCAGGGCGAAAGCGGCCACCGCCTCCACCCCAGCCTGAACACTCGCGTTGCCAACCAACTCCTTCATGTTGGCATTGACGGCAAATCCCGCCGCAAGTCCGCAAAACATGGCCAGATAGAGCCAAACGAAGGCCCGATCCCTGAAAACGGCGGTCAAGGGAAGTTGCCATCGAATTGCCGCAGGACCGTCAGGAGGATTCTCCATGGCCCACCCGGCAAGAGTAACCAGCAAAAGAAACGACAATCCCAACAGACCGAAGGCACCAAACGGGGTCAGGCCAATGGTCTGCATGAGATAATCGGCCGTGTGGCTCACCATGGCGGCGCCACCGCCAAAACCGGCCACCGCAACCCCGGTAACCAGCCCCTTTTGCCGGGGGAACCAGCGGATGCAGGTGGCAATCGGCACGATATAGGCAAACCCGACACCAATGCCGGCAATCAGGCCAATTCCCAGCACCGTCAAGCTAAAATGGGTACGGCCCAGCGCCGCCAGCAACCACCCGCCGCCAAAGAACACGCCACCGATGACGGCGCAGCGTCGCGGCCCGATTTTTGGCAGCAGGGTGCCGGTGACGATCATGGTGGCAGGAAAGGCAAAGTAAAACAGCGAAAAAGGAAGTTGCGCCGTTCCCTGCGATATCCCGGCGGCTTGCTTGAGCGGCAGCACGAAAACGGACCAGGCGTAGGTAGCCCCTAAACACAGCTGCATCACGAATGCAGCGCCAAGGATGCGATAGCGTTTCAAGGCAGTTTCATTGAGCTGTCAGCGGGCCGGCTCAGCCATTTCATCAAACCGGCAGCTGAGCATCAAAGAATCTCCATCAAAAAAAGTGGTTACCTTATAGGGGAGCGTTTTAAACAAAGCAATCATGGCTTTGTTTTGGGGTGAGGTGTAGGCCACCAGGCCGGAAAGGCCGTTTTCCCGCGCGGCCCGAGCCAGCTTTCGAATAAACAGCCTGCCCAGACCCTTGCCCTGATACTCCCTGGAGATGGAAAAAGCCACCTCGGCAAGGTTGCGGCTGGTGAGCATCAGGTATTCGCCGACCCCCACCACCTTTCCAAAGCCGAATTCGCCTACCACCGCCACCAGGGTCAGATCCTTGATGTAGTCGATCTGGGAACTGGTCTCTACATCACTGCGGTCAAAACTGATCTTTTCGTGGAAAAAACGCAGCTGTACGTCTTTTTTGTCCAGTCTGTAGTAATGCTCCTGGATCCGACGCTCGTCAACCGGTTTGGAGGGTCGGATGGTGATCGCTTCGCCATCGCGCAGGACCACCTCTTCCAGGTGGATGGGATAGATCCCTTTGGTGGCTTCACCCAAGCGGCGCTCGCTCCCAATCAGCCGCGCCTGCTTGGCGGCATCGAACAGCCGGTCGCGGTGGTCCGGGTGGGCGATGCCGATCAAGGCCAGGACCCGCTCTTGAATGCTTTTGCCAAATAGATTCACAGCACCGTATTCGGTAATGATGTAATGCACGTCCCCTCTGGGCACCACCACGGCAGGGCCGTTTAAAACAGGAACGATATTGCTGCGCGTGCCATCGCTGGAGGTGGCGTAAAGCATCAGAATCGCCTTGCCACCCTTGGATCGCTTGGCCCCCCGCACAAAATCGGGAATACCGGAAACGCCGGCAAAGCCGGTATGCTCTGAAGCCTCGGCCGCCACTTGACCCGTAAGATCGATGGTGTGGGCCACGTTCATGGAAATCATGCGATTGTGTTGCGCGATGATGAAGGGATCGTTGACATAGTCCGATGGACGGAAATCAACGGCCGGGTTGTCATGCAAAAATTCATACAGGTTCTGGCTGCCGATGGCGCAGGAAGCCACCAGTTTGCCATCGTTGAGCCCCTTTTTGCGGTTGGTGATGACCCCCGATGCGTACAGGTGCATCACATCGTCAGTGATGTACTGGGAGTGGAAACCCAGATCGTTCTTGTCGGCCAGCGCCTTGACGGTGGCCTGTGAGGCGGCGTCCAGACCGATCTGAAGCGTTGCCCCGTCGTCAATAAAGCGCACAATGTGCTTGCCGATCCATTCGGCCGCCCGGGATTGCCGGCGCAGATTGATGGTCAGAAGGGGTTCTTCGTGCTCGACGAAGACGTCGACGCTGTTGACATGCACAAAGCTCTGGCCCATCGTCCGGGGCATTTTCGGGTTGACTTGGGCGATCACCAGATCGGCGCTCTGAGCTGCGGCCAGCGTGACGTCCACTGCAATCCCCAGGCTCATCCAACCGAAATCATCCGGGGGCGTCACCTGGATCAGGGCCACGTGGATGGGCAAATTGCGCGACAGGAACAACCCGGGGACCTCGGACATGTTCATCGGGGTGATAAAGCGCATGTGGCGGGCTATGGCCGCTGTATCGGCTGAACCGAGATAGATGGTCCGAATGGTGAGGCTGGTGTCCAACGTTTTGTCGGCAATTGCGGACAGCGACGTGGTTTCCCGACCCATCAGCCGGACAATTTCCAGTCCGCTGATCTTCGCGGCAGCGTGGGAAAGCGCTCGAACCAGCGCCTGGGGCTCGCCACCGGCGCTGCTGATGAAGACGCGCTGACCGGGACGGATCATGGCTATGGCCGCCTCAGCGGTTCGCTTTTTTTGCACATAGCTGTCGGCCCAGTAGCGTGACAGTGCCATGGACGGCCTCTCGTGTTCAGTCCACCCCGGCGTGCCGCGGTCCCGTGGGAGGGGTAACGGGAAGCGGCGATGAAGCCAGGGAACATACCCGGCGCCGGCATGCGCCCGGCGTCTGGTGTTGGGGTTCGATATCGGCGAAATGGCAGCAGATGGGATTCAGGTTCAGGCCGGCCCTCGGAGAATGAAGCGGCAATCCGCCACGGTGACACCCTTGCCTTCGGGATGAACCAGCAGCGGGTTGATGTCCAGCTCCTGAATTTCCGGGTGGTCCAGCACCAGGTCGGAAAGCCCCACCAGCATCCGCTCAATGGTGGCGATATCGGTTCTAGGTGCTCCCCGGTACCCGAGCAGCAGCCGGTGGCCCTTGATGCTGCGAACCATGTTGCGGGCACCGTTGCGGCTCAGGGGGGCCAGCCGGAAGGCCACGTCCTGGAAAATCTCAACGAAGATGCCGCCGAATCCGAACATGATCAAAGGCCCGAAAATGGGATAGCGGGTCATTCCCAGAATTACCTCGTGGCCTTTGGGCGCCAGACGCTGAATCAGCACCCCGGTAATCTGGGCATCCGGGTCGAATTGTCCGGCATTTTTCACAATCGCATCAAAGCCGGCCGTCACCGCCTCCCGACTGTCGGCCCCCACAATCACTCCGCCGGCGTCGGACTTGTGGATGATCTGCGGCGAAACGATCTTCATCACCACCGGGTAGCCGATCTGGTCGGCGGCATCACCGGACTCGGCGGCAGTGGTAGCCAGCAAGGTGGGCAGGACAGTGAAGCCGTAACAGCGCAACAGCTCGGTGCCGCCGATCTCGCCGATGTAGGTCTGACCCTGGTCAAGGGCCTGGGTGATGATTTCGGCCGCCCGCTGCCGGTCATGCTGGACGACAAAAGGCGCCAGCTGCTGGCGGTTGAGCCAGCGGGAATAGCGGTAGAGCGCTCCGAAGGCCTTGGCGGCACTCTCGGGGAAGCGATAGACCGGAATGCCGTTTTCCTGCAGGTGCTTCACCCCGGTCGAGACATCGATAATGCCCATGAAGCAGCACAGGATGGGCTTGTGGGAGCGCCGGGCGATGCGGATGATCACCTCTGCCGTACCAATGGCGTTGGTCATGCTTTGGGGCGTGAGAATCACCAGGGCGCCGTCCACCCCCTCATCCTTGATGACCGCGGAAAGTGCGTTTTCATAACGGTCCTGGGCCGCATCGCCGATGACATCCACCGGATTGTTGACGTTGGCAGTCAGCGGCAGGTGGCTTTTCAACACCTCGATGGTGTCTGGGCTGAATTGGGCCAGTTCCAGCCCTGAAGAGACCGTCATGTCCGTAGCTACGATCCCGGGCCCGCCGGCGTTGGTCACGATCGCCACCCGGTTGCCCAGGGGGACCTTGCGCCGTATCTTGCCCAACGCACTTTCGTTTTTATAAGCAAATGCGATGCCGAAATCAAACAGTTCGTTGATCGATTCGACCCGAATGATGCCGCTCTGGGTGAAAATAGCATCGTAGACGGCTTCGCTGCCCGCCAGGGACCCGGTGTGGGAAGCTGCGGCCTGCGCCCCGGCGGCGGTTCGGCCGGATTTGATGGCCAGCACGGGTGTGGGCCGTTCGCCGCCGGTGATCTCTTTTACCACTTCCACGAACTCCGGGCCCCGCTGTAGCTCTTCAATGTAAAGCATGATCACTTCGGTCTGCGGGTCGGCATGGAAATAACGCAGCAAATCCAGTTCATCCACATCGGCCTTGTTGCCGATGGAAATAAACTTGGAAAAACCAAAATCCTTGTCCGCAGCGAAATCCAGCACCGCCGTGCATAAGGCACCACTCTGGGAAATGAAGGAGATGTTGCCCGCCGCCGGCATGCGTGACGAGAAGCTAGCGTTGAGCCGCACATCCGCCAGGGGATTGATCACCCCCAGGCAGTTGGGGCCGACCACACGCACACCGCCCTCCCGGCACATCGCCACAATTCGTCGCTCAATCTCAAGCCCCTGACCGCCGACCTCCTTGAAGCCGGCAGAGACGATGACGACCGCCTTGACACCCTTGTCAACGGCCCGTTGAATGGCGATCTCTGCATGCAGCGGGGGAAGAATCATAATGGCCAGATCGACAGGGTCGGGAATATCTTGGATATCCGGGTAGGCCCGCACGCTGGCGATGGACTTGGCTTTGGGGTTTACCGGGTAAAGGGTGCCGGTAAAGCCGCCTTTGAGTATGTTGACAAATATATCATGGCCGACTTTGCCGGGCGCGCTGGATGCACCGACCACCGCCACCGACGAGGGGTTGAACAAGGCGTCAAGACCTTCCATGGTAAAGTACCGGTTTTCTGTCGGTTGGGGAATGGGGCCGCCACGAAAAAGGAAAAGGGACCGCGTCGCTTCGAGGTCAAACGCACATCCCACTTGGATCGCTGCGTCCCTTTTCTTAACCGGCATGGACGGATCGGCGCAACCGTCTGCAACGATCGATCTTTGGAAATACAGATGGGTGTTAATTGCCCGCCGGTTTTCAGTACACCAGGGACCATCAAAGCAATTGGTTCTACCATTAATATCCAAGAGGGCCGGGGACTGTCAAGCCCAAAGCATTAAATGTCTTGATATCCGTTGGGTTGCATGTTACCCAAGTGATGTTGAAGGCTTAGCAATCGACGCAAAAAGGGCTTTCAGACCGGGAGGGTTATTTAGGTCCGACCATAATCACTTCTGCTTGGCCCCGATGGTGTCATACCCCATTGCCCCGCATGACGAGTGGTGAAGGGTCGCCTTTGATCGAGCAACCCCGTGCCGCACCAGCGGTCAACCGTCAGTATGCACCCGAACCGGCCGAAAAAACCCTTTGGAGTCGTCATTCAATCATGCCACCCAAACTCAAGCCCATCCGTCCCAAACGCATTTCCGACCAGGTTTTTGACCAGTTGCGGGAGCTGATCTTTCGCGGCGAATTCAAGACCGGTGAAAAAATACTCACCGAGCGGGAGCTGGCCGAAGCCTTCAGCGTCAGCCGCACTTCCGTCAGGGGGGCCATCAACAAGCTGGTGGTCATGGGCCTGCTCGAACAAAAGCAAGGCCAGGGCACCTTTGTGCGATTACCGGCGTCGAAGGAAAAAAATATTCTGGCCAACATCGTGGAAAGCCAGGATGCATCCTTGACGGATCTATTGGAAGTCCGCATGGGACTGGAGTGCAATGCCGCGGCCATGGCGGCCACCCGGGCGGTGGAAAAGGATTTCCAATTCATGCAGAAGAGCATCGAAGAGATGCAAAAGGAGGTCGCATCGGGTCGACTGGGCACCGAAGCGGACGTCTCCTTCCACATGGCCATCTCTTATGCCACCAAAAACCCCCTTCAGGTCTACATCATGAAGAACTTTTACGATTTCCTCTTCACCGGCATCAAGTTCAACCGGGAGGGCCTTTATCAGATACCAAGCAACATCGACTCCATTTTGAGCCAGCACACAGCCATCTACCACGCCATCCGCGATAAAAATCCCGAAGCCGCGTACCGAGCCATGAAACGGCACATCGACTTCGTTTACGGTTTTTTTAAAACCCAGGGCAAGTAATTTAGCTGACAGCCGGACCCGCCAAGCGTCGACGGCCCTACAGAAGCGTTTCGAAAAAATCGTTGCCTTTATCATCCACCAGGATAAAGGCCGGAAAATCTTTGACCGTGATCATATGGACCGCCTCCATACCCAGTTCGGGGTACGCCACCACCTCAACCGAGGTGATGCAGGACTTGCCCAGCCGGGCGGCCGGACCGCCGATGGAGCCGAGGTAAAACCCACCATAGCGTTTGCAGGATTCGGTCACCACGGCAGAGCGGTTGCCCTTTGCCAGCATCACCAAGGATGCGCCCTGGGCCTGGAAGATGGGCACATAAGAATCCATGCGGCCGGCCGTGGTGGGGCCGAAGGCACCCGAGGGGTAGCCGTCGGGGGTCTTGGCCGGACCGGCATAATAGATGATGTGATCTTTCAGATAGGGGGGCAGCCCCTGCCCGCTGTCCAGACGCGCCTTGAGTTTGGCATGGGCGATGTCCCGGCCCACCACGATCCTGCCGGAAAGCTTCAGGCGGGTGGCCACCGGGTATTGGGAAAGAACCGCCCGAATTTGGTCCATGGGTTGGTTCAGGTCGATGCCGACGGCATCATCGGTGCCCATTGCGGTAGCGGGAAGAAAGCGTGCCGGATTGCTTTCCAGCTGCTCGAGAAAAATACCGGCAGCGGTGATTTTGGCTTTAACATTGCGGTCGGCGCTGCAACTGACACCGATACCGATAGGACAAGATGCACCGTGACGCGGCAGACGCACCACGCGGATGTCGTGACAAAAGTATTTGCCTCCGAACTGCGCGCCGATACCCAGTGCCTGGGCGCGTTCCAGCAGTTCCTGCTCCAGATCCCGATCCCGGAAACCGTGCCCGGTCTGATTGCCGGCAGTGGGCAGGCCATCCAAGTAGCCGGCCGAAGCCAGCTTGACTGTCTTTAGGGTGAATTCGGCCGACGTTCCCCCCACCACGAATGCCAGATGATAGGGCGGACAGGCGGCGGTACCCAGGGCTTTCATCTTGGCACTCAGGAAATCCACCAGGGTGGCGGGGTTGAGCACAGCTTTGGTCTCCTGAAAGAGACAGGTCTTGTTGGCGGAACCGCCGCCTTTGGCCATAAAAAGGAAATGGTAAGCGTCACCTTCGGTGGCATAGATTTCTATCTGGGCCGGCAGGTTGCACCCGGTGTTCGCCTCCTCGTACATGGACAGCGGTGCATTCTGGGAATAGCGCAGGTTGCCCTTGATGTAGGCGTTGAAGACCCCTCTGGACAGTGCTTCTTCATCGCTGTACCCCGTCCAGACCTGCTGACCCTTCTTGGCCATAATGATGGCTGTGCCGGTGTCCTGGCACATGGGAAAGATCATCTCGGCCGAAATGACTGCGTTCTTCAGCATTTCCAGAGCCACGTATCGGTCGTTGTCAGAGCTGTCCGGATCCGTGAGGATGGTTTTCAGTTGGGCCAGGTGCATCGGCCGCAGCAGGTGGGAGACATCCCTAAAGGCCACTTCAGCCAGCAGTTCCAGCCCCTGGGCGGCAACCTTGATTACAGTTCGACCCTCAAACCGGGCGGTGGAGAGATGATCGGTGGTAAGTAGCCGATAGGGGGTGTGATCCTCGCCCAGGGGCAACAGCTTCTCAAACCTGAAATCGGTCACGGTTGATCTCCTTTGGGGGTTAAAGCCGCCGGGAAACGCTTGAAACAGACAGGCCGGCCGCTGCACATCAGACAGGCATGTTTCGGGGTGTTTTAATAGGCAGGGGTCGCCGTTGTCAAGGCGGTTGGCATGGGCACCACAAGCCGGATGCCTGCGACCGGTCAGGGCTTGGTAGCAGCCTCAATCGGTCAACATGCCGGCAATATCCCGATCTTTGTCAAGCCAGAGGCGGTTAAGCCAGTCTTGGAAGTCTCGCTTGAACTGCATATCTCTTAGATAATCCCCCACCATCCGACTGCTGACAGGCAGGGTTTTTACGCGCACTTTGATCTCTCGCACCCGCCCGCAGGCAAAATCCCAGAAACTGACCACTCCCTGGGGATAGGCGATGGTCACGTCCACGATATACCTGAGTTGATCGCCCATAGCCGCCAGCACAAAGGCCATGCCCCCAGCTTTGGTGCGCAGCAGGTGATTGTAGGGCGAGCGCTGATGGGCGTGTTTTTCCCGGGTAAAGCGGGTGCCTTCGACAAAGTTCATCACTGAAACAGGCATGCTTTTGAATTTTTCGCAGGCCTTTTTGGTGATCTCAAGGTCTTTGCCGATGAGATGGGGATTTTTTTTGAGAAACTGCCGCGAGTAACGCTTCATGAAGGGAAAATCGAGGGCCCACCAAGCCTGACCCAACAGCGGGAGCCAGAACAGCTCCTTTTTCAGGAAAAATTTCAGAAAAGGGATTTTGCGGTAAAATACGTTCTGCAACACGAGGATATCCACCCAGGATTGGTGGTTGGCCACAACCATGTACCAGCCATTGGGATCGAGATTGTCCATACCATCCACATCCCAGCGGATACCATTGAAAATCTTCTGGTTCAGGTTGTTGACGGCGATCCAAGCATTGGCGATGGCGGTCAGCACTTTTCGGCAGCCGGCCTGTATCGGTGGGACGGGAAGCAGCAGCTTGACCAGCGCCACGCCGAAAAGGGGTATGCAGCAGATGACGGTATTGAACAGATAGAGGAGGATCGACAGGCCGCCCCGTATCCCATGAACCAGCGAAACCGCCATGGTCTCCTCGCACCCCTGCTTGACTTGTTCACTTGAAATTCTCATGCTTCTAACTTTTAACACATGCGGAAAGCCTGGCAAGAAACGCGCCGCGGATTGACAAAAGTTTTACAAATTTGGACCGGTCAGGCCGTGGGATCTCACCCGACGCCAATCGGTTGATGGCCGGATTGGCAGCATCAACCGAAACCGCCGGCCGTCTTCCCGCAATAGGCGCCCGTGACCGGCAAATTGACCAATCGGGGCCAGGCCAACCCACCTGTGACCGTGGTGAACGGCCTGACATGGGGCCCTTTTTACGGTCAGCACCTTGACTGTCCATTCATAGGTTGTTATTGTCACACAGGTAATGATTGCCTCAGCCCAGACGCGGGGTGATCACCTGCCTGCCTGCTTGAGATCAAAACCACCAATGGTTTCGGTTAAACGGTTTGAACGGCCTTTTTTCGAGGCGTCAAGGCAGTGGGCCTTGGCAATGGCACCCAATGAATCACCGGAGGAGGCACCGCATGGATGTTAAAGATTTTTGTTCGGCAATGGAATCGGAGATGACCTCATGGAAAGCCAAACTTTACGATGTATTGCGCAAAATTGATCGCCTCGGCACGGCCGAAAGAGAAAAGATGCTGCTTAACATCCAGGATCTCAACATGTTCCTGGATGACATGTCCGGCCGGGTGGAGCAGCTGCGCACCGAGTGCCCCTCGGATTGGAGCCCTATCAAGAAAGATCTCGAGCAGGGGACCGTTGACATGCGCAGTCGCTATGAAGAGACCATGGAGGCAATCGGCAAATCCTCACCGGTATCGATCCCGGGTTGATGGTTCGCATCGCGAATGAAGCTTAGGCCGCAAAAGCCTCACGGACGTGCGCTCGGTTGGCCACCCCCAAAAGGTGGACCGTTGCGGGTGAACCCAATTTGCCCGCAACAGTCTGCCACCGGCGGCCTACCCGGGCGGGACAAGCCCCGGGAATTGCCGTGGTCCTTAGTGGTTTAGCAGAGATGCGCGTGGCTTCTGAGCATTGATCGGCCGGCTCGGCTGTCTGCACGCCCCACCTGGATAGGTGCCCCATTTTATGATGCACCGTGACGATCCATTGAGCGTTTACGATATAGTCCCCCACAGCAAGCGGATCTGCAAGCGGCCTGAGACGACGGCCGCCCTGCCCTGAGACCGTTTACGAGATCAACCTTGGACACAACTGGAGATGGCGACCCTTTGGGCCTACGACCGCGACCACCCCAAAACCATTCCGGCCCGAAGCCAATGCAACGGTGGTTGCCAGGATTTCTGATTAAGGAGCAACGATGGATTTATCAACCCAGTATTTGGGCCTAGAGTTAAAAAATCCAATTATCGTGGGCAGTTCTGGATTAACCAGTTCGGTCGAAAAAGTCAGGCAGGCCGAAAAATGCGGCGCCGGGGCCGTGGTGCTCAAGTCCATTTTCGAGGAAGAGGTGGCCCTGGAGTATGCCGATTTCATGAAGACAGCCAGTAGCTTTGCCAGCGACAGCCAGTACTTTGATTACGATGGACGCACGGTTCCGGTCGAATATTACAACTACGTCGTCCGCGAAGAGAATTTGAAAAAATACATCAACCTAATCGAGGGGTGTAAAAAAGCGGTCTCCATTCCGGTCATTGCCAGTATCAACTGTTTTCTACAGTCCGTTGAGTGGATCGCCTACGCCAAGCAGCTGGAAGCGGCCGGAGCCGACGCCCTTGAGTTGAACATGTTTTTCCCGCCGACCGATTTCCGGTCAACCCGGACCGACCGCGAAAAACTCTATTTCAAGGTTACCGAGGCGGTCACCCAGAAGCTGAGCATCCCCACCGCTTTGAAAATCAGTTACTACTTCACGGATCTGGGGCCGATGATTCAGCGCCTCTCCCAGACCGGTATTGGCGGTCTGGTGCTGTTTAACCGCTATTTCAGTCCCGACATCGATGTTGACAAATTCGAGGTTTCCAACACCTTTGTTTTCAGCACCCCATCGGATCTGGCCATGTCACTGCGTTGGATCGCCATCATGGCCGAAAAGGTCGATTGCGACCTGGCAGCCTCCAGCGGCATTCACGATGGAGACGCGGTCATCAAACAGCTGCTGGCCGGTGCCAACGCTGTGCAGGTGGCCTCTTGCCTTTACAAGAACGGCGTTCCCTACCTGAAAGAGATGCTCGACCGTCTCGAGACCTGGATGTCGCGCAAAGGGTTCAAGACGGTCGCCGGTTTCAAGGGCAAAATGAGCCAGTCCAAAAGTTCGGATCCGTCCGTTTTCGAGCGCATGCAGTTCATGCGCGTTTACGGCGGGAAAAAAAACGTGGTCACTTGACCCCGAGGGCATTCGCCCACACCCGACGCTCAATCTTGACCCCGGTGGTGTCTGACCGTCTCCGGGGAGGGTACACCGGTAGGGTGTTCCTGTGGCTTCATTTCGAAAACCGGATGGCGGCCGCCGTCACCACGCCCCAAACCCAATTGTAGACCAGGACCAACGCCGGCGTCCACATGCCCAGTTGCAACCCGGCCAGCCCTTTGTCGGCGATCTTGGGATAAATGAAAAAGAGCTGCACCGCAGTGGGCAGCAGGCTCAAGAGTGAACCTTTGAGCAGAAAACGGAACCTCAATACCGGCAGCAGAAACAGCAGCCCCCAGATGCCGCCCCAAACAATCCGTTGATAGAGCCACCCGGGAGTCAAGGAGGGTTCGATGGCCACACCGGCCCAGCGGGCGACGCATAGCTCGCCGAACTGCCAGACCACGAGACTGTTGGCCAACGCACCCAGGCAGCCGGCTGAAAAGCAGACCAGAACGGTTTTCATGCTGTTGGGTTTCCTTTCTCTTCGGACTGGGTTGAGCGATGGTTGCGGCACCGTCCCTGGCGATTGGGTGTTGCAACAGCGCCGGCAACCCGCTATGGTATAAGCATCAGTCTATCACTAAGGGTCGCGGCAACCAACGATACAGCCAACCGGAGCCCCGTCCATGGTCCGATGGAACATCCCCGTAGAACCCGATGAGCTTCTCTATGCGCTGAAAGTCGGCAACGCGGCTGCGCTGAACCAGATGCCCCTGCACCATATTCCGGGAGAGGGGTTAAAAATCGTGGACGAAGAGACCGGGATGGTCCAGACCATTCATTTCGCCGATCACGCGGTCAACCGCTTTGGCGTTGCCATCGCACGCGAGTTCGACCACATGGGCTCCAAGTTTTTCTCGCTGATCACTCGAATCGGTGCACTGATGCGGCTGCTCGAGGACGACCGGTCCAGGCCCTTCGTCGAAATGGAAGGGGAATTCACTCGAATCCGCAACAGCATGATCGAGGCCATGGCGTCCTTCCCCATCTCACCGGAAGGCTTTCTGGACGTCGATCGCTTTTTTAATGGTCTGGAAACAGACGAAAAAAAAGAACCCCATCCCATCAACTGACAACCGCCCGTTCCACCAGCGCCGCGGTAGGGCAGGCCTTCAAACAGGCTCGGCACGACCCACAGACCGAGGCGGTCTCCGCAGACGCATCGAAATGGCCCACCACCGTTTCGAAGCCCCGCTTGGCAAAACTCAACCAGGGCTGCTGATGCCGCTGCCGGCAGATTCGCACACAGATACCGCACAGCACACAGCGGTTGGGGTAGTGGTCCAGCAACGGATGTGTTCCGTCCACCTCCGGCTGTTTCAGCACCCGTTCAAAGGGTTTGCAGTTCAGGCCCATCCCGAGAAATCGGGCAATTCGTTGCAGGGCGCAGGCCCGGTTGGCCGGGCAGTTTTTGCACTCCACACGATGAACGGAAAGCAGGAGTTTGAGGGCGGTTTTCTGAAGGCGGCGGACCGCTGCGGTAGCGGTGTTGACCGTCATGCCCGTTTCCACGCTTACACTGCAGGCGGTCACCGGTTCACGAAACCCATCGATCTCGACAAAGCAGAGGCGGCAGGATGCCGGCGCGCCGGTCGGCACATCCGCCTCCAGCCGGCACAGATGGGGTATGGTGATGCCGGCCGACAAAGCGGCCGACAACACGCTGCTGCCTGCCGAAGCCTGGACGGCCCGGCCGTCCACGGTCAGGGCAACCATCGTCATCACCGTTCCTTTCCTTCCAGATTGCATCCGGTCATCGATAGCGGCACCGGGCGGGTCCCTGGCAATCATTTTTCGGCCGGCCGTTCGATAACCGGCGCCAGGGCCGCCGGGGACACTTTCACCACGGCATTGTAATCCGGCGGGCAGGCGACCATGCACTCACCGCACTTGACGCACAGTTGCTGGTCAATGCCCTTCTTGCGATTGCTGGTGGTGAACACCGCCTCGACCGGACAGCACCCGACGCAGGCATCGCAGCCCCGGGCGCACTTTTCCAGATCGATGTAAAAGGCGGTCAGCGGCCGGCAGGTGCGCCCCGGGCAACGACCCTCCTTGATGTGGGCCTCGTATTCCTCCCGGAAATAGGCCAGTGAGGTGAGTACCGGGTTGGGTGCGGTCTTGCCCAGTCCGCACAGCGAACCCTGCTTGACCGCCCGGCTCAAGGCCTCCAGTTCCTCCAGATCACCCTCATGGCCCTCCCCCCGGGTCAGCCGGCGCAGGATCGCCAGCATATGGCGTGTACCGATGCGGCAGAAGGTGCACTTTCCGCATGACTCCTTCTGGGTGAAATCAAGAAAATAGCGCGATACATCAACCATACAAGAGTCTTGGTCCATCACCACCATGCCGCCGGAGCCCATCATGGCCCCGACCCGGGTCAAAGCGTCGAAATCGACCGCTGTGTCTAGAAACTCGGCCGACAGACAGCCACCCGACGGTCCACCGATCTGCACCGCCTTGAATGTTTTTTTTTGGGGAATCCCGCCGCAAATATCAAAGATCAGCTCCCGCAGCGTCACCCCCATGGGCACCTCCACCAGCCCCGGGTGGGTGACATGGCCCACCACGGAAAACACCGCCGTACCCGGGCTGTCGGGCGTTCCGATACCCCGGAACCAAGCGGCGCCCTTTTCCACAATCGGTGGCACGCTGGCCAGGGTTTTGACATTGTTGATCACGGTCGGACGACCGTCAAGCCCCCGCTCGACTGGATAGGGCGGGCGAAGCCGCGGCATGCCGCGATAGCCCTCAACCGATCGTATCAGGGCCGTCTCTTCGCCACAAACGAATGCACCGGATCCTTGAAAGAGGTCGATGTCAAAATCCAGACCGCTGCCCAGAATCCCGGCCCCTAAAAAGCCCAACTCCCGGGCCTGCTCAATGGCGGTGGTGAGAATCCGCACCGCCAAGGGGTACTCGGCCCGCACGTAAACCAGTCCTCGGGTGGCGCCCACCGCCAAAGCGGCAATGACCATGCCTTCGATGACCTGGTGAGGGTTGCTCTCAATCAGGGCGCGGTCCATGTAGGCACCGGGATCCCCCTCATCGGCGTTACAGATGATCACCTTCTCTCCAGCCGACCCATCGCGGGCCGCCTGCCATTTCCGGGCCGTGGGAAACCCCGCTCCACCCCGCCCCCGCAGTCCGGCTGCAGCGATCTCGCTGATCAGGTCTTCCGGAGTCCTGCCAAGGGCAGCGGCCAAGGCGCCATACCCGCCGTCGGCAACATACTCATGGATCTGCTCGGGGTCGATTTGGCCGCAGCGCTGCATGACCACCCGCTTTTCGCGGTTGAAGCGGGCAAACTCCATCACCGAGGGAATCATCTCGTTTTCCACCGTGGCACCCAAAACATGCTCGAAGCGTGGATCCCCCTCTTCCAGGAAGAGCTTGACCAACATCCTGGCTTTCCCCGCAGTCACCTGCGGGTAAAGAATCGGTGGAAAGCCCGAATCGGGGTGGTCGATGACCACCACCGGCTCGGCGTAGCAGTGTCCCATACAACCCACGGCATGAATCCGGGCTTCAATATTGCGCTCGGCCAGAGCCGCTTGGAAAGCCGCCCGGGTATCCAGAGCACCGGAGGCGATGCCGCAGGTGGCCATACCAATATGGATTTTTGGCAGTGTCAGCGCATCAACCTGCGCGCACGTTGCCCGGGCATTGTCGGCGATGGCTTGATAAACCGCCAGAAATCGGCTTTGGGCATCCCGGTTCATACCTTGGCCGCCTCCCTTTGCGCTTTTTCCTGTTCCAGGTGCACACGCAGTACCAGGCCCTCCACCTTGCTAGGGGCCATGTGGCCGTGAAGGATCTCCCCTACCAGAGCCACCGGCGCCAGGGCGCAACACCCCACACAGGCCACCCGTTCGATGCTGAACTCGCGGTCCGCAGTCGTTTGGCCTTCACGGATCGCCAGTTTACGTTCGAAGTTCTCGAGAATGATCTCGCCGCCGCGCACATGACAGGCCGTTCCCATGCAGACTTTGACAGGATTTCTACCAGGCGGGGTGAACCGAAACTGATTGTAGAAGGAAGCAACGCCATAAACATCGGAGCGGGTGATCGACAGATGGTCGGCTACCCGGGAAAGCGCCTCGTCGGGTAGGTAGCCCACGGTTTGCTGGGCCATCTGCAGCAAGGGGATAAGTTGACCCCGGTCTCTCGGGAATGCATCGATCTGAGTGTGAAGGCGTTCCAGATGGACCTGGTCATCGGCGGTCAGTGAATGGGTCATGGTAACGGTCTAAAGTCGCAGTGAGCGGCCATTGGCTGCCGGGAGTAATCAGATCTTGTCCAAGGCACCATAGGCGGCCTGAATCCGTTCGCGCAATAAAAAGCAGAGCCGCTCGAGCATGAAAAAGCCGAAGAGGGTGTCCGCTTCCATGCATTCCCTTACCTGGCGCAACTTGAGGCGAATCACGCTGGAATCCTTCTGGCAGCTGGCCGAAGACATCAGCACGTGCGGTTCACCCAATAGGGCCGACCAGCTGCCAAGGGTTCGGCCCTTTCCCAGGGCATCGATCACCACCGATCCCTTGCGGTTGCCGATATCCATGGCGCGCTCCAGAAAAACATACCCATCCATGATGATGAAGAGGTCATCACCAATATCACCCTGTCGAAAGATAAACTCTCCGGCCTGATAATGATCGACGCTGCAAAAACCAATGACGGTGGCCAAATGCTGCGGAGAGATGTGCTTGAGGAATTCGCAGGACTGCAGGGTGGACTGGATTTCTTGGTTTGCCATATTTGCCTCCCAACATCGCCCGGTTGTGGCGGGAAAAATTGCCGCCGGATCGGGGTGGTTCGGCCGGTTTCTGCGCCCCTGCATGGGGGGCATGCCTGGCTCTCGAGGCCCTCAATGATGGCCGGCCATCTTGAGGTAAGCCTGAATCAACCGGTCACCCAGGGCCCGGGAGAGTTGCCTGAAAAACAGATAGCCGCTTTCCATGTCACTGTCCAGCAACTTGAGCAAACGGTCCCGGTCCAGCTTCAAAACGACCACCGGCGTGTTACAGATGGCGCTGCCGCCATAGGTCGCCCGACCAATCAGACTGCCCCAGCCGAAGGATTCTCCGACGCGGCTTCCCAGGTATACCCCGGCCCCCCTTTCACCCATGGAGATCTCAACCTGGCCCTGTACCAGAATGAACAGGTACCGGGCCGCATCGTCGCTGCGAAACAAGACCGCCCCCTGGGCCAAGGCTTCGCGCTGGGCGATGGTCATGACCCGGTTGACCACATTCTGGCTCAATCCCCAGAACAGATCCATCTGTCGGATGTACATGCTGATCTCATTTCTGTGGAGCGTCCGCCGCCATGGTTGCCAGCAAAGCGGTCCGCCTGGTTGGGTTATAGTATGCCGAAAAACCGGGTGTCAAATCAAACCTGGGCGCCACTTGCGGGCTTGAAGCGCTCAGCTGCCGACAGATGGGTCAATCGACGGCCCCGGGTATTTAGCGTCCATCCATAAACGGTTATTTCGCCCGACGTCTGCGTTGGGCTCAAAATCTTATCCTCGGAATATCACCTATATGCCTGTGATAAAATTTTTCGCATGCCTTGATCTCGACCAAAATTCCTCGCTTCTGGATGAACACGCACGGCTTTTCCGTCTGAGCGCATTGAAATGGCACCCTGGGTAGCGGTGTTAAAAATTTGGCAGCCCGCTTCCAGATAGCGATCGACCACCTCAGCATGGGGCAGACCGAAGCGGTTGCCGGCACCGGCGCTGATGATCACCACTTCCGGACTCACCGCGGCGACCAGGCCCGGAGAGTTGGATGACCGCGAGCCGTGATGGGGGGCAAAAAGCACCGTGCTGGCAAGTTCCCGGCTTGAGCGTTGAACCAGTTCCGTTTCGGCCCGAAGTTCGATGTCTCCGGTCAGCAGGAAGGCGGTCTCTCCAAAGCCCGCCTGGATCACCAGTGAACCGTTGTTACGCTGGGGCCGGTCACCGACATCAGACCGGCTGAAACGTTCGGCTGTCGGATGCAGCACCGCGATCGTCACGGCTCCCATGGCGCCAAGGGCGGTATCGGCATGTACTCGTCGCACGAAGATTGATTCCTCACGGCAGACCGCCATCAACTCCTGGTAACCCCTGCTGGCGTGGACATCGCCGTTGACCCACAGCTCCCGGACCTTGAATGCCTGGCAATGTAGATCAGGCCGTTGAGATGATCGGCGTGGGGGTGGGATAGGATCAGGATGTCAACAGTGGCGATCTTTTTGCGCCACAATACCGGCGCAACGACTCGCTGGCCCACATCAAAAAGGCGATTGTCGGAGAAACCGCCGCCGTCGAGCAGCACCACAGCGCCGCCAGGCAGTTGCATGAGGGTGGATGCACCCTGACCCACGTCGATGGCCATGACCCTGAAATCCCGGTGCCAGAAGCGCTGGTGGGACCAGTAGAGCCCGTCAGCGACGGCACCCACCAGGGCCGCCGCCAGGATCCAGCGCGCCACCACCGTTTTACGCAAGTTCAGCAACGTCCAGCCGATCACATAGTAAAGCAGGATTTCGAGCATTGACGGGGTAACGGTTCTAATAGCGGCAAAGGAGAGCCCCGCAAAGCACTCCACGCCCATCAACGCCAGGTGAAGAATCTTGAGGCTCAGCCAGAATCCCAAGGCAGCCGCTGGTTCGAAAACCAGTGCGGCAAAGGCGGCCGTCAGCCCCACCGGCACCACCACAAAACCCACCAGCGGCACCAAAAACAGGTTGGCCACGATGCCCACCACGGAAGTCTGATTGAAATGGTACAGAACCACCGGTGTGGTGCCGGCGATGGCAAGGGCCGAGACGAGCAGCAGGCCGAGCAGTTGAGAACCAATTTTTTTTAGCGTTGAACCCGCATCCTCACGGGCAGGGCCGACCTTCTGATAACCGTAGAGAATGGCGGCAACAGCGGCAAAGGAGAGTTGAAAGGAGATGGAAAACAGGGCCGGAGGAAACAGGGTCACAATCACCAGAGCCGCAACGGCAAGGGTGTTGAGGCTGTCGTGTGTCCGCCCCAGAACCAGACCCAGCAGAAACACCGCCACCATCATTTCGGCCCGCTGGGTGGAGGGGGACATGCCGGCCAGCACCCCATAAGCCAACACCGGCAACACGGTCGCTGCCGCGGCCCACGGCACGATCCAACCCCGCCACAGCAGCGGCGTAAAAAAGGAGAGAACCCAACGCCAAAAAACGAAGGCGACGGTGGCCACGATGCCCACGTGCAACCCGGAGATGGCCAGCAGGTGTCCGACCCCGGCCCGGTTGAAGCGTTCACGCAACCCATCGTCGATGCCTGACCGATCCCCGAGCACCAGGGCCTTGAGCACCGCCTGCGGTTCCCCGGCCGGCTGACGATCGGCCGCATCAATCATCCGGGTCAGCTCCTGTCGGGCGCCATGAATCAGCCGGCTCGCCCGCGCAGTGGACCGGCTGCCGTTGATCTGGATCTTGGGAGCCTGCACCCAGGCGCGGCCGCAAATGCCTTTAAATGCCATGTGGCGGCGATAATCAAAGGCCCCCGGGTTTTTGAAATTGTGAAACGGCTGGATTCTGGCCGGGAACGTCAACCGGTCGCCGGGGGACAGGGCCGCGTCCCCCACGACCGTCAGGCGGATGCGCCCCCGGACCGGATGCACAACGCTTTCACGGGAGAGGGTTTGGACCTCCAGGGTAAGCTGGGTCCGTTCAAAGCGGGTCGTTGGCTGATCGATGACGCTGCCCTGGATTCGCCAATAACCGCTATCCAGGTAATGAACCAGCTGGTCGGGTCCGTGTGCGGGAGAGACCCACGGCACCATCGCAAGATACCCGGCGCCCAGGCATGCCAGCAGCGGCAGCCAGCGTGCCCGCCGCTGGCCCCACAGACACAGTCCCAGACCCCCGATTGCCACCAGCGTGGTGATCAGG
>JAWOIA010000119.1:0-5686 GCA_046484885.1 Desulfosarcina sp. | reverse complement strand
GATAGGGGACCCGACTGCCCATCCAGGCCTGCACCGCCGGGTCAAAAATACTCTTGCCCAGCCCGGCCAAAAACAAGGCGGCCAGAACGACGCCGTAAATGGGGAAAAAGGCGGCGGCCAGCATTCCGCCGCTCAACATGGCCATTCCGGCGATCATCATTTTACGGTAGCCCAGACGGTCGGCCAGGGGGCCCACCAGGGCACCGAGCAGCGATGTCAGCTGGTTGACTGCGATCAGAGAGGTGATGGCGGACAAAGAGACCCCCAGACCCCGGCTCAGGGCCGGCGCAAAGGGGTAGGGAAAACGCCTGGCGGTGTTGAGTACCAGGCGGAAGAGGGTCGCGCCGGCAACGGGCAGCAGGATCGATGGCGGATGGTTTGGGTTCATTGAAGCCGGGTCGGCTGGGGTCGGTTGCCCCGGCTGCCGGGATTGGGTCGATGCTATCGGCACGGCTTTACCTGAAGCCCATTGTTTTGCGCACCCGCTCGATTCGGTCGCGGACCCGGGCCGGGTCGTTTATCCTGGACAAGAAGGACAAAAAAAATCGATTTCCAGTTCACTTGCCAACCCCGCCGCAAGCAGCGGGGAATGCGCTCGCTATCGCGGTTCAGTCCAAGGGGCGTTGGCGATAGCGCTGATATTCGACCATGCGCGCCACCGCCTTGACCGCCCGCTCCGGGGTTTCATAAAAGACCGCCTTTAACTCACAGCCGTCAACCCGATTGACCGTGAGATCCGTCTCATCGGTGAGCAAGCTGACCCCGAAAACCGGTTTGTCGTAAACTTCCATCAACCGCACGATCGCTTCGATGTAGCGCGCTTCGAAATTGTAAAAAAACGCAATGGCCTCATCCAGAAACGAGCGCTGGTATGACGGGTCGACCGTTTCCACCGTGTCGGCCAGGCGTTTGAGAAAGATCCGCCGGCCTAGAATGCCCAGATTGATGACGGCGTCGCAGCCGTCCCATTGAAGCAGGGCTTCCAGGACGGTCAAGGGGATGGATGGGTCGTTTTCACCCACCAGATCAATGGGGTTGGATCGACTCCAGTAAGGCGGTAGAATTTGGTCGATGCGGGCAATCAGATCGGCAGAAAGCTCCGGGACATCCAGGCCGGATTGGCTGCACAGGTCGGCGGTGACCACTCCCCAGCCGCCACCGAGGGTCATGATGGCAATGCGGTTGCCCTTGGGCAGGGGCAGGGAAGAAAAGGCGGCCGACAGGTCCAGCAGCTCCATGGGCTGATCCACCTTGATAATTCCGGCTTGGTGACAGACTGCGTCAAAGAGCCGGCTGTCGTTGGCCATGGCGCCGGTATGACTGGCCGCCGCCCGTCGGCCGGCCTGGGTCTGGCCGCCTTTGAGCAGCACGATCGGTTTTATGCGACTGACGCGACAGGCGCTTTCAAAAAAACGGCGTCCCTGCTTGACGCTTTCGATGTACAGCATCACCGTGCGGGTCAACGGGTCCACCTCGAAACCGTCCATGTAGTCCTCGATGGTGATCATGGCCTCATTGCCGGAGCCGGAAAAGGCACGAATACCAATTCCCTGAGCTGCAGCAAAGGCCAGCAGCTGGGTCCCCATGTTGCCGGACTGGGCCACGACGGTCGTAGCGCCGGCCATGGGACGGACCGCCATTCCCGTGCAGAAAAAATCGATGTGCGGGTTACAGATCCCCATGGTATTGGGGCCGAGTATCAGGATGCCGGCGCAGCGTGCCTCCCGTACCAGTCGTCGTTCGAGCGTTTTTCCGGCCGCGCCGGTCTCGCCAAAACCCGATGTGACCAGCACCACGTTTTTGATGCCCTTGGCCTTCAGTTGGGGAATCAGGTCCAGGACGCCCGCGGCAGGGACGGTGACTACCGCCAGATCCACCTCCCCGGGTATCTGGGTCACGCTTGGATAGGCAGGCTTGCCGGCGATGGTGCCACCCTTGGGGTTGACGGCATAGATCTCCCCCTGGTAGCCCCCGCCGATGGTGTTGCAGATCAGCATATGCCCCCATTTGCCCATTTGGGGCGACGCACCGATAAATGCCACCGACCGAGGATAGAACAGGGCATGAATGGCCGGGGGGGGCACCGGTTGGCCATTCTCGGGGCGATCATCGGGCCGGGCCAGGGTAATCAGCGCGTCCACGGCATTGATGGTTCCGGCCGCCGTGGCGATGAGCGGGTTGATGTCGATCTCGGCAATTTCCGGAAAGTCGGTGGCGATAGCGCTCAAGCCCAACAAGGTCTGTACCAGGGCCTGCCGATCCACGGCCGATTTACCCCGAAATGGCCCGAGCAGGGTCCGGCATCGAACCGATTCGAGCATTTCCATGACGTCTTGACGACGCAGCGGCGCCAGCCGCAGCACCACATCCGAGAGCGCCTCGGTGAAAATACCGCCCAACCCAAAAAGAATGGCCGGACCAAAGTCTGCGTCCCGAACCATGCCGGCCACAAACTCCCGTTCACCCATAATTTGGGGTTGAAGGAGCAGCTGGGCCTCGGGCGCCGCCGCCAGAATCTGTTCGGCGGCGCGGCTGACCGCTTTTTCATCCGTCAGGTTCAGGTGCACCAGTCCGGCTTCGGTCTTATGCGGGCGGCTCTCACTAAGGGCCTTGAGGACCACGGGGAAACCCATCCCGCCGGCCTTTCGTGCCGCTTCACCGGGGGTGGCGGCCACCGTTTCCACCACCACCGGTACCCCATAGCGTTTCAACAGGGCTTTGGACGCGACTTCAGTCAAGACCGTTTGGCCGGATTCAAGGGCCTGGGTTACCCACTTCTTTGGATTCACGTCATCATCTCCTGACCATCACCCCATTGCGGTTTCCGATTCAGACCCTTGCGTGGAGCAGACCAATTCCGGGTGGGCATTATCTAGTGCCCATCCAGAAACGACCGTTTATGGACGGACAGTATCTACCGGAGGGGTGGCAATCGGGTCAAGTCTATAATCGACCGGGCGGCCGATCCTGGCCAGCTGAGAACCGCTGAACCGGTCAGGTGTGGCTTTACGATAAAAATCAGATGTGTTATGCAACGATACACCTTACAGTCTGAAACGGGAAACAGGCGATTATGCCGCGCATCGGTTTGGGATATGACATTCACCGCTTGGTACCGGGCAGGAAATTGGTACTGGGTGGTGAGGCCATCCCTTTTGAAAAAGGGCTGTTGGGTCACTCCGACGCCGATGTTCTGGTGCACGCCGCCTGCGATGCCATTTTGGGCGCCGCCGGTTTAGGCGACATCGGCGACCATTTTCCGGATACCGATCCCCGGTACCGTGACAGCTACAGCATCGATTTGCTCACAGCGGTCTACCGCCGCGTCGGGCAGCGCGGCTTGCGGTTGGTCAACCTGGATGCCACCGTCTTCGCCCAGGCCCCCCGGCTGGCGCCTTACAAGGAACGGATGGTGGTCCGGATGGCCCGGAGCATGGCCGTCGACCCATGGCGGATCAATATCAAGGCCACCACCACCGAAGGCCTGGGGGTTATCGGCCGGGGAGACGGCATCGCAGCCATGTGCGTGGTGCTGTTGACACCCACCGCGCCGGAACCCGACCACTTACCATCATGCGAGGTTGTTTAGGGATGCACCTGCGGATCTACAACACACTGACCCAATCCAAAGAGCAATTTGAACCGGTGGCACCCGGCCAGGTCCGGATTTACGTTTGCGGCCCCACCGTTTACGACTCCTGCCACGTCGGCCACGCCCGTTCGGTGGTGGTCTTCGACGTGGTGGTACGTTTCCTCAGGGCCATGGGGTATCAGGTTACCTATGTGCGCAACTTCACGGATGTCGATGACAAGATCATCAACCGGGCCCAGGTGGTGGGCATGGAACCGCACCACCTGGCCGACAAATACATCCGTGAGTTCCACCGTGACATGGATGCGCTCAACGTGCTGCGGGCCGACTCGGAGCCGCGCGTAACCGAGCACATCGCCGACATCATCGCCTTCATCCAGGTTCTGGTCGACAAAAAGGTCGCCTACCAGGCCGACGGGGATGTCTTTTACGCGGTGGATACCTTCCCGGCCTACGGCAAGCTCTCCGGCCAGCGGCTGGCCGACATGGTCGCCGGCCAGCGGGTCGAGGTCAACACCAACAAGCGCAACCCCTTCGATTTCGTGCTTTGGAAGGCGGCTAAACCCGGTGAGCCGGCATGGTCAAGCCCCTGGGGCGAGGGACGGCCCGGGTGGCACATCGAATGTTCGGCCATGAGCGGCCGCTTGCTGGGGGAAACATTTGACATCCACGGCGGCGGCCAGGACCTGATTTTCCCGCACCACGAAAATGAGATCGCCCAGTCCGAAGCGGCCCACGGCAAAGCCTTTGCGCGCTATTGGATGCACAACGGGTTTGTGAAGATCGACAATGAAAAAATGTCCAAATCCTTGAACAATTTCTTGATGGTCACGGACATTTTACAATCCTACCACCCCGAGACCGTGCGGTTGTTCCTCCTCTCGAGCCACTACCGCAGTCCGATCGATTTTTCGGACCAGAATCTGAAGGAGGCGGAAAAGGCGCTGGACAAAATTTATGGCCTCCTGAAACGGCTGGATCTGGAAACGGGAATCAGCGGGTCGGGCGATGCCGCCCCCGCCGGTGCCGATTGGCAAACGTTCTGTGACGCCATGAACGATGATTTCAACACAGCCAAGGGGATCGGGATTCTTTTTACGCTGGTAAAAGAGGCCAATCGAATCGTTGACGAGGGCAGCGGCTCAGGCGTTGATGACGGCCCGCTGCATACCCGGATCCGGGACCTGATGGGCATGGGCGCTGTTCTGGGAATACTCCAGCAGCCGTGGCAGGCTTATTTTTCCCAACGCGCGGACAGCCGGCTTGAAACCATGACCCTGTCTCCAGAAGCCATTGATGCGCTGGTTGCCGAACGCAGCGTTGCACGCAAAGAAAAGGCCTGGAAACGGGCCGACGAGATCCGGGAGCGCTTGGAAACGGCCGGGGTCATCCTTGAAGACAAAGCCG
Organism: Desulfosarcina sp.; assembly: GCA_046484885.1. GTDB lineage: Bacteria > Desulfobacterota > Desulfobacteria > Desulfobacterales > Desulfosarcinaceae > Desulfosarcina. Next base: position 687 of record JAWOIA010000119.1, on the reverse strand, counting down.
ACGGCACCCATTGGAAAGTCAAACCCTAACCCAATCGCCTCCAGACCGTTCCGGCATGACCGCATTTAAACTGGTATCGGACTTCAGTCCCTGCGGCGACCAGCCTCAGGCCATCGACACCATTTCGCGCAAGATCATCAACGGCACCCCAAGCCAGGTGTTGCTGGGCGTTACCGGTTCCGGCAAGACCTTTACGATGGCCAACATCATCGCCCGGGTCAACCGCCCGGCGCTGATCCTGGCACCCAACAAAACCCTGGCCGCGCAGCTGTACAACGAATTCCGGCATCTCTTTCCCGACAACGCGGTCGAGTATTTTGTGAGCTACTACGATTATTACCAGCCCGAAGCGTACATCCCCACCACCGACACCTACATTCAGAAGGATTCATCCATCAATGAATTGATCGACAAAATGCGGCACTCGGCCACCCGCAGCGTGCTGTCGCGGCCCGACGTGGTGGTGGTGGCCTCTGTCTCCTGCATTTTCGGCCTCGGTGCACCGGAGGATTACCTGGCCTTGCGCATCGACCTTTCCACCGGCATGGTGCTCTCCCGGGAGCGGCTGCTTTACCAGCTGGTGTCCATTCACTACCAGCGCAACGATGTGGATTTTTACCGTGGCATCTTTCGGGTGCGGGGGGATCGGGTGGAGATCTTTCCGGCCTATGAAGAAGAGACGGCGGT
>JAWOIA010000189.1:0-3854 GCA_046484885.1 Desulfosarcina sp. | reverse complement strand
TCAGACTGCCTGGCCCAGGCGCTTGACTTGCATCATTGATGCTCGACCTCGCAGGTTCGAAAATCCCCTTTCGAGAGCTGACAAGTTGGAGGGGCACCGATGTCAAAACCCGATCTGGACGAAATGTCGAGCATTGGCCATCTCGCGTGCCGAAACGTATCTACACCACGCGAAGGTGATGGTGATGCGAGAGTTCGGACCAGCGGCCGAACATACCCACGCAGAGGTGGCCGTCGCACTCGTATCTGCCATGATGCACCATGAAGGCTCACAGATGATTTCCGGAGCGATGGAACATCCGTCCGAGTCATGATCTCCTGTCGCTAGCGGCGTGGCTCATTTGGGTGGCCTTGGCCGTCATATTATCCGACCGGCCGATCTGATAGAATTTGCGGAATATCTTCCTTACCTCTTTTCGCTCCAATCCGATTCCGTTGTCCACAAAGCGAATATGGGTCTTGCGGCTTCCAGGTTCAATGAAGATGTCCACTTGGGGTATTTCAGCGTCGTTGTATTTCATGGCATTGGTCAGGATGTTGATCAAGAGCATCTCAAACAGATGGCGGTTGATGCGATGGTAAACGGCCGTGCTCACCGGGGGATAGACATCGATGCGGCACCCTTGAAACAGATGGCGGTTTGCCTCCAGAAAGTGGTTCACCACCTCGACCATATCACAGACAACGAACTCGCCCATATAGCTTTTGCTCTCCAGCTTGGCCAAATTGAGCATACGGCTGATGTTTTCGGTCAGGCGGGTCACATCGGTAAGCATATAGCCGATGAATTTTAACTGATCCTCCCGCGGGAGGGCGTGCTTGGAAAAGGTCTGCAGATAGAGCTGCAGAGAAGTCACCGGGGTTTTGAGTTCATGGGTGAAGCTGTTGATGAAGTTGTTCTGCATCCGGAACAGCTGCATGGTCTTCTGGCTGAAGACGAAGATAATGAAAATGCCCAGCAGGATAATACCGATCAGTAGGCAAAGGACGAGGATCACCACCCACGTTTCGGCGGCAAACACTTGATCCTGCTCCAGATTGAATCGTTCCATCACCGACCGCAGGCCCGTGCTGACTTCCATATACCAGTAGATATAAAGAAAAAGCGAAACCACCAGGGCGGTGGCGGAAAAGATAAATACCAGGATGGGATGGAAAAACCACTTCAACTGCTTCATGTTCCGGGGTCTCACTGTTGATCAAGGCACCGCTGCCGCCGGCACAAGGCTACGAGCGTTTGATTCTACCGGTTTTCTTGGGACATTTCAATGCACCCGCAACAGCAAGGGGAGAAATTTTCTTGACCGGCCGGCCGTTTCATAATAGGCTGGCTGCACTATTATTCCTGTCTGATTCTCGCACCGGTTCAAGGCTGCCCGGGTCTTTCTTTCAGCTCAATGCTCTACCTGAGCGGCTGCTGCTGTTTTTTTCAGCGTTCGGACCCCATATGCAACCGGAGCGAAATTTTTTTTCGATTCCAGCATCAGTTGATTAACCCAAAACCAAAAAGGAGGCCGTCATGAGCGAGAGCGTCTACAAAGTCATTGAGCTAGTGGGAACCAGTACCAACTCCTGGGAAGAAGCGGCAAAGAACGCAGTAGAGACCGCTTCCAAGTCGTTGAAGAACCTGAGGGTGGCGGAAATCACCAAGCTGGACATGCGGGTGGAGGCTGGCAAGGTGACGGCCTTCCGTGCCCGGGTCAATCTCTCCTTTAAATACGTCGCGGACTAACCCTCGGCTGCAGGCCGACAGAATCGGTGGTCAAGCGGCCAGGTTGCCCGTTCTCGGGTTGCCTGGCCGCTTCAGGTTCGGCTATTCCATCGCACGGGCCATCAGATCGCCCACCATCTTTGAAAAACGGGCGGGGTTGTCCAGCTTGCCCCCTTCACCGACCACGGCGATGTCAAAGAGGAGATGGCAGTAGTCTTTCAAAGCGGCGTTGTCCCGGTCGTTCTCGTAAAGGGCTTTAATCCGCTCCATTACCGGGTGGTCCATGTTCAATTCCAGAACGCGCTTGGTATCAGGTGTTTTCTGCCCGGATGCCTTGAGCAGCTTTTCCATGTAGGCGCTCAGATCCCAGGTATCGCCGGAGAGGCAGGCCACAGAATCCTTGAGCCGCGTTGAGGGCTTGACCTCCTTGATCTTGCTTTCCAGCTGCCCCTTGATAAAGCCAAAGAGGGCATGGTAGGCTTCTTTCTTGGCATCATCCACCTGCCCCAGATCCAGGTCCCCCTTCTCGGCGCTTTTCAAGGGCTTTGCGTCATATTCGGTCAATGACTGCACCACCCACTCATCCACCGGGTCGGTCATCAACAACACCTCGACATCCCGCTCTTTCAACTTTTCGAGGTGAGGGCTGTTGAGCAGAGCTGAAAGCTTGTCGCCAGTAATGTAGTAAATCTCCTTCTGGTCCGCCTGCATGTTTTTCACATAATCCGCCAGGGATACCCACTGATCCTCGGATTTGGTGGTCTTGTAACGGGCCAAGGCGGCAATTTTCTCTTTTTTGTCCGGATCGGTGTAGATCCCCTCCTTTAGGACGGCGCCGAACTCGTCATAGAAACGCTTGTACTTTTCGGCATCCATTTTGTCCAAGAGGTCAAAAAGCTTCTTCACTAAATTTTTGCGGATGTTCAGAACCAACCGATCCTGCTGCAGAATCTCACGGCTGACATTCAGATTAAGGTCGGATGCGTCAACGACGCCCTGCACAAAACGCAAATATTCGGGCATGAGCTCCTTGCAGTCATCCATGATGAAGACCCGTTTGGAATAAAGGTGGATACCATGGCGTCGGTTCGGGGTGAACAGGTCGAAGGGCGCTTTGGAGGGAATGTAGAGCAGCGCATCATATTCGGTGGTCCCTTCGAATTTAAGGTGAAGCCGCTCCATGGGCGGATTCCAGTCGTGACCCAAATGCTTGTAAAATTCTTCGTATTCGTCCTCTTTGACGTCACTTGGATTACGGGCCCAGATTGCCTTCATGGAATTCAGGGTTTCTTCACGCATCACCTTGCGCGTCGTTGCCCCGATGGGCTTACCATCCTTGTCCTTGATAATTTCTTTATCCGGCAGGGGTTCGTCGCGCTCAACGTCCATGCTAATGGGATAGCTGACAAAATCGGAGTGCTGCTTGACGATGCTGCGAATCGTCCACGGGTCGGTAAAATCTTTGTCGTCTTTGCCCTTCTTTTTCAACGCCAGGGTGATGGTGGTTCCCCGGGTCGATTTTTTGGTTGGCTCAATCGTGAAGGAACCGTCTCCGGTTGACACCCATTTGACAGCCTGGTCCGAATCCGCACCGGCGGCCCGTGTTACCAGGGTGATCTTTTCAGCCACCATGAAGGCACTGTAGAAACCGACACCGAACTGGCCAATCAACTCCGGAATCAACGATTCCTGACCCTTGGCGTGCTCCAGCGCTTCCAGAAAGCCAGCGGTGCCGCTTTTGGCGATGGTGCCGATATTCTCCAAGACCTCATCTTGGGTCATGCCGATGCCGTTGTCGGATATCTCGAAGGTCTGCTGGATGCCATCGGGCTTAAGATGAATCTTGAATGCCGTGTCATCACCCAGCATCCCTGGCTTGGTCTCGGCCATGTAGCGCACCTTGTCAATGGCATCGGATGCGTTGGAGATCAATTCCCGTAGAAAGATGTCTTTGTTGGAGTAGAGGGAATTGATGATCAGATTGAGAATTTGCTGCACTTCGGTTTTGAACAGATGGGTTTCCTTCTTGGCTTCCATGGGCACTCCTGAATCGGTGGCATCAATTTTTTGTTAATGGTTATAATTAGTTCGACAAATAGGTGCAACAATTATGGGTTTGATTTGCCGTTTGTCAAGGCAACAAG
>JAWOIA010000110.1:0-66464 GCA_046484885.1 Desulfosarcina sp. | reverse complement strand
TCGACATCAGCGTCCTCCCGAGTCGGCCTGTCGGGCCGTGTGAGCGGCGGGCACATAGCGGTTGACGACCGCTTCGTAGCCGGCGGTGCGCCCGTCGGCAGGATGGACAAGAACTAATGCCAACATGGTGGAGTAACCGGCCCATTCAGGGATGGCCGTTGTGATGACCGGCGTGGTCGTTACCACTCTCGGCGGACTTGGCCTGTTCATTCTCGGCATGAAGCTGATGACCGAGGGGCTGCAGATGTCCGCCGGCAAGCGGATCAAGGCCATCTTGGGGGCGGCGTCCACCAACCGGGTGGTGGGGTGCCTCACCGGCGCGTTTGTCACAGCCTTGGTGCAGTCTTCGTCGGCCACCTCCGTGATGCTCATCGGTTTTGTCACCGCCGGTCTCATGACCCTCCAGCAGGCCGTGGGTATGATCCTGGGGGTCAATGTGGGCACGACCGTCACGGCCCAACTCATCGCCTTCAACCTCTCTGAACTGGCCCTGCCCGCCATCACGGTCGGCGTACTGCTCAAGTTTTTCACCCAGAGCAAAAAAACCCGCTACATCGGTGAGGTCATTCTGGGTTTCGGTCTGCTTTTTTATGGCATGGATGTCATGAAACACGGCCTGGCCCCCATCCGCAAGGACCCAACCTTCATCGGATTTTTTACCCGCTTCGACCCCGGAACCCTTGGCGGTCTGCTGCTGTGCGTGTTCGTCGGCGCCGCACTCACCATCATGGTCCAATCGTCTTCGGCGACCATCGGCCTGACCATGACCCTGGCCAGCCAGGGGCTGGTGACCTACCCCGGGGCCTTGGCACTGGTACTGGGGGAAAATATCGGCACGACCATCACGGCTCAACTGGCCACCATTGGATCCAACAACGTCAACGCCCATCGGGCAGCCCACGCCCACACCATGTTCAACGTCATCGGTGTGGCGCTGATGCTGTGCGTGTTCCCTTTTTTCGTAAATCTGGTCGAGTCGACCACCCTGAGTCTCGGGGCCGGCCCGGTAGACCAGGTGGTGGGGAGTGAAGTGGTCAATGTTGGGCGGTACATCGCCAATGGGCACACCCTGTTCAACATACTCAGCGCCTTGTTTTTCCTGCTGGTGCTGCCCTGGCTCATCAAAGCGGCCGTATGGCTGGCACCCAAGGAAGAGGAGGACATCGACTACTACCGCCTGCCCAATTTCGGCAACCGGCTTATCGACACCCCCATCGCCGCCATCGTTGAGGCCCGCAGCGAAATCCTGCGCATGGCCGAGACCGCTGCATACACCTTCAGAAAAACGGTAAAACGCCTCAACGACCGGGATTTGAAAAAACTGGCCAAATGGCGGCGCGTGGAGGACCTGATCGACGACATGCAGCGCGAAATCGTGGCCTATCTCACCCGGATTTACCAGGTAGGGGTGAACGAATCCGAGGCCAAAGAGATATCGAGCATGATGCGCATGACCAACAATATTGAGCGCATCGGCGATTCGGTGGAAAATATCGCCCAGATCATCGAGACCATGATCGAAGACAAGTTGACCTTCACGGAAACGGCCATGACGGATCTGAACCGCATGATTGACACGGTGGGCCAATTCCTGGATCTGAACATATCGGCCATGCGCCGCCGGCCGCCAAACCTCATGCACCAGGCCGACCAGCTGGAAAATACCATCGATGCCATGCGCCAAGAATACCGCGACAACCACATCGAACGCCTGCGCGCCTGCGAATGCGGGATCGAACAGGGGCTGGTTTACGTCAGCTTGTTGACCAATTTAGAGAAGATCGGCGACTATAGCCTCAATATCGCCCAAGCCGTGGCGGGAAAAAAATAGCTGCAGCCTACCGGCCAATGACCGCCGACGGGATGCCCCAGACGATAAATCGAATCCATTCAAACCCGAAAAGCAGCAGTTCCCGGTCGCTGAAGCGCAGCTTTTTGACCAGCTTGGGCTTGACTCGGTAGCGTGATAGAAAACTGCTCTGAAAAACGAAATCACGAAAGCGATCAATGTTGTAGGCGGCCATGAAGGCCATTTTGGCCCTTGATCCGTTCAGGCCGTCGCTGCCCCAAGGATTTTGGTGAAACAGCGCTTTGACCGAAGCCCAGTGGGCCGTCATCTGGTTGTAACCGACAGCCTCTTGATCGGCGGCCCATTCGGAAAGCGTCCAGACCTGGCTGTCATGCCGCCCCTGGCAGAAATCCGGCGGCCGGAAAAAACTGACCCGCTCAGGATGGCCCCGCCGGTTGCTGAACAGCATGCCATGCTCGACGGGGAAGGTGCGGCAGGTGTCGGGCCGATCCGGGTACACCCCGCACCCGGCGTCATTCAGAAAGGGACAGGTCCGGGATTCGTTGTCGGCCATCCGCAGCAGGACCTCGGGGAAATAATTGCCCTCCCGCGACACCACGTCCACATGTTCCTCCAGAAACCGATCGGCGTCCATATGCAGACTGCGTCGCAAACGCACCACATCGTAGGGGTAGAGAAACAGGTTCAGATTCCGGCAGCAGCGGTTGAAGCAGGCCAACGCGTTGTGGCAACGAAAACCAAAGGTGTCGTTATTTCTCAGCACGATCCCCGGCAGCCGCTCCAGCGCTTCGGGGCTAATTAATTTCATCGGCCCGCTCCGTGAGAGTTGCCAGCGCTTGCGCAACGGTCAGCTTGATTTTCTCGGTATATCCGGTCAGCCGGCGCAGATCCTGTTCCAACATCGCCATGCGCCGGTAGTAGGGGGTGCGGTCAAAAGGGATATAATCGGTCTGGCCCCTTGCACGACAATGGTCAAAGAAGACGTCACAGCCCGGATGCCTGACGACACTGCCCGCAGGCCCGCGCAGCTCGTGGGGAATGCCGTGCAGCCGGCAGATCATGGGACGATGGCGGTACAACAGGCATCGCCCCTGCCGGTTCAACGGGCACATGCTGCGCAGGGGTTCAGCGCTGCGGTCGACGTCGGCCATTTGAACCGCCACAGCCACGGCATGTTGACTGAGCGCAGCAGCCGTTTCGGTCTCAAGCGTGCCCATTCCCTCCACCAGATAGAGATATTCCAGGAGGGTGTGGTGGGCAAACCGGGACAGGCAGCAATTGTCCGCACAGCCGCTGCAATGGAACCCATACTGATCGGCGACGGCGCTATAGGCCCGATCCATCTCATCAAAAAGCGCTTCCAGCCGCTGCAGCAGCGGAAGGTAGCGTTCTCGGGAGGGCAAAAACCGTTCGGGGTTCAGATTCATCCCAATAGCCGAGGCCTCATACGGTGGGCGAGGGGAAAAATATTTTTTGGTAGAGGCCCAGGGCATGACGGTCGGTGATGCTGGCAATGAAATCACAGACCACCTGCGCCCGGGGGTGACCGTTTTGAAGACAACCGGCCATGCCCATGCGGGTGACCTCCTCTTCGAAAAGGGCCGCGTTGTCCAGCAAAAAGGCGTAAAGTTCGGAGAGTATCTTTTTGGCCTTGATGAATTCGCGATGGACCCGGGCCGAGCGATAAACGTTGTCATAGAGAAAAGCGCGCAAGGTGGTCATAGCACCGAAAACCGCATCGCTCATGCTAAGCCGCAACTCCCCGTTTACCGGCCGGCTGGAGAAGATCAGGTCGCGGATCATGTTGGTGGCCCGCTCCGGATGGGTTCGGCCCAAAATCTGGGTGCAAACCGCCGGCACCTGGCCTTCACCGATGACACCACTGCGGATGGCATCGTCCAGGTCATGGTTGAGGTAGGCCATAATGTCCGCTATCCGCACGATGCGCCCTTCGAGGGTGCAGGCCAGCTCACCCGGGTCGTCCGGAAGAATTTTGCCGTACCCCTTGGCGTGCTTGAGGATGCCGTCCCGCACCTCATGGGTCAGATTCAACCCCTGGCCGTTGTTTTCAATCACATCGACTACCCGCAGGCTCTGCTTGTGGTGAGAAAACTCCGCTGAGTGGATCTCCTGAAGCACCGCCTCACCACCATGCCCGAACGGTGTGTGGCCCAGGTCGTGCCCCAACGCAATGGCTTCAGCCAGGTCTTCATTGAGAGACATCGCCCGGGCGATGGTCCGGGCAATCTGGGCCACCTCCAGGGTATGGGTGAGCCGCGTGCGGTATTCGTCGCCCAGGGGATTGAGGAATACCTGCGTTTTGTGCTTCAGCCGCCGAAACGCGTTGGAGTAAACGATCCGGTCACGGTCCACCTGAAAGGCGGTACGGATCGGGCATGGCGCCTCGGTTCGCTCCCGACCCCGGCTTCGAGCGCTCTGGCAGCCGAAAGCAGACATGAATTTACTTTCGCGCTTCTCAAACTGCTCGCGGATATTCATGAACCTCCGATTGTGGTGCTGCCATGGCTGTGTTATGTTCGTCAAAATGCGTTATCTACTCACAGACCAACCCCTTTGTAAAGCGGTATATCGGCGCTGGCGCCGCTATGCGCCCACCGATTCCGGGTGGTGAACAATGGCTGGCCATCACTTGATAATGGGCCAATTAACCGATTTCCTCAGCGGTGAAATCCTTTTGGATACCCACGACGAGCGGTTCCGCCAAAAAATTGCCCGCTTTCTGGTTGCGGAAAAAGGATTTGCCAAGGGGGACATCCATGCGCGTCAGCCCTTGATCGTTGCCGCCGGCAGCCGCAAGGGGCGCCTGTGGGTCGACTTTACGGTAGTGGTTGACGGCCACACGGCAATGGTGGTTAAATACGCCCCGGGCTCCATGGTGACCCGTTACCGACCGAGCCTGGCCGTTTCGCGGCTGATAGCACCCTATCAGGTTGCGGTGGTGGTGGTGACCAATGGTGAGTCGGCGGATATACTCGACGGGCGGACCGGCAAGCTGACGGCGGCGGGATTGGACGGGATTCCATCTCGAGAAAGCCTGTTGGCCCGGCTGGCCCGGTCCAACTTCGCTTCCATCTCGCCCAAGCAGGCCGAAATGGAAGCCAGAATTCTCTATGCCTTTGAAATCGACGGCAGCTGTCCGTGCGATGACAGCGCCTGCATAATTGAATGAACCCTGAGGCGGCATTCATGCGCTCGGCCCTGGATTTGGCTCGGGAAGCCCTGGCAGGGGGTGAATTTCCCGTGGGCTGCGTAATTGCAAACCAGGAGACCGTGGTTGCCCAGGGTCGGCGCACCAGCACGACGGCCGGCTCAGTTAATGAGATCGACCACGCCGAAATAAACGCCCTCAGGCAACTGACTGCGGCTGCAGCCGGTGAGGATCGTGCGCAGCTGACCCTGTATTGCACGATGGAACCCTGCCTGATGTGCTTTTCGGCGGTTATCCTCAGCGGTATCGGCAGGATTGTTTATGCCTACGAAGATGTGATGGGGGGCGGGACCGGGTGTGATCGGTCCGCTTTGCCCCCCCTCTATCGAACTGCCAACCTGACAGTGCGCCCCGGGGTGTTGCGGACTGAAAGCCTGGTGTTGTTCAAACGGTTTTTCGCCAATTCGGGCAATACCTACTGGGCAGATAGCCTGCTGAGCCGCTATACCTTGGCGCAGGCCGTTGGGCCCTGAATGGGGTGGGATCGGTTTCCCATTTTTTTGCTTGCATTTACCGCGGGCCTCGTATATTGGACTGGGTTTAGTACTGAATTGCTGTGCGGTGATGGCAGGAATAGGGAACCTGGGGTCCGCCAAAAGTCGGCGGGTCAACCGGAAAATGACCTTTAGGCTTCAGGAGGTGGAAGTATAGCTGGTATTAGAAATACGCCGATGGAGAGAAAACCCCCTGACACCACGCGGATCAATCAGGCAATCCGGGTCAGGGAAGTCCGCCTGATTGATCCGGAGGGAAACCAGGTAGGCATCCTCCCGATCCACCAAGCCCTGGCCAAAGCCAATGATTACGGTCTGGATCTTGTTGAAGTGTCGCCCAGCGCGAAGCCGCCGGTATGTAAGATCATGGATTACGGGCGCTTCAAGTATGAGCAGACCAAAAAACAGCAGGAGGCCAAAAAAAAACAGTCCACTTTTCAGGTCAAAGAGATCAAGGTTCGGCCCAAAACCGGAGAGCATGACCTCGAGACCAAAATGGGGCATATTCGAAAATTCATTGACCGCAAGGACAAGGTCAAGGTCACGGTGATGTTTCGGGGCCGTGAGATCACCCTTGCGGAACGCGGCCGGGAGTTGCTTCAGCAAATCGCCACGGCACTGGAAGATATCGCCGTGGTCGAGCAATACCCCAAGTTTGAGGGGCGGACGATGATGATGGTGCTGGCCCCCAGATAATGCCGCCGGGTTGATCAGCGACGGCGGCGCCCGCTGCCGGGTCGCCTCCGCGCGCGAGAAGGAACAGGCCGTTGCATAAGCTGGCGTGGACGCATGTTTTTTCGTTCGCGCCATCGGTTTTTAAAATAAGGAGAGAAATCATGCCGAAAATCAAGACCAACCGCGCCGCCGCAAAGCGGTTTAACAAGACCGGCTCCGGCCAGTACACGTTTTCAAAATCTCATCACAGTCACATCCTGACCACCAAAAACCGGAAACGCAAACGCTCCTTGAAAAAGATACAATTGGTCAAAAAGAGCGACATGCGAGAAATCCGACGCCTTTTGCCCAACGGGTGATCGACGCTGACACCAGACGTTTCAATGCCGGTTTCACCGCTAGCGGCTTCGGAGGATCAATGGGATTGTGGTTGCTGGGGTGATTCCGATTTCAAGGAGAAGAGGTCATGCGAATTAAAAGAGGGTTCAAGGCCAGAAGACGCCGCCAGAAAGTGTTGAAGCTGGCCAAAGGGTTCCGCGGCGGACGCAGCAAACTGTTTCGGACCGCGGCTGATTCGGTGGACAAAGCACTGAACTATGCCTTTCGCGACCGCAAACAGCGCAAACGCCAGTTCCGTCGCTTGTGGATTGCACGCATCAATGCAGCGGCCCGCATGAACGAGCTGTCCTACAGTCGCTTTATCAACGGACTGAAGAAAGCGGATGTCAATCTGGACCGCAAGGTGCTTGCCGAACTGGCGATATCCGACCCATCCGGGTTTGCCCAGATTGCCGCACTGGCATCGCAGCAGGGTTGATCCGGGTCGTCCTGTCACGGAGCGTATCGCCCGCATGGGAACCTTCCCGTTGCCTCGCGGTTGAAGCGCGAAAACAACCGCAGCCGACGCCCACTCCGGCGGGCCTGAGAGCCGGCGCCGGTCTCTATGCAAAGCGACGATCGTGAAAAACACCATCGAACGGATATACGCGGACGCCTTGGAGGCGCTGTCTTCAGCGACGGATGTCGGGGCAATCAACGAACTGGCCACCCAGTACCTCGGTCGCAAGGGACGAATCACGCACTTTTTAAGGAACATCGCCAACCTGCCCCTTGAGGAGCGGCCCCAGGCAGGCGCGCGCGCCAATGAGATCAAACGCGCCCTGGAAGGTGAAATTGGCCGGGTGCTGGCCCGTTTGACCGCGGCGACCCCGACGCCATCGACCCGCATCGATGTCTCCTTGCCGGGCAGGGTTCCGGAAAAAGGGTCTCTGCACCCCATTTCCCAGATTACCAACCGCATCTGCAGCATATTTTCGCAGATGGGGTTCGATGTGGTCGAAGGGCCGGAGGTGGAGACCGACTACTACAATTTTGAAGCTCTTAACATCCCTAAGAACCACCCTGCACGGGACATGCAGGATACCTTTTACGTGTCGGACAACGTGGTTCTGCGGACCCACACGTCACCTACCCAGCCCCGGGTGATGGAACAGCGGCAGCCTCCCGTGCGCATCATTGCTCCGGGCAAGGTGTATCGCTGTGATTCGGATCTGACCCACACGCCCATGTTTCACCAGGTGGAGGGGTTGCTGGTGGATCGCCGGGTATCTTTTGCCGATCTAAAGGGCACCCTGACCGCTTTTGTGCAGCGGATGTTCGATGACCGCACCACACTGCGGTTTCGACCCAGTTTTTTCCCCTTTACCGAACCCAGCGCCGAAGTGGATATCCGCTGCGTGATGTGTCGGGGCAAAGGTTGTCGGGTCTGCTCGCAAACCGGCTGGCTGGAGGTGCTGGGGTCAGGCATGGTCCATCCAGCGGTGTTTGAAAAGGTCGGTTATGACACCACCTGCTATACCGGTTTTGCTTTCGGTATGGGTGTCGAGCGCATCGCCATGCTCAAATACGGCATCGATGACATCCGACGGTACTTCGACAATGACTACCGTTTCCTGAGCCAATTTTGATGAACCCGCAAAAAGTCCAACTTTTCGCTGCGTGATTCTTTTGGGGCGGCACCCCGGCCGTCCCCACCAGGATTGCCCATCCTGAGGCGTGAGGCCTGATACGGAGTGTTGCTGAGCCGATGAAAGTGAGCCTGAACTGGCTGCAAGCGTATGTGGCCATCGATATGACGCTATCGGCGCTGGCCGATGCGCTGACCATGGCCGGGCTGGAAGTGGAGGCCGTGGAGGACCGCTACGCCTATCTGGAAACCGTGGTAGTGGGGCGCGTGGTGGCAGTGTTGCCCCACCCCAACGCCGACCGGCTGAAACTGTGCCGGGTGGACGACGGCGACGGTATCGTCGCGGTCGTTTGCGGTGCCCCCAATGTGACGCCAGGGATGCTGGCGCCCCTGGCCCGTGTGGGCACTCGCATGCCCACCGGAACCCGGTTGGAAAGAAGCGTCATTCGCGGCCAACACTCCGAGGGTATGCTCTGCAGTGCGCACGAAGTTGGACTGGGGCCCGACAGCAGCGGGATCATGGTGCTGGATAGCGATCTCCAGCCAGGGCTTCCCTTGACCAGGGCTTTGACGCTGTCCGACTCCGTTCTTGAAATCGGACTGACACCCAACCGGCCCGATTGTTTGAGCCTGATGGGGGTGGCCCGTGAAATTGCCGCTATTCAGGGCATTCCCATGCGTCCACCGCTGTTCAACCGGCCCGACACCGAAGGCGACCTGCACCGGCTCACCAGCGTGACCATCCAGGCACCGGACCACTGCCCCCGGTATGCCGCCCGATTGCTGGACCGAATCACGGTTGGCCCGTCGCCCTTCTGGCTCCAGGACCGCCTGCGCTCGGTGGGGGTACGTCCCATCAACAACCTGGTGGATGTGACCAATTTTGTAATGCTGGAAACCGGTCAACCGCTGCACGCATTTGATTTCGACTGGTTGGCCGATCAGCGCATCGTTGTCCGAACGGCCACGGAAGGAGAACGGTTCACCACCCTGGACCAGAAGGAACGCCGGCTTTCCGAAGGCATGCTCCTGATCTGCGATGGTGAAAAACCGATCGCCGTCGGCGGCGTCATGGGCGGTTTGGACTCGGAGATCAGGCAAACCACGACCCGGGTATTGATTGAAAGCGCCTGCTTCGATCCGACGAGCATTCGCCGCACATCCAAAACGCTGGGTCTGAATACCGAAGCCTCGCACCGATTCGAACGGGGAGTCGATCCGGATGGCACCCTTTTTGCCCTCGATCGCGCCGCCGCGCTCATGGCTGAACTGGGACAAGGCAGGCTGGTGGGCGGTGTCATTGATGAAGATTTCAGAATTCAGGGACCCCGCATACTTGCCCTGAGTGTGCAGGCCACCAACCACCTTCTTGGCACGGATTTGGACCACGATCGCATCGCCACCCTGCTGGAAAGCATCGCCTTCACCGTCAATGCAGACGGCGGCGATGACCTGCAGGTCCAGGTGCCTTCTTTCCGGGTTGATGTCACCCGTCCCCAGGATCTGATGGAAGAGGTCGCCCGACGCTCCGGTTACAGTCAGATTCCGACCACCTTTCCGGCGCTGCCGGCCCAGGGAACCACCGCTTGTTCAACGATGGTCCGCCGCAACCGCATCAGAGATATTCTCGCTGGATTCGGGTTTTCGGAAGTTATCAACTACAGCTTCATCAGCGCCGATTCCTGCGACCGGATTCAACTGGCCGCCAGTGACCCGCGTCGCTCTCACGTGGGGCTGCTCAATCCGATTTCTGAAGAACAGGCGGTGATGCGCACCACCTTGGTTCCAGGCATCCTTGAAACGGTCCAGCGAAATATTTCACGACAACAGAACCACTTGCGGTTGTTTGAAATCGGCCATGTCTTTCTTCCCCAGCCGGATGCCCTGCTGCCGCTGGAACAGGAGATGCTGACCGCCGTCTGGACCGGCCCCCGCACCAAGGCCGCCTGGTTCTCCCCGGAAACGGGCTGTGATTTTTTCGACATCAAGGGAATCGTGGATGGGTTGGCCCGTGCGATGAACCTTGCTGGACTGACCTTTCGCGCACTGCCTGACGACCGCTGCGACTGCACCCGCGCGGGGCACACGGCGCAGATCCGCTGCGCCGGGCAGATGCTTGGTATCGTGGGTGAGGTCGACACCGCGGTGCTGAACCGGTATGGTATCAAACAGAGCGTCTTTATTTTCGAACTCAACGTGGCCGGGTTGGGTCAATTGGCACCCGATTTCAAGCAAATGACCCCAATCCCCCGCTTTCCCGCAACGGCGCGGGATATGACCGTGATTGTCGATCAGGGGGTCGAAGCGGCAAGGCTGTTGGATGCCGTGGCCCGCTTCGATGAAAAGCTGGTGGTGGACCTCCACCTATTTGCCGTATTTAGCGGCGATCCCCTGCCAGCCGGCAAAAAGAGCGTCTCCTTGCGGGTCGTCTACCGGTCTGCCGAGCGAACACTCGCGGATGAAACCGTCAACGAAATTCACCGCCGTCTCACCTGCCGGCTGATTGCCGAATTTGATGCCACCCTGCCGGCCTGACCAATCAGCAGCCGCCGGCAGCGTTGCAACCGATATGGAATGCCGATGAAAGAAGATCCGAACGGCGCGGCCGAGATACCCGGCAAGTTTTACTTTCGAATCGGTGAGGTCAGCGAAATCACCGGCATCGCCCCCTATGTGTTGCGGTTTTGGGAAACCGAATTCAAACAACTCAATCCCAAGCGCACCGATGCGGGGCAACGCCTCTACCGCAGACAGGATGTGATGCTGGTCTTAACCATCAAAAACCTGCTCTACCAAAAAAAATTCACCATCGCCGGTGCGCGGCAGCATCTGAGGAAACAACGCACCGCCCCCCCGCCACCAGCATCGATCGCCGTTTTGCCCGACGTTGCCGAAATCAGGATGGAACTGATCCGGATCCGGGACCTGATCGATGCCCTGCGCCGTTGATCGACCACCAACCTGCCGGTTGTGCGACGGCTGCAGGGACCTTGACCATTTTCGATTGCGACGAAAGCGCAGGGCTTTCTAAGAAAGCTATTGACAGGGCATCTATTTTGACTTAAAAGGTGTTCCTTGGCGAGCGGGCATAGCTCAGCTGGTAGAGTACAAGCTTCCCAAGCTTGGTGTCGCGAGTTCGAATCTCGTTGCCCGCTCCACATCAAGTCCGGTTTCGTCCATTCCGGCAGCGGTTGCTGGAATAAAGGCGGGATCACCGCTCAGCGTGGTTTTATGGACTGGTTGTGACGGTATCCATAATCGGTTTGAACGTGGAAACGGGCGGTTTGCCCGTTTTTGTTTTTTTGGTCGATTATTGTCGGTGAGATGATGCCCAACCGTGGCGCAACGTCAAAAGCAAGAACCCACAAACAGGCGGCCCGTGGCCAATCGGATCCGGAGCGTCTTAAGCGACAGCGCGCGTTTGTGGAGGCCGCCGCCCGCCTGGCCGACCCGCTGTGCGCGGCTGAAGGCATGGAGCTGGTTCATCTGGAGTTTCAGCGCGAACCGGGCGGTCTGACCCTGCGCCTCTACCTGGACAAGCCTGGTGGGGTGACGCTGGAGGATTGCGTTCAAATTAGCCGCCAGCTGGCCGACATCCTGGACGTTCAAATCCAGGATGCGCCGCCGTACCGCTTGGAGGTGTCATCGCCAGGTCTCGACCGGCCCTTGATCAAGCTTGCGGACTTTGACCGGTTTAAAGGCCGGCGAGCCAAAATTCGCCTCGCCGCCGCCGTCAACGGCCGTAAAAACTTTACCGGTGTGCTGGTCGGTGTCGTCGGGGCCATCGTTCAACTGCAGGTGGAGAGCGGAATGGTTGGTCTGCCGATCAACGATATTACACGAGCGCGGCTGATCAATTACAATGGAGAAAGCTGATGTTTATAGCAGATATCAAACGGGTTGTGGAACAGGTGAGTCGGGACAAGGGCATCGACATTGAAATACTGATCCGCGCCCTGGAAGAGGCGTTGCGTTCCGCCGCCAGAAAAAAATTCGGCAGCAAAGTCGACATCGAGGCTCAGTACAGCCCGGATACGGGTGAGATTGAGGTCTTTCAATTCAAAGAGGTCGTGGCGGAGGTGACCGAGCCGGATCTGCAAATCAGCCTGGCCGAGGGGCGGAAACTCGACCCAGACTGTGAGGTGGGCGACAGCCTGGGCACCAAAATGGACACGTCGACCTTTGGCCGGATTGCGGCGCAGTCCGCCAAGCAGGTCATTATCCAAAAGATGAAGGATGCGGAACGGGATGCGATCTACTCGAGCTATATCGATCGTAAAGGTGAGGTGATCAACGGCATTGTCCAGCGGGTGGACCGGGGCAACATTATCGTCAACCTGGGCGCAACCGAAGCCATATTGCCCACCCGGGAACAGATCCCCCGGGAGAATTACCGACGGGGTGACCGCATTCGAGCCCTGATTCTGGAAGTGCTCTACGATACCCGCGGCCCGCAGGTCGTCCTGTCCCGGACCCATCCCGACCTGCTGATCAACCTGTTCAAAACCGAGGTGCCCGAAATCAGTGAAGGGATCGTGGAGGTCAAAGGAGCCGCCCGCGAACCGGGAAGCAGGGCCAAGTTTGCCGTCTCGTCCCACGATTCAGATATCGACCCGGTGGGGGCATGCGTCGGCATGAAGGGCAGCCGGGTTCAAAATGTGGTCCAGGAGCTCCGGGGTGAAAAGATCGACATCATCACCTGGCATGTGGATGCCGCCAAATATGTCTGCAACGCCCTGGCCCCCGCGGAGATATCCCGGGTGATCATCGATGAGGAAAACAAAGCCATGGAGGTCATCGTGCCCGACGAGTTCCTTTCGGTTGCCATCGGCAAACGGGGACAGAACGTGCGCTTGGCCTCCAAGCTCACCGGCTGGCATCTGGACGTCAACTCCGAGTCCAAA
Source organism: Desulfosarcina sp. (assembly GCA_046484885.1). Lineage (GTDB taxonomy): Bacteria > Desulfobacterota > Desulfobacteria > Desulfobacterales > Desulfosarcinaceae > Desulfosarcina. Next base: position 53,386 of record JAWOIA010000110.1, on the reverse strand, counting down.
TACAATGAAACAATGAAGCTCGGATACGAATCATTGGTCAACATCCCCGGCGTCGGCACCAGCCTGGCGGACGCCTTCTTCGAAAAGGGGATTTACTCAGCCGAAGAACTGGCCGAGTCCACCCTGGATGAGCTGGTCGAAATACGGGGGATTGGACGCGAAAAGGCCACGATGTTGATTGAAAATGCACGCCAGTATGCGGTTGAGGCCGCCAAGATTGCAGCAGCCCGGCGCCTGGAGGAGAAACATCGCGCCGCCGAGGAGGCCGCCCGAGCCGACGCGCAAGCGAGCACGGTTGCGGCCGAACCGCCCATGGAACCACCCAACGAGGCCTCGGATACCGACTCGATTGAAGAGGGCGCCAGCGGATGAGGGGGTATGATCCGGCTACAGGACCAAAACCGCTTATATCAGTGATTTGGGGGGAAATGGATGGCAAAAATCAGAGTATATGAGTTTGCCAGAGATCTTAACATGACGAACAGGGAACTCTTGGATAAGATCCGGGACCTTGAAATCGAAGTGAACAGCCATATGAGCTCTCTGGACGAAGACGTGGTAGCGACGGTTAAGGCGGCGCTTTTCGGCGAAAAGGACGATGCCCTCGAGGAGAAGCGGGTTCGCCCCACCGTGATCCGACGGCGCAAGATAGTCGCGCCGCAGGAGCCGGCAGTCACCGAGGCCCGCCCCGCTTCAACCGAAGCGCCGCAAGAAGTCCTGCCCCCGACGGAAGAACCGGTCCCGCAGACAGCTGAGGCGAAACGGCCGCCGCAAAAGAAGCCTGTGGTGAGAAAACCCAAGGCGGGAGAAACGGCCAAAATCATCTCAAAGCCCGTCCCGGAGTCACCCCCAGCCACTCTCGAAGCGGCGGAACTCGAAGCAACGGATGCAAAATCAGTTGACGTGGACGCCGCCGCGGTCGCGCAACCAACAGCGCCCGTCTCTGAGGGTCAAGCAACGGCCCCCCCTGCCGACCAGGTTGAGGATCGGTCAGCCGCCGCTGAAACGACCCCTGCAGCCCCATCCCCGGAGGAAATCCCCACGACCCCGGTGGCCAAAGCGAAGAAAGGGAAAAAAGAGACGCCGGCCAAAATCATAAAACTGCCGACCCAGTCCAAAATCAAAACGATCCGTGAGACCCGCATCGAAACGGTGGAGCCGCCGCCACCGCCGCCAGCGCCTAAGCCGGAAAGCACCGATACACCCCTTTCCGCCAAGGACAAGAAGAAGGGCTGGCGGAAAAAGGATTTGGACGCCGGGGAGTTGCGTCCCGCCAAAAAACGCGGCGGCCTTCGCAAAAGAGAGATCGTCGAGGGAGCGGCCCTCTACAGCGGCAAAATGCCGGGCCGCAAAGGCCGTAAAGGCAGCAAACTCAAAGCCCTGCCAGCGGGCCAAAAAACCTTGATCACTACCGCCAAGGCCATTAAACGGAGGGTCCGGGTCGACGAAACCATCGTCCTGTCCGAACTGGCTAAGCGCATGGGTATCAAAGCCAGCGAAATGATCGTCAAACTCATGGGCATGGGTGTCATGGCCACGGTGAACCAGACGATTGATTATGAAACAGCGGTTTTGGTGGCCGCTGAATTTGGGTACGAAGTGGAAAAGGCCTCCTTTGCGGAAGAAGCCATCCTGAAAAAAACCGAACAGGAAGACCCCGCAGCCCTGTTCCCCAGACCCCCGGTGGTCACCATCATGGGCCATGTCGATCACGGCAAAACCTCCCTGCTGGACGTAATCCGTAAAACCCGCGTGACCGAAGGCGAAGCGGGCGGCATTACCCAGCATATCGGGGCTTACCATGTGGAAACCGAAAAAGGTGTCATCGCCTTCCTGGACACCCCGGGTCATGAGGCCTTTTCGGCCATGCGTTCGCGTGGCGCCAAAGTCACCGACATCGTGGTGCTGGTCGTCGCCGCCGATGACGGCGTAATGCCCCAGACTGTTGAGGCGATCAATCACAGCAAGGCATCCAGGGTTCCGATCATCGTGGCCGTCAATAAAATGGACAAAGCGGATGCCGATCCGGAACGCGTGCGGCGTGAACTCAGCGAGCACGGCCTGGTTCCGGAAGCCTGGGGCGGTGAGGCCATCTTTGTGATGGTATCGGCCAAAAAGAATACCGGGATCGACGAACTGTTGGAGATGATTCTACTCCAAGCGGAAATACTGGAACTGAAAGCCAATCCGAATAAACTGGCCAGTGGCCACGTGGTCGAGGCCAAGCTGGACTCCGGGCGCGGACCGGTGGCCACCGTACTGGTGCAGGACGGCACCTTGCGCGCCGGAGACTCGGTCGTCTGCGGGATGCATTACGGTAAAATCCGCATGCTCCAGGATGACCTGGGCCGCACGGTGAACTCTGCCGGCCCATCGATGCCGGTTGAGATCGTGGGCCTTTCCGGCGTGCCCATGGCCGGTGATGAGCTGGTGGCCCTGGCTGACGAAAAGGACGCCCGTCAGGTAAGCCAGCACCGCATGCAGAAACAACGCTCGAAGGAGTTGGCCAAGACCAACCGCTTGAGCCTGGATGGGCTGTTTGAAAAAATGCAAAAAGGCGAAGTCAAAGACCTCAATCTGATCATCAAAGCAGATGTGGACGGCTCGATTGAAGCGCTGAGAGACTCACTGGTCAAACTTTCCAACGAAGAGGTAAGCATCAATGTGGTCCATGCGGCTACGGGCACCATCACGGAGTCGGACATCTCCCTGGCTGCGGTCTCCAACGCCATAATCATTGGTTTCAACGTTCGACCCAATGCCAAGGTTCAGGAGCTCGCCAGCGAGGAAAATGTGGACATGCGCTTTCACAACATCATCTACAATGTCATCAAGGAGGTCAAAGATGCCATTTTGGGCATGATGCAGTCCACCTTCGAGGAACGACTGCTGGGCCGGGCCGAAGTCCGCGAGACCTTTCATGTGCCCAAGGTCGGAACCATCGCCGGCTGCTACGTCACCGACGGCAAAATCCAACGCGGCCAGCTGGTGCGTCTGGTCCGGGATGGCATTGTGACCTACGCGGGTAAAAACAGCAGCCTGAAGCGCTTCAAGGATGACGTCAAGGAGGTGCAGTCCGGCTACGAGTGCGGTATCGGAATCGAGGGTTTCAATGATATCAAAATCGGCGACGTCATCGAGAGCTACTACATGGAAGAGATTCGACCCGAATTGGAGTAAACGGTCCCAATGGTAGTGGGAATTGGACACATGACGTTCAGGATTCATGAGTGCCGCTCCCTGAAGGAAAAGCGCCGCGTGGTCAAGGCGATGGTCGGCCGTATTCGGAACCACTTCAACGCGTCGGTGGCCGAGGTGGCGGATAATGACATTTACCAGCGGGCCGCCATCGGCATCAGTGTGGTGGGCAGTGACCGCCGCGTCATCAATGCTAAATTGGATAAATTGTTTAATTTTGCCGAGGGCCTGGGGCTGGCTGAAATGATCGACCATCAGATGGAGATCATCTCGTTGTAACCGCAACACCCTGGGTGGAGACGGACCCGTATTGTTTCGGAACCGGATCGAAAGTGAACCAGACATGGTCAAGCGACCGTCCAATCGTGCCCAACGCGTAGGGGTAGAGATCCGCAAGTTGTTGGCCGATCTGATCCATAAAAGCATCAACGATCCACGGCTGGCCCAGGCCACCATCACCGAGGTGACCGTGAACCGGGACTTGCGGATAGCCAAGGTCTATGTCGCCGCCCCTGGGGGGCTGCCTGACAGCCAGGTGGTTTTAGCGGGTTTTGAAAGCGCCAAAGGGTATCTCAAACGCGAACTGGCCGCTACGCTGGGCCTGCGCTACATGCCGGATTTAAAGTTTTTTTACGATACGTCCTTTGACTATGGCGCTCATATCAACCAGGTCCTGAAATCCATACGCACCGATGATGAAGAAGATACTCCAGCGGCTGACAAATAGCAGCCGCGTCCTGCTGGCTTCCCACGCCAACCCGGACGGTGATGCTATCGGCGCCCTGCTGGCCACAGGCCTGTCATTGGACAAGCTGGGGTGCGAGGTGGTGCTCTACAACGAAAGTTCGATCCCGGCCGTTTACCAGTTTCTGCCCGCAGTTGACAGGATTCAGAATCACCTGACGGATCCGCAGCGCTTCGACACAGCGGTCATTCTCGATTGTGGGGAGTTGGGACGGGTCGGATCGGCGGCTGCGATCATCACCGACATTCCAACCCTGATCAACATCGACCACCACACCACCAACACCCGGTTTGGGCAATACCGCCTGGTGGATGTGGAAGCCTGTGCCACGTCTGAAATCGTCTACCGCCTGATTCGGGCCATGGAAATTGAGGTGGACCTGGCGATGGCGACAGCCATTTACACCGGTATTTTAACCGATACCGGATCGTTCCGGTTTTCCAATACCAATCGGGCGGCCTTTTCCATCTGCGAAGCCATGGTGGCCGTCGGAGTAAAGCCGTCGATCGTCGCCCAGCATGTCTACGGCACCTATTCGATAGGACGGATCAAGCTGCTTAATCTGGCACTGGATTCCATCGAGATCTCCAGCAACGGACAACTCTCCATCATGACCGTCACCCGGGCTATGCTGGCGGATACCGGAACCCAGCCCGAAGACGCCGATGGCCTGATCAACTACGCCCGGCGGATTCAGGATGTAAAGGTTGCCGCGCTGATCCACGAACTGGAAAACAGCTCTGACGCAGCCAGCGGCCGCCAGTGCTTTCATGTGAGCCTGCGTTCGGACGGCAGTGTGGATGTATCCCGCATTGCGTCCAATTTCGGTGGCGGCGGTCATGCCGCTGCCGCCGGTTTCTCGGTGGTGTCGAGCCTGAACGAGCTGAAGCAGACCATCTACAGCCTGTGCGACGGTTTTTGCGAGTCATGCCGACCAAATTAGATGGGATTATTGTCGTTGACAAACCTGCGGGGATCACGTCAGCCGGTGTCGTCGCGCGGGTCAAGGGGTTGTTAGGGGCCAAAAAGGTGGGTCATACCGGGACGCTGGATCCGTTTGCCACCGGCGTCCTGATCTGCTGCATCAACCGGGCCACGCGCTTGGCCCGGTTCTTTCTCAAAGGGGAAAAGACCTACGAAGCGGAACTGGTCCTGGGCACGGTGACAGATACGCAGGACGCAACGGGATCCGTCATCCGGCGGCACCCCCTGGACGGTGTTTCAGCGCAGCGGATCCGGGCAGCCGCGGCCCACTTTGTGGGTTGTATCAACCAGGTCCCCCCGGCCTACTCGGCTCTGAAGCACCAGGGGATTCCGCTCTATGAATGGGCGCGCCGCGGAGTGCCCGTCGAGAAGCCGGCCCGACCGGTTCGGATCGACCGTTTGGCGGTAGTTGATGTGAATCTGCCCAGGGTTCACCTGTCGGTCTCCTGCTCCTCCGGAACCTACATCCGCTCCCTGTGTGACGACATGGGGCGTAGACTGGGTTGCGGTGGACACCTTGGAAAACTGCGCCGCACAGTGAGCTGTGGGTTTTCCATTGACCAGGCCGTCGATCTTGAACGGTTGGCCGCCTGCAGGGACCAGCGTCGCCTCGACACCCTGGTGATCCCCATGAACGAGGCCCTGCCCTTTTTCCCGGCAGTGGTGGCCGATGACCATCTGGCAAAAAAGATCCGCAACGGGATGACGCTGTCGCAAACCGATTTTACCAGTCGACCCGCGACATCGGATCAGGGCTTGTTCAAAGTAGTCGCCCCTGGCGGCGGCCTGATGGCCGTGCTGGGTCCGGCGGCGGAGCCCCACAGGTATAATTATTGTTGTGTTTTTTCAACCGAAGGGTGATAATATCCAATTAATCGCTGGATTGAGTGGACCCGTTTTGCAGCCCGGGGGGTGGTCGCAACCCGGCACCCAGCGCCGGCTGCCGTTCAAAAGGATGCAGTAACCATTTCAAGGAGGTTGAGAGCCGTGACGTTTACCCCAGAATCCAAAAAAGAACTCATCGAAAAATACAAAAAGCATGAATCGGACACCGGTTCTCCGGAAGTTCAGATCGGTCTGCTGACCCATCGGATCTCCTACCTGACCGAGCATTTGAAAGAGCACAAAAAAGACCACCACTCCCGCCGGGGGTTGTTGATGCTCGTCGGCAAGCGCCGCAGATTGCTCAACTATGTCAAACGCAGCGATGTTCAGCGTTACCGTTCCATCATTGAGACCCTGGGCCTGCGGCGTTAAAGTGACGATCCAACGGCGACCCAGCGTGGTCGAAATCCGATTACCGCTCTTCCCCATACAACTGCCAAGGATGCCTCTTCCGGACGAAAAGCCGGTGCCTTTCGGCCATCGAGGGGGGCGACGCATCCGCCTCCCGTCCATTTACCGGCAACGCGCGGGCACCTTTGGCCATTGCCGCAACCTATAGGAGAAATTGACTGATGGAACATACATTCAAGGTGGACATTAGCGGCAAGACCCTCAGCATCCAAGCCGGAAAGGTTGCCAAACAGGCTTCCGGCTCGGTTGTGGTTCAATACGGCGACACGGTTGTCCTGGTCACTGTGGTTTCCGCCGATGAGGAAAGAGACGCGGATTTTCTTCCCCTAACCGTAGAGTACCAAGAGAAAGTCTATGCCGCCGGCCGGATTCCGGGGAACTATTTTCGGCGCGAAATCGGGCGGCCCAGCGAGAAGGAGACCCTGACCGCCCGGTTGATTGACCGGCCCATCCGACCGTTGTTTCCCAAAGGATACCGTCACGAAACCCAGATCATCGCTACGGTGCTCTCCATGGACCAGGAAAACGACCCGGACATCTTGGCCATGGTCGGTGCGTCGGCGGCCCTGGAGATTTCGAACATCCCTTTTGCCGGACCGATTGCGGCTGTGCGCGTGGGTCGTGTCGATGGTCGATGGATCGCCAACCCCAGCCTTTCGGAAACCCTCCAGAGTGACATCAACATCATTGTCGCCGGATCCCGCACCGGCGTGGTGATGGTTGAGGGGGGCGGGAACGTGGTCACCGAAGCGGCGATGCTCGAAGCCATCTTCTTCGGTCACCAGGCCATTCAGCCGATGATCGCCATTCAGGAAGAACTGAAGGCGGCCCTGGGCAAACCAAAACGACCCTTCACCACACCTGAAAAAGATCCAGCTCTGGTGGAGATGATCCAGCAAAAGGCCACGGCACCGTTGCGTGAGGCCTTGACCATCCCCGCGAAGATGGAGCGCTATGCCGCCCTGCGGGCGCTTAAATCCACCGTCAAGGAATCACTGGGTGAGGAGCTGGCCGGTCGGGGCAGCGAAATCAGCGCCATTCTCAGCGACCTCCAGCGGCAGATCTGTCGGGAGATGATCCTGAATACCGGTCGGCGCATCGACAACCGCCGCCTGGATGAGATCCGACCCATCACCTGCGAAGTGGGTGTCCTGCCCCGCCCCCACGGAAGCGCCCTCTTTACCCGTGGCGAGACCCAGGTGCTGGGAATCCTGACATTGGGGTCGGGTGGGGATGAGCAGCGGGTTGAAACCCTCAGCGGCGAGGAAAACCGCCCATTCATGCTCCACTACAACTTCCCCCCCTACTCCGTGGGCGAGGTCAAGCGCATGATGTCCCCCAGCCGCCGCGATATCGGCCATGGTGGCCTTTCCACCCGCGCCCTTGAACGGGTGTTGCCGGACAAAGAGACCTTTGACTACACCATCCGCATCGTCTCCGAGGTGCTTGAGTCCAACGGCTCCTCGTCCATGGGCACCGTCTGTTCCGGAACGCTGGCCATGATGGATGGCGGCGTTCCGATCAAAGCACCGGTATCCGGAATTGCCATGGGTCTGGTGAAAGAGGGTGACCAGGTGGCGATTCTTTCGGACATCTTGGGAGACGAAGATCACGCCGGCGACATGGACTTTAAGGTAACCGGCACCGCCGAGGGCATCACGGCCCTGCAGATGGACATTAAAATCCATGAGCTGTCCCGTGAAATCATGGAAAAGGCCCTGACTCAGGCCAGAGTGGGCCGGCTCCACATCCTGGACAAGATGCTGCAAGCCCTGGTCGTACCCCGGGAAAGCATCTCTCCCTTTGCACCCAAGATCGTCTCCATCAAAATCAACCCAGACAAAATCCGCGATATCATCGGTCCCGGTGGAAAGGTCATCCGGGCCATTCAAAGCGAAACCAACACCAAAATCGAAATCGATGACAGCGGGCTGGTCAAAATCGCCGCCACCTCCGCCGAAGACGGTGATGCCGCCCGCATGCAGATCGAGGCCCTGACCATGGAACCTGAAGTCGGCGCCACCTACGAAGGCAAAGTGGTCAAAATCACCGATTTTGGCGCCTTTGTCCAAATCATTCCCGGCACCGACGGCCTGGTCCACATCAGCCAGCTGGCCAACCGTCGGGTGGCGAAAGTGACCGACGTGGTCAAAGAAGGGGATCTGCTGAAAGTCAAGGTGCTGGAAGTGTCCAAGGACGGCAAGATACGCCTCAGCCACAAAGCCGTTCTGGAGGATGAGCGTGGGTCCGGTGGTCAATAAAACAACCCTGCAAAACGGGGTCCGCATCGTTTCCAGGGCCATGCCCCATGTGCGCTCGGTCTCCATGGGCGTCTGGGTCCACGCCGGCGCCCGTGACGAGGCCGACGCCGAAAGCGGGCTGTCCCATTTCATCGAACACATGATCTTCAAGGGAACCGTTCGCCGCAGCGCTTTTCAGATCGCCAAAGAATTCGACGCCATTGGCGGGCAGACCAACGCCTTCACCGCCATGGAGCACACCTGCTACCATGCCCGGGTGCTCGACACCCAGCTGGAAACCATGGTTGACATCCTTTCCGATATTTTCCTCAATTCAGTTTTCGATGAAAACGAAGTCGCGCGTGAGCGACCGGTGATTTGCCAGGAGATCGGCATGGTGGAGGACAGCCCTGAAGAGTGGGTTCACACCTTGATGGGCCCCGCCTTATGGGGCAGTCATCCCCTGGGACGATCGATCCTCGGCACCCCGGAGAACATCCTGCGATTTGACAGCCCCTTCATCAGGGATTTCTTCAAGCGTCTCTACCGGCCTGAGCGCATCGTGATCAGCGTAGCCGGGAACGTTCGGCACGACCATTTTATACAGCTGGTGACGCCTGTCTTCTCCTCCATCGGGACGGGCAACCGCTTGGCCCGGCGCAACACACCCACGGTGGTAAGCGACATGACGGCCGCCCACCGCGACCTGGAGCAGACGCACATCTGTCTGGGAATGCGCGGGTTGTCGGTGACCGACCCACGCCGCTTTGCCGCCTCCCTGCTCAACACCATCCTGGGAGGCAACATGAGCTCCCGGCTTTTCCAGACCATTCGGGAAGAACGGGGGCTGGCCTACTCTATTTACTCGTTTCTGACCGCATACGCCGACACGGGCATGTTGGGTGTTTACACCGCGGTCGCCCCCACAAATGTCCGGGCCTGCATCGATCTGATCATGGAGCAGGTGCGGCGGCTCAAAAAAGAGTCGGTGTCCGCCGATGCCCTGAACGATGCCAAGGCCTTTACCAAAGGCAATCTGCTGATGGCCGCCGAAAGCCCCGACAACCAGATGGTCCGGCTGGCCCAGAACCATTTTTATTTCGATCGTCACATCCCCATCCAGGCGGTGATGGACCAACTTGATGCCGTCACCAGCGGCGACCTGCTTGAACTGGCGGCTGACCTGTGGGGCCAGGGTTGTCCGGCCATTACCCTGCTGGGCCCCCATGTCGATCGGGTCGACCTTGCCGGGCAGCTGGATTTTTAGCCACCCCGTCCCATCGCTGCCAGCAGTGGCCCTGTTTTCAACTGAAATCGAATCTGCGCATCTGTAAGGACCTGTCATGCATGCGACGCCGTCGATTGATTTCTTGAGATTGGATCCTGAAAAGAACCAGGACCTCCCCCTGCCCCGCTACATGACGCCCCACAGCGCCGGCATGGACGTCTGTGCCGCTTTGGAGTCGGACCTGGTGCTGTCCCCTGGGGATATCACCCTCGTACCGACCGCATTCGCCATGGCCCTGCCCAACGGCTTCGAAGCCCAGATTCGACCTCGCAGCGGGTTGGCCGTCAAACACGGCATCGGCATCATCAATGCTCCGGGAACCATCGATGCCGATTACCGGGGGGAAGTCAAAATCGCCTTGATCAACCTGGGGCGGGAACCCGTCACCATCAAACGAGGAGACCGCATCGCCCAGATGGTGATTCAGCAGACCTTCCAGGCACGGGTCAATCCGGTCGACCGACTCGATCATACCAGCCGCAGCCTGGGTGGGTTTGGCCACACCGGGCGATGAAAGCGACCCCTTCCCGCCAGGCGCGGGTGTCGACCGCAGTCAACAGCAACCGTCCGGTGGTCTGTGTGCTGGCCAGCGGCAGTCGGGGCAATGCCACCTACATCAGCGACGGCCATACCGCCATCTTGGTTGATGCCGGGCTGTCGGGGGTGCAGATCCAACAACGGATGGCTGCAAAAGGGTTGGACCCCAGCTGCCTGGATGCCATCCTGGTCTCCCACGAGCATGCCGACCACATCCAGGGTGTGGGGGTTCTCTCACGGCGCTTGGGTCTGCAGGTATACATCAGCGACGGCACCTGGCAGGCATCGCAGACCCATTTGGGCCGTCTGTTCGACGTATGCCCCTTTACCTGTGGCAACGCCTTTACCATCGGGACCCTGGCCGTACACCCCTTTTCCCTCTCCCACGACGCTCAGGATCCGGCAGGCTTCACGATCGCCTCGAATGGTTCAAAGGTTGGGGTGGCCACCGATCTGGGAATCGTTACCAATGTGGTCAAAACCCACTTGCAAGCCTGCGATATTCTCATCCTTGAAGCCAACCATGACACCCGCATGCTGCTCGACGGCCCCTACCCCTGGCCCTTGAAACAGCGCATCCGAAGCCGAAGCGGCCACCTTTCCAATGACGACACCGCCCTGCTCCTGGAATCACTCCGGCATGACCGCTTGACCCACGTGATCCTGGCCCACCTGAGCGAGGAAAACAACACCCCGCAAAAAGCCAGACAAGCGATGCAGAATGCATTGGACGGTGGCGGCGTTGAACTCCACGTGGCCTCTCAAACCACGGGATGCGGCGTTCTGCCATTAGGCTGGCACCCTTGCCCCATCAAACCCGGGCAGGCAGGTTATTGCGGTTGTGAATAAAATCGATGAAGGCGTGGCAAAGCGGCGAGAGGCTTCGTTGGCGGTGATAGGTCAGGTAGAAGGATCGCTTTAGATTCAGACCCGCGATGGTCAGCGTTTTCAAATTACCCGCCGCGACATCCTCGGCTACCGCGATGGCAGAGAGGATGGAAACGCCCATGCGATTCTTGATCGCCTGCCGAATGGCCTCGGTGCTGCCAATGCGGGCAACGACTTTCAAGGCGCTGGTGCTCAGACCCGCCTCGGAAAAACTGGATTGAATCGATTTCAGCGTACCGGATCCGATTTCACGGACAATAAACGGCTCGCTAAACAGCTCCTGCGTCGTAATCCGTTTTTTACCGGACCATCGGTGACCAGCCGGGACCACCAGAACCATTTCATCTTCCACCAACGGCGCCTGTGTGATACCCGCATGGGTGGATACGGCACCCACCACACCCAATTCGAGATCACCGCACAAAACCGCCTCGATGATCTGCTGGGTGTCGGCAATGCAGAGGCTGATGCGGACTTCCGGAAACCGTACGGTAAAGTCGGCAATGATCGCCGGCAGCACAAATGCGCCGGGGATCGTACTGCCACCCAGATCTAAATTACCTTTTACTTTGCCCTTGAACTCAGCCAACGCACTTTCCACCTCATCCCGCAGGGAGAGCATCCGCTTGGCATAACGGTAGAGCAGGCTTCCCGCTTTGGTGGGCAGGGCCTCTTTGGCCAAACGATCGATGAGCCGGCAGTCGAAGTGATCTTCCAGATCCTTGATATGGCTGGAAACCGTGGGCTGCGAGAGGTGCACCAGTTGGCCCGCCCGCGAAAAACTCTTGCATTCAACCACCTTGCAGAAAATATGCAGCTGCCAAAGATCCATGCCTAAAACCCGTACTTGGCCTGGATGCGGCGATTGACACCGGCAGGGACCATGTCCGAAATGTCGCCGCCAAAACGGGCCGCCTCTTTAATGATGGATGAACTGGTGAAGATCCAGCGCAAACCGGTCATGAGAAAAACGGTCTCGATCTTGCGGTTGAGCTTTCGGTTCATCAACGCCAGCTGAAATTCGTACTCGAAATCGGAAACCGCCCGCATGCCCCGCAGCAAGGCAGTGGCGTTGCGTTTTCTGGCGTAGTCGACCAACAGGCCGTCAAAGGTGTCAAACTCGATACTGTCGATGCCCGACATGGACTCTTTGAGCATCTCCAGGCGTTCTTGGAGCGTGAAGAGCGATTGCTTGCCGGGATTGTGCAAAATGGCGACAATGATGTGGTCGAACAGCTTTGAGCCGCGCTTGGCGATGTCGATGTGGCCGTTGGTGACGGGATCGAATGACCCGGGGTAGATGGCGATTCGTCGCATGAGCACTCCCGCTAACGGATAGGAATCGGGGGGGGCGTCAAGATATCCAGCGGCGAATTATAGCATGACATCCATAAAAGAAACAAGGGTTTTTCCGAATCTTCGCTGATCCACCAAAACCAGGGTATCGGCGGGCTGGGCAACGGGCTCGCGCAAACTGTGTTCGATAATTACACGGGCGCCTGGGGCCAGCGCCCGGCATGCTGCAAGAGCCGTCAAGACAGGGGCGACGGCCTGGGTCTGGTAAGGCGGATCCAAAAAGACCAGGTCAAACGCATCGGTCTCTCCGATCAGGAAGTCGAGATTCTTGCGCAGATCCCAATGGATCACGCGGGCCCGATCATCCAGCGCCAGCTCCCGGATATTGCGCCGGATGGCCGAGCGGGCCGCCTGTGAAGAATCCACAAAGAGAGCGCAAGCGGCACCGCGGCTCAAGGCCTCGATACCCAGGGCGCCAGTCCCTGCAAACAGGTCCAACACCCGTTTGGCAACGACACTGCCACCCAGGATATTGAACAGGGATTCTTTGATGCGGTCGGCTGTCGGTCGGATGGCCATGCCGGTTGGGGCAACTAGTCGACGGCCTTTCAAGATTCCGCTGATGACCCGCATCAGCGGTTCTTTGCCAACATCGTTTTGATATAATTCGTTTTAACCCCAATAGCGCGTGCGGTTTTCTTCACATCCTGATCGTTGGCGGCCAACTTCTTGCGGATATAGGTCAATTCGAACGCCTGACGGGCCTGCGCCAGACCATCGATGGAAAACAGTTCGCTCACAGCGGCTTTAGCGTCCAGCAGGTTGGACGGCAGGTCCTTGATGGTAATGGTTTCGCTCTGGACCATGATAACCAACCGCTCAACGAGGTTTTTCAGCTCTCTCACATTGCCCGGCCAGGTGTACTTCATGAGCATGTCAAGCACATCGGGGGCAATCGTTTTGCGTCTTTCACAATTGCTGGCCGCAGCCTCCGCCAGGAAGATCTCGGCCAGGGCGGGGATATCTTCGACGCGGTCCCTCAGGGGCGGCACCTCAATCGGAACCACATTCAGACGGTAATAGAGATCTTCTCTGAAGCGACCGTCTGCGATCTCGGCCTCCAGGTCTTTGTTGGTGGCAGCAATAACCCGCACATCCGTCGTCAGAACCCGACCCCCACCCACACGCTGAAATTTTTTCTCATCCAACAGGCGCAGGATTTTGGCTTGGGTAATCAGGTTCATATCGCCGATTTCATCCAGGAAAATGGTACCCGTGTGGGCCAGTTCGAACTTTCCCCGTTTTTTAAAGCTAGCGCCGGAAACGGCCCCCTTTTCCCGCCCGAACAGCTCGCTTTCGATGAGGGTTTCAGGAATGGCGGCACAATTGATATCGACCATGGGGGATTCGGCCCGCGGACTCAATTGGTGGATGGTTCTCGCCACCAGTTCCTTGCCGGTACCATTCTCGCCTTTGATGAGGACCCAGGACTCAGTCGGGGCAACGGAAGCGATCTGCATCTTGAGCGCCTGCACCGGTTCACTGCCACCGCTGATGGAGTGTTTTTGAATGGTTTTTTTCCTCAGATAGCGGTTCTCCTCCTCCAAGCGGCGGAAATGGAGTGCGTTGTTGATGGCCACAATGACCTTGTCGATATTGAGGGGTTTTTCAATCAGGTCGTAGGCGCCCAGTTTGGTGGCTTTAACGGCGGTCTCCACGTTGCCGTGACCGGTGATGATGATCACCGGCAAAACTGGACTGCTTTTTTTGATCTCTTTCAAGGTCTCGAGGCCATCCATTCCCGGCATCCAGATGTCCAACAGCACCAGGTCCGGCGCTTCGGCATCGATCATTTTAAGCGCCTCGTAGCCATTGTTGGCGGTGATCACCTCGAATCCTTCGTCGGTGAACAATCCAGTTAAAGACCGAAGAATCGAGGGTTCGTCGTCGACAATCAAGATGGATGGAAACATACCGATCTCCTTTTCAGCCCCGGACTTCGGCAACGGCCCGCGGGCACGTTCGGCCGTTTTAGACGGGGAGCTCGACAACGAATTTGGCTCCCTTGGGAAGGTTGTTCTGCACTTGAATTTTACCCCTGTGATCGGTGACAATGGAGTTGACGATGGTCAGACCCAAACCCATGCCGGACTTCTTGGTCGAGAAGTTGGGCTCAAACAGCCGGATCTTGTCTGAATCGGGGATGCCGGGACCGTCGTCGGACACTTCCAGTCGGACCCACTTCAAAATGGGGTCGAAGGCAGCGTGGATGGCAATGCAACCCTGATTGCGAACAGCGGCCACGGCATTGTCCACCAGATTGATCATGGCTTGTTTGAACTGCTGCCGATCCAGGTTCATCTCGGGGATATCTTCGGCTATCCGAACATCGAAACGGATATCCGGATGCCCTTCCCGGTATAGGGAAATGGTCTCTTCGATGATGGGCGCCAGTCGGCAAAGCTTGGGGTCTGCAGCCGGGAACCGGGCGAAGGTGGAGAACTCATTGACTAGGTTGCGGATCAGCTCAACATGATCGATGATCATTCGGGTGCACTCGTCGAAAACCGCCTCGTTGATACGCTCGGAATAGCGCCTTTTCAGCCGCTGGGCCGACAGGCTGATGGGGGTCAGCGGGTTTTTGACTTCATGGGCGATGCGCCGGGCAACTTCGCGCCAGGCGGCCATGCGTTGGGCCTTCTCCAGTTCCGTTAGATCATCGAACACCATGACAATGCCCATCGCGCCCCCCCGTTCGTCCTTTAACGCGTTGACATAGATCAGAAAGGTCCGTGGCTGCCCGTTGACCGTGATCCGCAGCGGGATTTCCAGGGTCCGGTCCCGCACCGCCGTCACCCGATCCACGATGTTCTCGGCAAACTGCAGGTGCTCGGTTTCCAGCAAATCCCCGTAGTGTCGGTCCAAAATTTTCCCGGATTCAAGATTCAGCATGCGCTCGGCAGACTTGTTGAACGTCGTAATGATCCCGTCGGCATCCATGGTGATGACCCCGGCGGAGACATTCTTGAGCACAACTTCCATGTATTGGCGCCGAGCCTCGATCTCCTGGTTCTGCTGGGTGAGTTTTCGGGCAGACAACTCCAGCTGTTGACGGCCGGTGCGCAAATCCCGCGTCATCTTGTTGAAAGCATCCACGAGGCCGCCGATTTCGTCGTCCATGGCTTGGCTGTCGATCGAGACCGTCAGGTCCCCTTCAGCCACCCGCCGGGTACCGTCGGCCAGATCCATGATCGGTATGGTGATGGTTTTGGCCAGGTAGAAACCAAACCAGATTGCGCAGAAAATGACTAGCAGGGCCACAATCGAAAGGGTAATGTAGTAGGTGATCTGAATCGGTTTTTTCAGCAGTTTGATCAACTGGTACTCTTCGAATCCCTGGGAGATGGACTCCAGGTTTTCCGCCAAATCCGGCGAAATGAAGCGTCCCAGTACCACATGGGCAACGGCCGTTTGAGGGGGCACGCCAAAGGGAACCGTCCCGATGGTTCGAAGCAGTTCACCGTTGCCCAGCGTCCAGGTGAGGGTACGGACATCCTTATCGCCGGCATCCTGGATAAAAGTGCCGGGCGGTGCCGCCTCCATGGCCACGGATTCCAGCCCCGCCCCCATGGCGTAGGTAATCCGGTTGTAATTGGCGGAGTACACCTCCACCGTGTCCAGGTCGAACTCACGCTGAACCACTTGAATATAGGTGTTGAGGTCTTTGATCTTGTCCGGCTCGGTCATGTCTCTTCGCTGAAGCTGATAGGCGATCCGCTCCAGAAAAAAACGATGGCGGGTTTCGTTTTCACGATAAAATTCCTGCCCGACCAGAAGGGATTTTTCAAGCGCCTGCTCGACGGGAACGGTAAACCAGAACTCGATGCTGTTGGAGATAAAGTTGATGGAGAAAAAGAAAAGGATGATGGTCGGCAGCAGCGACAAAGCCACAAAGGCGACGACCAGCCGCGTTCGCAGCCGAGCTCCCATGACTTTGCGGCGTCGGGCGTAGAGCAGCTTGACCAGATTCCGAAAAACCAGAAAAATCAGCAAAATCAGCAGGAGCAGATTGATGTTGATCAGGATGAACATCAAAATGGTGTTGGAGACCGGTATGTCTGCACCAAATTGGATCACCCGGTGTTCAACCAGTGTAAGCACCCCCACCACCACGACGATGCCGACACTGAGCACCAACTCACGCTTGCGGCGTTTGCGTTCGTCGGTGGGAAGCGGCACGGTCCTTGAATTGGGTTTACCGAAGGTCATGGGGGTATGAGCAAAAAGCGGTTAATAAATAAAATCGATGGTATACCAGTCTGTTTCAAAATCCCACAGGGAGAGAAAGAAAAGAACGTAGTGCAGATAATAGGGCAAGGTCACCCGGCTGAGCTTGGCTTTGGCCTTGATCTGGTAGCGATTCCCCTTTTCGAGCTGTTCCAATGGAATCACCTTAAGGCTCTCGATTTCGGTCATGAGGGTTCTGGCCGCTTCGAAGGTCTGTACGACCACAGGGCTGCTGCCGTCCCAGGAGCGGGAGACGGTATACTCTTTTCTGAGGCTGTTGTACTTGATGGTGTGAACAACGGTCAGGTCAACCACCTTTTTGTTGAACCACATGCCCCGGTTTCGGTGGAGCGAGACAAAAAAAGAGAACGAGGCCGGTACGCCGCTGCTGATGGCCTCCTCCATTTTTGGGGTAAACGCACCCTCCACCGACAGATACACCAGCAGATGGTCCCTTGTGTTGGTCACAATAATATTGGTCAGTGTGGCATCCTTGGCCATGGCCAATCCATGGCAGGAAAAAAATAACAAGCCCGCCGCAATAACAGTTGCAAACCATTTGATGGATCGGTTCATGGAGCTGCCGCTGACGATCAAGGGGTTGACTAAATAGCGTCCATTCAGAAACGAGGAATTTTGGTCGAAATCAAGGCATGCGAAAAATTTTACCACAGGCATATCGTTGATATTGCGAGGATAAAATTTTGAGCATAACGCAGACGTCGGGCGAAATAACCGTTTATGGATGGACACTAAATAGAAGAAAAAAATAGAAAACCGACCATATCCAAACTGTTGGCAAATGACAAGCGGTTTTGCGCCAGGCGTCCACCGGCGGGATCGGTCAGGTCGGATCAACACTCATGATGCAGGTTTCCCAGGAGCTTTTTTCCTTGAAAAATTTCTCCAGGAAGGCGTGGTTGAAGGCGTGACCCGATTTGTTGGCTACCACATGCCCCATGATGGGCATGCCGATCAGAGAGAAATCGCCGAGGCAGTCCAGGACCTTGTGACGAACGAACTCATCCGGATATCGCAGTCCGCCTTGATTGAGCACCCGATCGCCATCGATGACCACGGCGTTGTCCAATGAGCCGCCCCGGGCAAGGCCATAGCGCTTCAGGATTTCCACCTCGTGCAGAAAACCGAACGTCCGGGCTGAACAGATCTCTTTTTCGAAGGTTTCAGGGCCGATGGTAAAATGGCAGGTTTGGCTGCCGATAAGGGGGTGATCATAATCGATGGTGCAGGTAATTCTAAACAAGTCGGACGGATAGACCGTCACCGATTTTCCGTTTTCAACCAGGGAAATGGGTTGATTAACTTTGAAATAGCATTTCAAGCCTTTCTGGGGTTGGGTTCCAGCGGATTTGATCAACTCGGTGAACGGTCCGGCGCTTCCATCCATGATGGGCAGTTCATAGGCGTCCACCTCGACAATGGCGTTGTCAATGGACATGCCGATCAGTCCGGCCATCAAATGCTCGACCGTAGAAACGATGCAGCCGTCGGCACCGATGACGGTGGCCAGGCTGGTGTCCACCACATTGTTAAAATGAGCGGTCACCCCGGGTTTTCCGGGAAGGTCGATACGGACAAAACGAATGCCGTGATTGACCGGCGCGGGTTTGATGGTCAGGTTAACGCCTTTTCCCGAGTGAACGCCCACACCGGTGCAACTAACCGGTGCTCCAATGGTTTGCTGGTGGTTTGCCATTCAATAATAATTCCTGATGCGCAACACCGGCTCCGAAATGGATACGGGCCCATGACCCGCCATCGCAGGTACGAACGGACGTTTGCAGCCGCTTTCAAATCCACGCGAATCGCATCCGTTTCATCAACGGGTGTCAACTGGTTTTGCTTACTCGGGTCCAATTTTAATCACCCGATTTTCTTTTGACAACAAATAAATGTCATTTCCACGCCTGGACCTGATGTGAGAACGGGTCCGACCTGCTGCGGCGCCAGGCGGATGCCGTCTGGGAGTGATCCCATCAAGATGGCGTTTTTTGGACAAAATCATTGTTCTTGTGTGACTGGCTTGATATACATCGCTGCAGGTACCATTCAAGGGGAACCATTTTAGGGAGGGTGGATGTGCTGGCCAGGGTCTTGAGCAGCGCCGTTATCGGCATCGATGCCTATCTGGTCGAAGTGGAGGTGGATATCGCCCAGGGGCTTCCCAACTTCACTACGGTGGGACTCCCCGAAGCGGCGGTCAAGGAGAGCCGCGAACGCGTCAAAGCCGCTATCACCAACTCCGGTTATACCTTTCCGGCGGATCGGATCACCGTCAATCTGGCCCCGGCTAACATCAAGAAGGAGGGGACGGGCTTTGACCTACCCATGGCCTTGGGGATTCTGTCAGCAACCGGCATCCTTGCCGAAAAAGCCATTTCGGGCTACCTGTTCTTGGGTGAACTCTCCTTGGACGGCCGGGTCAAACCGGTAAACGGCTCTTTGCCCATGGCCATTGCGGCCAAAAAGGCCGGGTACCACGGAATTGTCGTGCCGGCCGATAACGGCAAGGAGGCATCGGTGGTAGCAGGCCTTAACGTATATCCGGTTCGCACCCTGGGCGAAGTCGTCGATTTTCTCAAGGGGTTCAAATCGCTTCTTCCGCAGCAGACCGACCTGACGGCCGTGTTTGATGCCCCTGGCCCATCTGAAACCGATTTTGCCGAGGTGATGGGCCAGGAGCACGCCAAGCGTGCGTTGGAAATCGCTGCGGCCGGCGGCCACAATGTGCTCATGGTAGGGCCTCCCGGCTCGGGCAAGACCATGCTTGCACGGCGGATACCGACGATCCTGCCCCCCATGTCCTTCGAAGAGGCCATCGAAACCACCAAAATCTTCAGTGTGGTGGGCCTGTTGGACCGGGAACAGCCACTGGTGACCCGGCGCCCCTTCCGTTCACCCCACCACACCATCTCGGACGCAGGCCTGATCGGCGGCGGCCACGTTCCCAGGCCCGGGGAAGTGAGCCTGGCCCACAACGGGGTTCTTTTCCTTGACGAACTGCCCGAATACAAGAAAAATGTGCTGGAGGTGCTGCGCCAGCCGTTGGAAGACCTTCGGGTGACCATTTCGCGGGCAGCATCTACCCTCACCTATCCGTCCGGTTTTATGCTCATCGCGGCCATGAATCCGTGTCCATGCGGCTATTTTACCGACCCGCGCCACGCCTGCCGCTGTACCGCCCAACAGATCCAGCGCTATCGCTCCAAAATCTCCGGCCCGCTGCTCGACCGTATCGACATCCACGTGGAAGTGCCGGCCGTCCCGCGCAAAGCGTTGCTGGCCGAGATGCACGCCGAACCCTCCGAGACGATCCGCCAGCGGGTAGTGGCCGCGCGAATGCTGCAGATCCAGCGTTTCAAACGAACCAAAATATACAGCAACGCCCAGATGGCCAATCGCCATATCCGCGCCCACTGCCGCATCGGCGACGATGCCGCCGTTTTATTGGAATCGGCCATTGAAAGACTGGGACTGTCGGCCAGGGCCTACAATCGCATACTAAAGATTTCCAGGACCATAGCCGATCTTAACGGCACGGCCGACATCCAGATCGAGCATGTGACCGAGGCAATCCAATATCGCAGCCTGGATCGAACCCGACACAATCTCTAATCCTGGACCGGTTTAGGCGCGTCGCTGCATAGTAGCATGGCCCGACATCCCTTTCTGTGGGCGGAGGTGGTTGCAGTATCAGCCCCGGGCCCTTTTCCAAAGGCACACCGAGGCGCTTTCCCTTGCCCCAGGGTAGTTGGTGGTGACCCGTTGACCATGACAATCAAACTGATAATGGCGTTGCTGCTCCCGATTGGTTTTTTTTTCGGCCCTCTGGTTTATGTCGCCTTTCCCGTGCCCAGCGGCGACCATGCCGGCGCCCGCGCGAAAATACTGCGTTTTGGCGTTCATGTCAGTGAAATGGGTCACATGGATTCCCATTTCGGGGCCGCTTCCCAGGATCGGGCCTTGGCCGACATGGTGTTCAATGGACTGCTGCGGTACCAGCCGGGAAATGCCCCCAAAATTGAACCGGATCTGGCCGAACAGATCCCTGACTTTGAAATAATCGGGGGTCGACAAGTCTGGACCGTCAAGCTGCGCCAAGGGGTTCGGTTTCACCCCGGGCCGCAAACCGCAGCCTATGAATTGACCGCCGACGATGTGGTCTTTTCCTTGCGGAAATCGGCCAATCCCGAATTCTGTGCATATGCCGGTGAATATGCGGGGATGACCGTGGTTGCGGTTGATCGCTACACGGTTCAGATTATCGTCGACCGCCCGCTTTCCGCCACTCTTTTTCTGCCTAAGTTGACCAACTATGCCGGTGGCTTCATCGTCAGTCAACGGGCCTTTGAGGTCATGGGGTATGACCACTTCAAGCGACATCCGATCGGTACCGGCCCGTTTGTTTTCCGCCATTACACGCCCGGGGAAATGCTGGCCCTGTCGGCCCATGCGGAGTATTTCCGGGGTCGGCCGCTGCTAGATGGGGTTGAGTTTCATTTTGTCCCCGCCATCAGTGACCGTGAGCGGGCGCTTAAAACCGGTGCGCTGGATGTGATCATCGGCAGCGGCGAAGTGGGCTGGCCTGAAAAAATGTTGCAGGAACCGGGCATCGCCGTGGATGCCCATGGCGTCGGTGAAGTGGCCACGCTGCACCTCAACACCCGCATGCCGCCGTTGGACGATCTGCGCGTGCGACGGGCGATCGCCTTTGCTTTGGACCGGAATGCGTTTTTGAAAACCACGAGCCAGCAGTTCGTTGGCAGCGTCTATTCTCCGGTACCGGCCCAGTTTCTGCCCGGCGGCCTCACCCAGGAGGAGGTCGAGAAGTTGAACTTGGACTACCCGCAGGATCTGTACAAGGCTAGGCAGCTGATGGCCGCGGCCGGTTACCCGGACGGTTTTAAGCTGGACCTGGTCGGCTCGGAAAAACGCCTGTACCGGTCCTACTACGACGAACTGCGCCGACAGCTCCTGCCGATCGACATCGACTGCCGAGTCACCATCGAGACCCATGCACGCATGCACCGGCACATCCGTCAGAACCCGCAACCGATGGTGGTTTATGTGGCGTGGCGCCCCAATGCGGACACCTATCTGAGCCAATTCTTCCATTCCGACGCCATTGTCGTAACCGGCGCCAAGCCGGACACCAATTTCTCCCACTACGACAAGGTAGACCGGCTGATCGAAGCGGCCCGCCTGGAGATCGATCCGCAACGCCAGACCCAACTCTGGGGGCAAGCCCAGGTTCGCATTCTGGACGAGATGGTTGCTTTCCCGATCATGTACACCAAGCAGTGCTACGCCCGCAGCACCGCCGTGGACTACGGACACGAGCTGGTTTCCACCATGGCCCTCTATCCGCAATTTACCGAACAGACCCGACTGCTGGAGCGCCCCTGGCCGCGGTCAACCGATCCCCTTTCGCTCAGGTAAGGTTGATGACCATCCACACAAAAATAATGGCCACCATACTGCCGCTGGTCTTTGTTCTACTGCTGGCCACCGTCGGCATCTCCTACCATTTTTCACGGCAGGCGCTGACTGAACTGGCCGAGACCTGGCTGGAAACCCGCCTCTCCGAGGCCCTGCAGATCGCCATCGCACACGATCAAATGCTGCGCCGCTACGGTCTCGAGGACGTCCCCGCCAGCATTGCCAAAGCCAAAATGGATGCTGCCGCAGCCATGGCGGCCATTGAGGTTGGCGATTTGGGTTATATTTTTGTGCTGGACCAGCGGGGCCGCGTCGCCATACATCCGGACCCCGCCATGATCGGCCAGGGTGTGGGCCAGGAGACCTGGTTCAAGGAGCTCACGCCGCAACGAGGCCGGCTGATTCATCCCACGCCCGAGGGTCATAACCTGGCGATGGTCGACTATTTCGAACCGTGGGGGTGGTACATCCTGGCCAGTGATCCTGAGCGGGAGGTTTACGGGGTTGCCAACCGCATGAAACCTTACCTGATCTACCTGGGTCTAGTGGGGTTTGGCGCCATGACCCTGGCACTGACACTGCTGACCCGACACCTGACGGCACCCTTGCGGCTGTTGACCGCCGGGGCTGAGAAGATCGGCCGGGGGGATATCGAGGCTCGCATCGCCATCCGATCCCGGGATGAGTTCGGCCGTTTGGCCGGAGTGTTCAACGATATGGCCCAGCGGCTTCAAGAGACCTTATCGAAGTTGCAGCAATCGCACCAACGGCTGGAAGCTCGCGTGGTCCAACGCACCGAAGCCCTGTTCGCGGCCAATTCACAGCTGCAGCAAGAGATCGAAGAACGCATCAAAATGAGCCGTGATAAGGAGAAACTGCAGCATCAACTGTTCCAAGCCCAAAAAATGGAGGCCATCGGCACCCTGGCCGGCGGCATCGCCCACGACTTCAACAACCTGCTCATGGGCATTCAGGGCAACGTGGAACTCATGGCCCTGGAAATGGACCCCGACCATACCCACGCGGGCAGACTCAAAACCATCCAGGACTGTGTGGAAAGTGGGGCCCGCCTGGCCCGACAGCTGCTTGGATTCGCCCGCCTGGGTAAATATGAAATCCAATCCACCGACATCAACGCGTTGGCCCGGGAGACCACCGACATGTTTGGCCGAACCCGGCAGGAACTCCGGATTATTCAAAAATACCAGGAAAATGTCTGGCCGGTCGAAGCGGATCGGGTCCAGATCGAGCAGGTGCTGCTGAACCTGTTCATCAATGCCTGGCAGGCCATGCCCGACGGTGGCGACCTGTTTCTGGAAACCGCCAATACAACCCTGGACGACCGCCAGGCGTCGACCCATGGGGTTGAGCCGGGGAAATATGTCAAAATCACCCTTGCCGACACGGGAATGGGAATGGATCCGGCCACCATGGAGCGTATTTTCGACCCTTTTTTTACCACCAAGGCCATGGGACGGGGAACCGGACTCGGTTTGGCATCCGCCTACGGCATTGTGCGCAATCACGGCGGGGTTATCATTGTGAGCAGCCGCAAAGGAGATGGCACCACCTTCCAGGTCTACCTGAGAGCCTCCGCAAAACCCTCGCTCGGGACCGCCGCCCGGATACCGCCTTCCACCCAGGTGGGATGCGAGACCATTCTGCTGGTCGATGACGATCCGCTGATCCTCGAGGTCGGACAGGCGATGCTGAAGCGCTTGGGATACAGCGCCCAGGTGGCCCGCGGCGGCCAAGAGGCCCTGGCTGCCTGCCGCACGCAGGGGGATCAGATTGATCTGGTGATCCTGGACATGATCATGCCTGAAATGGGCGGTGGGAAAACCTATGATCAATTAAAGGCCATGCGCCCTGACATCAAGGTCCTGCTGTCAAGTGGCTACAGCATCAATGGTCAGGCTGCCACCATCATGAATCGGGGCTGCAGCGGTTTCATTCAAAAACCCTTCGACCTGCAAACCTTCTCAGACAAAATCAGGTCCATTCTGGATGGTTAGGGGGCCCGTTGTCGACTAGCGCTATTGCAAGGGTGGATTTTTTTGATGTGATTATCGTTGGCGGGGGGCCGGCCGGTCTCTTTTCGGCCTGTTATCTCGCCGAGCAGGCCGACCTGACCGTGCTGCTGCTGGAACAGGGAAAAGGCCCACGCCAGCGCATCTGCCCTGTGGCCGACCGTCGGTACTGCACCCAGTGCCGCCCCTGCAACATTCTTTGCGGGATCGGCGGCGCCGGGCTTTTTTCCGACGGCAAGCTCAATTTCATTCACAAGCTGGGCAAAACCGACTTGGGCCAGTTCATGCCCATCTCCAGTGCCAAGGCGCTGATCGACGAAACCGAAGCGATCTTCAACCGCTTCGGCATGGACGCTCCGGTCTACCCCACCGACATGGACCGGGCCAGGAGAATCAGAAAGCTTGCCAAACGCTTCGGCATCGATCTCCTGCTGATCAAACAAAAGCATCTGGGCAGTGACCGCTTGCCCGGCTACATTGCCGCCATGGCCGACCATGTCAGGTCCACGGGCGTTGCCATCCACACATCCGAAACGGTGACGGATGTAATTGTCGAAGCGGGCCGGGTTGTGGGTGTAGAAAGCAGCCGGGGAACATACCGCTGCGAGCATGTCATTCTGGCCCCGGGACGGATCGGGGCGGACTGGGTGGCCCGGTTAGCCCAAAAGCACGGCATTGGCCTCACCCAGCGGGGCATCGAGGTGGGGGTTCGGGTCGAAGTGCACAACGACATCATGCAGGATCTGTGTGAAGTGATTTACGACCCGACCTTCTTTGTACAGACCAGCAAATACGACGATCAGGCACGCACCTTCTGCACCAACCAGGGAGGCTATGTCTCTCTGGAGCGATACAACGACTTTGTCTGCGTCAACGGCCACGCCTACCACGACCGTAAATCCACCAACACCAATTTTGCGTTTCTCTCCAAAGTCGTACTCACCGAACCGGTGACTGACAACCAGGCCTATGGGGAAGCCATCGGACGTCTGGCCACCCTCATCGGCGGCGGCAAGCCCATCCTGCAGCGATTCGGCGATCTGAAGCGCGGCCGCCGCAGCACCTGGAACCGCATCCGCAAAGGGTACATCGAGCCGACGCTCACCAACGTGGTGTGCGGAGACATCGCCATGGCGCTTCCCGAACGCATTCTCACCAATATCATCGATGGTTTGGAGCAGCTGAACCGGGTGGTGCCAGGCGTTTCCAACGACGAGACGCTGCTGTACGCGCCCGAGATCAAGTTCTTTGCCACCCAGGTCGAGACATCCCAGGATCTGGAAACGCAGATCACGGGCATGTATGTGGCCGGTGACGGCCCCGGTGTGGCCGGCAATATCGTATCGGCCGCCGCTACCGGCCTCATTCCGGCCAAAGCGATTATAAAACGCCGGGCCGGGGATGAACCCGCCGCCGGCCCGGCGGCAAGCCCCATCTGCCCGACCAGCGTGTGATCAGGGCAAGAGACGCTGGTTGAACCAACCAATGGCAAACCGGACGGCTAAGAGCTGGCCGCCACCAGGGAACGCACGGTCTCCAGAAGCGGTGGTTTCAAGGGGCGCCAGCTGGGAAACAGGGCCTTTTGGCCATGCCATTTCAGCGCCACCACGTCGTACTTTTCCGGGATGACTTTCTCGGCTCGACAACCATAGGTTTCCCGGGGGTAATACTCAACCAGAAGCATGCGGGCGGGGTCGATTTTAAAGCGATGAACAATAGTGGTGGCAACATGGCTGATGCATGCCCGTACAGAGACCTGTTTCATGGCCGAGGGACTGTCACCGGGTAGGTCCGAAACCACGTCGATAAAGGGCTTGAGCCGGTGCACCCCCGCCGTCTCGCCCCTGGACAAGTCGACCAGGCCCAGCCGACAACGTCCGCCCGCCAGGTTGAATTTTCCGCCATAGCCGTCCCAGTTCAAGATGTCGTCAAAAATCTTCACTGCCATTCCTCTTCATCCCGTTTGGATAGTGCCTAAACTAGTGCCCATCCAGAAACGAGGAATTTTGGTCGAGATCAAGGCATGCGAAAA
The DNA here is from genome assembly GCA_046484885.1 of Desulfosarcina sp. GTDB lineage: Bacteria > Desulfobacterota > Desulfobacteria > Desulfobacterales > Desulfosarcinaceae > Desulfosarcina. The sequence continues at coordinate 27,105 of JAWOIA010000110.1, read as the reverse complement.
ATTTTACCACCGGCATATAGTTGATGTTCCGAGGATAAAATTTTAAGCATAACGCAGACGTCGGGCGAAATAACCGTTTATGGATGGACACTAAACTAAGGCCGGGTCAGGCGGCTGTAAACCCTCACCAATTTGTCCGGCAGATCGTGGACATTGCCGATCCGGGTGTGGTGGTTGCTGCCATAGAGCCGATCCAACTGCCGGTTGTCGCTGACGTTAACAGTGATGGCCTTGACGTGAATGGCAGCGGTCCGGGCCTCCATGACCGCCCGCCGGGTGTCCTCCACGGCGTAAGGTCCCTTGTAAGCCAGATCATTGGGGAAACCGTCTCCCAGGATGATGATCAGACGGTCCCGGGACGTTACCGGTGCCAGCAAAGCGGTGGCGTGACGGATGGCGGCCCCCATGCGCGTGCTGCGCTGGGGGGCCATGGCACCGATGCGCCCCTTGACGATTTCATCAAAAGGCGCGTCAAGATCCTTGATACGAAAATAATCCACCCCCAACGGGCCGGTTCCCGAAAAGCCGGCGACGGCGAAACGGTCACCCACCACTGTCAAGGCTTCACATAACAGGACAATAGCCTGTTTTTCCACATCCAGCACACACGTGCCCCGGTCATCCACCGCGTTGGCGGTGGACCGGGACACGTCCACCAGCAGCAGGGCCGCCACGTCCCGGACCTTTTTCAAGCGTTTGATGAAAAGGCGATCTGAGGGCATCAACCCAGCTTTTTTATCGACGGCGTAGTCCAGCAGCGCCCGGTAGTCGAAGTCGTCTCCCTCCGGCCATTGGCGCAGCACGGTCAGCCCCTCCGGCCGCAGCAGTTCGAAGGCATAGCGGATGCGTCTGACCAGGCCGTGAAACTGGTCGAGGGTCTCTTGATAAAATCGGGTACTCGGCCCGTTGAGTTCACGTTCACGGACCCGCACCCGGTCCGGAAGATAATCCTGCATGCACCAGTCCCACTCCCGGTAACGAAAGGCGTGGGCGTGGTCGCATCGGCTGGTGGGCCGCTCGACGCCCGGGCCGCAGGTCAGGGAGGCCAGATCCAGCCGCGCCAGCGTCAGCGCAACGGGTTCCGTCACCGGCTGCAGCATCAGGGAATGGAGGTCGGCAACTGACAACTGTCCGTTTTGCTGCACGAGCAAACGCCGCATATCCGATCGATACGCCCGCAGACCATGTTGCGCCAGCCGCTGCTGAATTTTCGCTGCCAGGCGCTGGGCGGTGTGGTGAAACGGGAAAAAAAGGGCCGGTTCCAAGCGGCGGCCGAAGGGCAGGCAAAGGGGCCGAAAGGCCGATTGGCCGGAGATGGCCGGATGCCCGGCCAGTTGTCCATAGAACGACGCTGCCAGTCGGGCGCTGGACTCAGCCGTATCGGTACCTGGCGATACGAGCGCCTTCAGACGATCCGACATGGCTGAAAAAATTGCGCTCAAGGCCGAATCGGCCACCAGTTTTTGCCCCATCACCAGGTGGCGGTACAGTGGAAAGAGGGTCCCGCCGATTCGATGTCCGGTTTGAGCCGGCAGGTGGGGGTCACTCAAGGCCAGGGCGAGTCGGCGAAACAGGCCGGGATAGTTCCGCTTCACCCGCTGAGCGATGCGGCCGTGCTCGAAAAGGGTGAAGAGGTCCAGGGCCATTGTGGGATCATCGAATCGGCTGATGAACCGATCCAGGTCGGATCCTGCCGCCTGGGCATCGGTAAGCTCCGATCCAGTGACCGGGAAGGTATCATCGAACGCTTTTTCAACATCCAGGTCATAGGTACCGAATTCGATGGGCCCGGCTTCCAACCCGACCAGCAGCTTGTAAAGAGTGATATTGTCCGCACGCTGCGGCATGAGGTCCATTTCGTCGGGCAGATAAATGGCTCGGCCATCGCACCGGACCAGCGCTGCCCCGGCGGCTGCCTGGACCGGTCTTTCTGGCAGCGAAGAGAGCGGGCGGACAGCCACGGCCATTCCCGTACGGGCGTGAAGGTAGCGCTCCAGAACCGACCGGACCGCAGACAGGGGTACAGCCACCTGGAGCTCACGACACCACTCCGCCGCCTGGCCGGATTCGAGCGCCAGGAACCGCGCGCCCAGATCCGGATCCTGGCGATGGCGCCGGACCGCCTGATCCAGAAAGGCATTCAGTGCCCCTGGCGAAAGCAGGTGAAGCCCCGCCTTAAGACCCTGCAGATAGGCGTCTGCCAGCCGTTCATCTTGGCCAAGGACGCGCGCCAGGCCACGAATCTGCCATAATCGGCGTGATGGAGCGAACTGTTTCACGGCCCGCGGCAGCGTGTGGGTCAGGTAGACCGTTCGATTATAGGAGGTTTTCAGGGCATAGGCGATGGCCAACAGGTCGAGAAATGCGTGCGCACAGCCCAGGTCCTGGGCTTCGATCATTTCGGTGAGGGTTTCCAGCGGGGCCTTGAGGGTATAGGTGCCCTTTTGCAGCATCACCCGGGTTGTCGCCTCAAATCGGTCTGCAAGGGTGGCATCGCTGCAGAGCAGCACCGGCACCAGGTGCCGGGCAAAAAGCCCGGCCAGGGTGGGACCCCGGACTGCGGCGGTTCGGACCAGGCCACGGTAACGGTTCAAGCCGGCAGGGGTGCCGCCGGCCAGCAGGCGGCCCATACCGTCAGCCAGGCTGCGCCCGAAGGAAACCTCAACGGCCAGGGCGTCAATCACCTCCGACACCACCCGCTCGAGTTGGCCTAAAACCCCAGACGGTTCCGAACCGTTCAGATGCCGCTGCATCCGTTCAGCCGCGATCGGGTCGGCAAGGGCCAAACGGGCCATGGAAATCCTGATGGTTTGCTCGGAAGCGTGAAGCGCAGCCGGAGCCATATCACACCTAGTTCGTGCCCATCCATATACGGTTATTTCGCCCGATATCTTCGTTATGCTCAAAATTTTATCCTCGGAATATCAACTATATGCCTGTGGTAAAATTTTTCGCATGCCTTGATCTCGACCAAAATTCCTCGTTTCTGGATGGGCACTAGTTCACAGCAGGTCATCGACCAGGTCGTTGAGGGTCTCCTGAAGCCGATCATCATCGGTGAGCGGTTGACAAAGCGCCGCCAGGCAGGCCGGCTTGAATGCGATCCCGTTGCGGATCAGGCTGGCGGCGTAGATCAGCAGGCGTGTCGAAGCCCCTTCGGTCAGACCATGTTCGCGAATATTGCGGATTTTACCGGCCAGTGTCACCAGCCGCCTGGCCGTTTCGTCATCGACACACCCTTCGGTGGCCACGATGCGGGCCTCGTCGCTGGGTTTGGGGTAGTCAAAGCAGAGGGCCACAAAGCGCTGCCGGGTGCTCTGTTTGATGTCTTTGAGCACCGATTGGTAGCCCGGGTTGTAGGAGATCACCATCAGGAAATCAGCATGGGCCCGGATCACCGCACCGATTTTGTCGATGGAGAGAATCCGCCGGTTATCCGTCAGCGGATGAATGATGACCGTCGTATCTTTGCGGGCCTCCACCACCTCGTCCAGATAGCAGATGGCGCCTATGCGAACCGCGCGGGTAAGGGGGCCGTCCACCCAGACCGTCTCGTCATTCTTGAGCAGATAACGTCCGATCAAATCCGAGGCGAACAGGTCTTCGTGGCAGGCCACGGTAATCAGGGGGCGTTTGAGTCGAAAGGCCATATGTTCCACAAAACGGGTCTTTCCACACCCGGTGGGGCCTTTGAGCATCACAGGCAGGCGAGCCAACGCCGCTGCTTCGAACAGGCGGATTTCATCGCCGGAGTTCAGGTAAAAAGGCTCCGTGTCAATGGTATACGGAGTTTGTGAAGGAATGTTTTGCGGCATCAGGCCACCCCCCCCTGTTGCGGGTAAACCGGGCGCGGCTGATGCGGATGCGCCGGGAATCTCTGTTTGACATCGCCGGTGGAGCGTATATAGTGGCCCAGTTTGGAACCTATCAAAAAGCAACCGCCAACAGGGAAGCAGCATATATTCGATGAACGATAATGGCAACAGCGAGATGCTCCACCACCTGAATCATAACGGCAAGCAGGTCATCCTGATCGGAACGGCCCATGTGTCCAAAGCCAGTGTGGAGCTGGTCGAATCGGTGATCGCCGAAACCAGACCCGATACCGTCTGCGTAGAGCTCTGCGAAAGCCGTGCCCGTTCCATCCGCCAAAAGGACCACTGGCAAGAGATGGACATCATCAAGGTCATCAAAGAGAAAAAGGCCTTTTTGCTGCTTTCGAACCTGATGCTGGCCTCCTTCCAACGGCGCATTGCCGAGCGGCTGGAGGTGGCCCCCGGCCAGGAGATGATCCAGGCCATGGAGTCGGCCGAGACCGCAGGCGCCGGGCTCGTTCTTGCGGACCGGGATATCCGTACCACCTTGTCACGAACCTGGCACGGAATGGGGTTGTGGGGCAAAATCAAACTGATCTTCAACCTGATGGTATCCATGGGGGATGTGGGCGAAATCAGTCCAGCCGAGGTGGAAAAGCTGAAGCAGCAGGACATGCTGGCCTCGATTCTGGACGAGGTGGGCAAGTCCATGCCCCAGGTGCGCAAGTGTCTGATCGATGAACGGGACCGCTACCTGACGGAAAAAATCCGCACGGCCCCCGGACCAGCCATTGTCGCCGTCGTGGGGGCCGGCCACGTAGCGGGAATCAAGCGCTGCTGGGACCAACTCATCGACCTGCGGGAATTGGAAACACTCCCCACCAAAAGCCCGCTGGCACAATTTCTGAAATGGTTCGTCCCCCTGGGCATCGTGGCATTGATCATCTTTGGTTTTTTTCGCGGCGGCGCCGAAACCGGTGCCGATATGGTCATCTGGTGGGTTCTGGCCAACGGCCTCCTGGCCGGACTGGGAGCCTTGATCGCCCTGGGCCACCCCCTGACGATTCTCTCCTCGATCCTTGCCGCGCCGTTGACCTCCCTGAATCCAATGATTGCAGCGGGTTGGGTTTCGGGGCTGGTGGAGGCCGTCTCGCGCAAACCCAAAGTAAAAGATTTTGAAAGCCTTTCTGCGGACATCCTTTCACTCAAGGGCTTCTGGCGTAACAAGGTCACCCGCATCCTGCTAGTGGTGGTATTCACCAACCTGGGCAGCGCCGCCGGCACGTTTATCGCCGTTCCTATGATGATAAAATACCTTTAGGTGGCTGTTGTCGTACCATGCCGGCTCAAACTGCCGCTGGTTGTGCCTGGGGGACCGCGACCCCAGCGCAGATTTTAGGAATCGTCCGCGATTTTAACCACGCTGCGCTGGTAGACCCGGCCACCCTTGAGACGGTGGGTCATCTTGACGACTTTCAAGCGCCCACAGGCAAAATGTTGGATGCATTCCGGGTAGAGCTGCCACTCTTGGACCAGCCCCTTGCGCTGGACGTCATCCAGGGTGTCGGTCTCGAGGATGGGAAAGGCCCGCTGGCCGATGATCGGTCCTGAATCCTCTCCGTAATCGACGAAATGCACACTGCACCCGCCCACCTTGCATCCATAGCGAACGGTGTCGCCATAGCCGTCGAGGCCGGGAAAAGCGGGCAGCAGGGCCGGATGGATGTTCATAATGCGCGGGTGGTTCGCATCGCCATTGAACCGGTCGATAAAGTAAGGCGTCAGATTGCGCATAAAACCAGCCAGCACCAGCAAGTCAGCCGGGCCGTGGGCCTCGATTTGCGACAACAGGCGGTACTCAGCGGCCGCCCGGGTGCAGAAAAAGGCCCTGACCCGCTCCCGGGGGGCCTCGGCCGGAAACAGGTGCTGTTTCGCCAGCAGCGCTGATAAGTCACAATCATCAGGCAGTGCAAAAGCGGCCGGATCCTTTCGATAAGCTTGGATCAACGGCTCGTAGGCCACCACAAACGAGGGAATGTTGTTGTCGCGGGCCCGGTCCAATCCCTTGACCCCGGGCCGATCGGAACCCACAAAGACCACATCTGCGTGAATACGGCCATCGTTGCAAGCATCGATGATGGCTTGCAGGTTGGTTCCCCCACCCGAAATCAGTGCACCAATGCGAATTTTTTCCCCCATTTGTATCCCCCCGATCGCGGTTGTGGATGTTGGATTGCCTGCGCATTTCGAAAAAGGTAGCAGAGATGGCCGCTCCGTGTCAATTTCCAGATCGACCCACCGGCCTCAAGTTATCCCCGGCGGGTTCGATAAGCAAATTCGATTTCCGTCTCAGCCCCGAAGCCGTGATTCATTCCTGCCTGAAGCAGATCCATGTTTTCCCTGATTGATGCTGTGATCGACCAACCCATGGAGGAGATATTGGCTGCCCTGCCCTTATCCAACCCTATCAAGCACGCCTTGATCGGTGCCAAAGGCCGCCTGGCCGGGTTCATCGAGTTGGTGCGCGCTTATGAGGCCGGCCGGTGGGACCGGGTCTCCCGCCTTTCCCGAGCGCTGAAACTCGATGAGAACACCCTCCCCCACCGCTACCTGCAGGCCTGCCAATGGAGTGATCTCAGCGCCAAAGCCGCCTGAGGAAAACGGTCCTGGCCGAGGCCGAAGACCACAGCCTACGGCCCGATCGCACGGTATTTGCCGGCGAATCGAAACAACCTGCCTGCAACCACGCCATCCACTCCGCAAAGATGCGGCGGCAGTTGACAATTCGGAACCATGTCATTATGTTGGGCGAACTTTTCAGCTTTGCCAACACTTATCGAAAGGATCGCCCCTCATGTCAGAAACAATTATGGAGATCGGAGACGGCAGTTTCGATGCCGAGGTGATCAACAGCAAAAAACCGGCCGTGGTGGATTTCTGGGCACCCTGGTGCGGTCCATGCAAAGCCATCGGTCCCATTCTTGACGAATTGGCCAAAACCTATGGCGACCAGGTCAAATTCACCAAATGCAATGTGGACGACAACCCGGTAACACCCGGAAAGTTTGGTATCAAGGCCATTCCCACCTTGATTTTTTTTAAAAATGGCGAGGTGGCGGACCAGATTACCGGCATGGTGGCTAAATCCAAGCTGGAAGAGGCGCTGAAAAACGTTCTGGCGTAAAACGGCTGACAAGTGCCCTGGCCATCTCCGGCCTATTTTTTTCTCGGTCAGCCGACAATGCCGTCACGCATCGCCGGCGGGGGTTATTCACCAGGCTCCAAGAACCGTCGTTCCGATTGGGGTTGTGCCATGCTGAGTCGCGCAGGTATCGGACTATATGGGGTGAAGCGGACCGTAACGCGTCTGCTGACAATCTGCCTGTGTCTATGGCTGGTTGGATCCGGCTGCGCCTGGTTCGAGCCCAAGGAGGAGCTGTCGGCCGAAGAACTGGTTCAGAACGGTATCGACTATTTCGAGGCCGGGAAATATAAAAAGGCCGTGGCAGCCTTCGAGCAGCTGCGGGATTGGTACCCGTTCTCCCGCTACGCCATTTTGGCGGAGCTGAAAATTGCCGACGCCTACTTCAATCTGGGGTCCTATGCCGATGCCATCTTCGCCTACGAGGAGTTCGAGCGACTCCACCCCCGCAACGAAGCCGTCCCCTATGTTATTTATCAGATCGGTCGGTCCTATTTCAACCAGATCGACACTATCGACAGGGACCAGATCAATGCCGCCATGGCCGTGGCGGCCTACCAACGGCTGATCGACCAGTATCCCGACGACGATTATGCCGCCATGGCCAAGCGCGACCGGGCCGTCTGCTACAAGAGCCTAAGCGGTCATGATTTCTACGTGGCGACCTTCTATTACAAAAACAAGAACTACGCAGCGGCCAAGGCCCGATTCAGCGCCGTGGTGGAAAACTACCCCGATGTGGGCTACCACTATGAAGCGCTCACCTATCTAGCCAACTGTGAAGCCTGGATCCAATCCCAGTTGCAGCCACCGCAAGTGCCGGCCTCCCCATGACCCGGTCGGCAGCGGCCGCGGGACCTGACCAGGGCTCGCCCTCTTTTTGTTGACCGGCCACCCCGACAGCGGCGCGGTCAAGCGGGCGGCCTTCCTTTTCCTTGCTTAAAAAGACTTTACATCCGCCACGAATTCAGGTAACTGATGCGAGTTTGAAAACCGCCGGCAACCAAGCGGTCGTTATTGCACCAAACCCAGTAACGGAGACCATCAGTCATGTCCAAAATGTGCACCATATGTGGGAAAAAACCCATGGTGGGAAGCAATATCAGCCACGCCCACAACGTCACCAAGCGCCGCTTCAACCCCAATTTACAAAGTGTCCGAGCGCTGCACAAGGGGCGCGTCAGAAAAATTGTCGTCTGCGCCCAGTGTATCAAGTCGGGCCATGTCGTCAAAGCAGCCTAGCCCATCCGCTTGACGGTCAGCACCTGCTTGACCTGTTTGAGCGACTCGACCACACGGTTCAGATGATCCGTTCCCTGGACCGACAGCGTAAAAAAGCTGTCCACGGTCTGATTCTCCTGGGTCTGCGTGTTGGCACTCAGAATATTGGCACCACCTTTGCTGATAATGGCCGCCACGTCCGCTAATAAACCTACCCGGTCAATGGATCGCACCATGATCCTGACCGGGTAGGTTTCCGATATCTCCTGGTTCCACTCGACCTCGATCTGACGTTCCGGGTTCATCTTCATGGCATTGACACAGGTGGTGCGGTGCACCGTTACGCCGTACCCCCGGGTAATGTAGCCGGTGATGGGATCGCCGGGCACCGGCTGGCAACATTTTCCGAATCGGACCAGGATGTCATCCACCCCCTTGACGACCACCCCGCCCTTATCCTTTTTTTTCTTCTCTTTGGATACGATCTTGTTGAAAAAGGAGGCGCTGTCGTCCACCTCCTCCTTGGGGGTGATCTTCCGAATAATCTGCAGCGGGGTCACCTTGCCATAGCCGACGCTGGCAATCAGATCCTCGGCTTGCTTTAGACCGAAGCTCTCCACAACCGTTGCCATCGCTTCGGTTTTGATCAGGGCATTGAAGTTCAGACGGAATTTGCGAAACGCTTTTTCGCACATTTCCCGGCCCAGAGAGATACTGCGCTCCTTTTCCTGGGTTTTGATCCACTGCCGGATCCGTGAGCGGGCCTTGACGGTCTTGACAAAACTGAGCCAATCCTTTGAGGGGTGGTGGCCTTTGCTGGTGAGCACCTCCACGATTTCACCGGTCTGCAGCTCGTACTTTAGCGGGACCATGCGGCCGTTCACCTTGGCGCCGACACACTGGGCGCCCACCTCGGTGTGAATCGAATAGGCAAAATCCACCGCTGTGGCACCCTTGGGCAACGATTTGATCTGCCCTTGGGGGGTGAAGACATAGATCTCGTCGGGGAAGAGGTCGATGCGCACATTTTCCAGGAATTCATTGGGATCCCTGAACGCTTCCTGATTTTCCACCAGATTCTGCACCCAGGCAAAGGTTTTGGATGCATTCTCGTCGATGACCCTGCCTTCTTTGTAGCTCCAGTGGGCGGCAATCCCGGATTTGGCCACGCGGTCCATCTCATGGGTGCGGATCTGGATTTCGATGCGTTCCCCAAACGGGCCGATAACGGTCGTGTGCAGGCTCTGGTACATGTTCGGCTTGGGCATGCCGATGTAATCTTTGAATTTCTTGGCGATGGGCCGCCACAGGCTGTGCATGAGCCCCAGCGCTTCATAGCATTGGGGGATCGTTTCCAGAATGATCCGAAAGGCGATGATGTCGTAAACTTCTTCAAAGGAGAGATTCTGGCTCAGCATCTTCTGGTGGATGCTGTAATAATGCTTGTATCGACCGCTGACCTCAGCCGCCAGGTGATTCTCATCCAGTTTCTTCTGGATATAGCGCTTGACCGTTTCCACATAATTCTCGCGGTCAGCCTTGTCTTTATCCACCCGGCTGCGAATATCTTCGTAGGCTTCGACATTCAGAACCTGAAAGGAGCGGTCTTCCAGTTCGTTTTTGATCCAGTAAATGCCCAGCCGGGAGGCGATTGGGGCATAAATGTCCAGGGTTTCCCTGGCAATCTTTCTTTTTTTGGCATCACTGTGATGAAATTGGAGGGTTCGCAGGTTGTGCAGACGGTCAGCTAATTTGATCAGGATGACCCGAATGTCGTCGGCCATGGCCAGCAGCATTTTACGGATGCTCTCGGCCTCCCTGGCCTGGGCGCTGTTGAAGGGCAGCTTGCTCAGCTTGGTGACGCCGGAGACAATATGCCAAACATCACGGCCGAACATCTCCTGGATTTCGTCATCGGTGGCGTGGGTGTCCTCGATGACATCGTGGAGCAAACCGGCGGCAATGCTCACCGAATCCAGCTTCATGTCCGCCAGGATACCGGCCACCTCCAAGGGGTGGGAGAGATAGGGCTCGCCGGACAGGCGCACTTGACCGTCGTGAACCCGGGCCGAGAAGATGTAGGCCCGGTCGATAATGTCCACATCCGCATCGGGGTGGTTTTCGGTTACCCTGTCCAGGATGTCGGTAATTCGAATCATATCGATAAGATCCCGGAATAACCTCAGTAGGCCTTGGCAAAAACCGCACGCTGGTCACTGCTTTTGCCGCAGTGGATGCAGGAGCCCCGCTCTGGGTGCGCATCCAGGGGAATACAGCGGATGCTGACATTGAGATCGGCTTTAATCCCGGCTTCACAGGCGCCGTCGCCACACCAGTGAGCGAGCGCAAATCCGCCGTGGATTTCCGGCTTCTGCAAATTTTTGGGCGTAAACCAGTCGTAAAAATCCCCGCGGTCATCGACCGGTCGGGTGTGCTCGTCCCTGAAGCGGCAGGCCCGCTGAAAGAGTTGGTGCTGGATATCGTCCAGTATCGCCGGCAGCTGAGCCACGAAGGCCTCACGACTCATGGCGCCTTTATCGCGGTGGGGTCGATCGCGCCGAGCGACAGAAACGGAATCCTGGGCGATATCCCGCGGCCCGATCTCCACCCGCACAGGAATGCCTTTTTTAATCCAGTCCCAGCCACGGGCGCCACCGATATCCCGGTCATCGACTTCAACCACCAGATCCCGGCCGGCGTAGGTCGTCGCTCTTAGGGCGGCCGCCAGCCGGTCGACATAGGTCATGACGTCCCGTCGGTCGTCCGGGCTCCTGAATATAGGCAGCAAGACCACGTGGGCCGGGGCGACCCGAGGGGGCATGATCACGCCGTCGTCATCGCCATGGGTCATGATCAGGCCGCCGATCAAGCGGGTTGAGGTCCCCCAGGAAGTGGTCCAGGCGAAAGCTTCGTTTTCATTCTCGTCCTGGAAGCGGATATTGGAGGCTTTGGCGAAATTCTGCCCCAGAAAGTGAGACGTGCCCGCCTGCAACGCCTTGCGGTCCTGCATCATGGCTTCAATGCACAACGTATCCACGGCTCCCGGAAAGCGCTCCGCCGCCGTCTTGCTGCCCTCGATAACCGGTATGGCCAGGTCGTCCTGAACCATGCGGGTGTAAACCTTGAGCATCATCAGGGTGCGATCGATAGCCTCAGCGTCCGTTGCGTGGGCTGTGTGGCCTTCCTGCCACAGGAATTCGCTGGTGCGCAAAAAGATCCGCGTCCGCATCTCCCAGCGCACCACATTGGCCCATTGGTTGATGAGCAGCGGCAGGTCCCGATAACTGCTGACCCACTTGGAAAAAGAGTCGCCGATAATGGTCTCGGAGGTCGGACGCACCACCAGGGGCTCGGCCAGGAGGCCACCGGGGACCAGACCGCCGCCGGGCGCCTTCTCCAGGCGGTGGTGGGTGACCACGGCGCACTCTTTGGCGAATCCCTCCACATGCTGGGCCTCCTTTTCCAGAAAGTGGATGGGAATAAAAAGCGGGAAATAGGCGTTTTTGACCCCGGTGGCCTTGAAGCGGCGGTCCATCCGGGCCACGATGTTCTCCCACAGGGCGTACCCCCAGGGCTTGATCACCATGCAGCCGCGCACCGGGGCCCGCTCGGCCATATCGGCGGCCTTGATGACCTGCTGATACCATTCAGGGTAATCTTCCTCCCGCGACGGTGAGATGGCGTTTGTCTGTGGTTTGCCCATGTCTCTTTCCTAGCTGTGTTGATCGATTTCTGTTAGGTTTCCTGACGGTTCCTGGATCCGCCGCTCCAACTCGTCCACGGCCTCCAAAACCACTTCCACCAGCCGGTCTTGGGGAAATTGTTTGACCACCTTGCCTTTTTTGAACAGGATGCCCACCCCACAACCGCCGGCTACGCCGATGTCCGCTTCCCGGGCCTCGCCGGGGCCATTGACCACACATCCCATGATGGCCAACTTGACCGGGATGGTACGGGTCGCCAGGGCAGCTTCCACCCTTTCCACAATATCAAACAGGGGGATTTCGCATCGTCCACAGGTGGGACAGGAGATGATTTCCGGCCCGCGGTGTCGAATGTCCAGAGCCCTCAGGATTTCATAGCCCACCCGGATCTCTTCAACCGGGTCGCGGGTGAGCGAAACCCGCAAGGTGTCCCCGATGCCCTCGGCCAGCAAGGTCCCGATCCCCAGGGCCGATTTGACGATGCCGGAATAGAGTGAACCGGCCTCGGTAACTCCCACGTGAAGGGGCAGCTCGGTCTGTTGGGACAAGAGCCGGTAGGCCTCGAGGGTCCGGGTCACGTCGGAGGCTTTGATGGAGATCTTGATCTCATGAAAATCGAAATCCCGCAGCAGGGCGACATGCCGCAGGGCGCTTTTTACCATACCCGCGGCGGTAACCCCTTGGTCCGCCTCACGAATATCCTTTTCCAACGAACCGGCGTTGACGCCGATGCGAATGGGGATCTGATGGTCTTTGGCACAGTCGACCAGAGCCTTGATTTTTTTGCGACTGCCGATGTTGCCCGGGTTGAAGCGCAGGCCGTCGGCGCCCCGCTGGGCCGAGGCAAGGGCCAGACGGTAGTCGAAATGAACATCTGCAACCAGGGGAATGGCAATCTGTTTTTTGATCCGGGCAATGGCATCCGCGGCCGCCAGGTCCGGAACCGCTACCCGGACGATGTCGCAGCCGGCTTGGGCCAGCTGTTGAATCTGTTGGACCGTCGCCTGAACATCACCGGTTTTGGTGTTGGTCATGGACTGGACGCTGATGGGTGCGCCACCGCCCACGGCAACGCCGCCCAGCATGATCCGGCGCGTCTCTTTTCGTTTGATGGATAGCGGCATGCTGGAGTTACCGGGCTTCCATGGGAAATAGGTTAGTTTCGGATCACCGTAACCGCACCACCGATGTGCCGACGAACCGAATCCCGACGCACATTATCCCATACCGCAGAATGGGTTGGTTCGCTTTTCCACGCCAATGCTGGTGTTGCCCATGTGCCCCGGATAGACCGTGACCCCGTCATCCAGGGTGAAGAGCTTGCTGCGGATGCTGTTGATCAGGGTGTCGTAGCTGCCGCCGGGAAAATCGGTTCGGCCGATGGAGCCGGCAAAGAGGGTATCTCCCACAAAGACCGCTTTTTTTACCGTCTCCGCCTGGGGGTATTCCACGTAAAGGCTGATCCCGCCGGGAGTGTGCCCGGGGGTGTGCAGCACGGTCAGGGCGTGGTCGCCGAAGGTGATCACATCCCCATCTTCCAGCAGCCGGTCGGCCTTCGGTGAGTCTTCAGCCGCCATGCCCCAAGCCGCCGCGGTTGCCGACAACTGGCTGAGCATGGGGGCGTCGGCGCGATGGATCAGGATGCCGGCGCCGGTCACCGCCTTGAGCCGTTTGTTGGCGCTGACGTGGTCAAAATGACCATGGGTGTTGATGATATGAACGACGCTCAACCGGTCACCGGCCAGACTCTTGAGAATGCGGTCGGTATCGTCGCCGGGGTCGATGACCACGGATTGGCGTGTCTCCTCACACCCCAGGATGAAACAGTTGGCCTGAATGGGGCCTAAAGCCATTTGTCGGATAATCACTGCACGCCTCCTGACTGACAAAAAGGTTTGGTTCTGTCACAACCGTCAAATCGCTGCGCCGCTCTCCCATGGGAGCCGTCTATCCGGCATCTTTCGGAACACCGATCACCTCGTTTTTCTGCATGGCCTGCCAGATGCCGTCCAGAATGCCATTGATAAAGGCGCCGGACTCTTCGGTACCGAAGCGTTTACCCACATCGATGGCCTCGTTGATGGAGACTTTGGAAGGAATATCGGCACAAAAGAGCAATTCGAAAACGGCAATGCGCAAAACGTTACGATCCACACCGGACATGCGGGAAAGCTTCCAGTTGCTCGAGAACTGCTCGATTAGCGCATCGATTCGCTTGCGGTTGTCTTGCACCCCCTCAACCAGAAGGTCCAAAAAGGGCTCCGTGGGTCGATCGTGGGTAAAACAGCTGCGAAACAGGCCAACGGGGTCCCGGGGTGGCTCCCCCTGCATGTCCATATAAAACAGGACCTGCAAGGCCTGCTCTCTGGCTAAGCGACGGGTTCCCATGCTCAGGCCCGGTCCACCGTCTCCACCAGGTTGGCCATCTCAATGGCCGACACGGCCGCACTCCAGCCTTTATTGCCCGCCTTGGTGCCGGCCCGCTCGATGGCCTGCTCGATGGTGTCCGTGGTGACAATGCCGAAGATGACGGGCACGTGGGTCTCCATTCCGACCTGGGCGATCCCCTTGGAGACTTCGGCGCACACGTAGTCAAAATGGGGTGTGGCACCACGAATAACAGCCCCCAAACAGATGATGGCATGATACTTCTTTTTTTTGGCCATGCGTTGGGCCAACATGGGAATCTCAAACGCACCGGGCACTTTGACAACATCGATGTCGGCGTCCTGGGCACCGCTGCGGATCAACGCGTCCAGCGCTCCGCCCACCAGTCTGTCGGTGATGAAATCGTTAAAACGGCTGGCGATGATGCCGAACCGTTTCCCTTTGGCAATCAGGCCGGCTTCGATAATATTGGGCATGCAATGGGTTTCCTCTTCTCATTGATGGTTTTGGGTCAGGTCCAGATGCAGCATGTGGCCCATTTTTAGTTTTTTACACTCGAGATAACAGCGGTTGTATTCGTTGGGCTCGACCTCGATCGGCACCTGATCCACCACACTGAGACCATAGCCCTGAAGCCCGACCATCTTTTTGGGGTTGTTGGTCAACAACCGCATCTTGCGGACACCAATGTCCACCAACATCTGGGCGCCGAGACCATAGTCTCGCATATCATCCTTGAACCCCAGCTTCAGGTTGGCCTCGACCGTGTCCATGCCCTTGCATCGCTGCAGCTCATAGGCTTTGAGCTTGTTGATAAGTCCGATGCCGCGGCCCTCCTGGCGCAGGTAGAGGATCACCCCGGCCCCCTCTTGAGCCACCATGGCCATGGCTTTGTGCAGCTGGTCGCCGCAGTCACAGCGCATGGAGCCAAAGATATCCCCGGTCATACATTCCGAGTGCACGCGCACCATGGTCGCTCGCTCTGGATCGATCTCCCCTTTGACCAGGGCGATGTGGGTAAGGTTGTCCAAATCATTTTCAAAGGCGATCATTTTGAAGTCACCACCGTGCAAGGTGGGAATTAGGGCCTCGGCGGCACGATGAACAAAGCTCTCCGTCCGAATGCGATGCTCCACCAGGTCGGCGATGGTGCAAATGCCGATGCCGTGCCGTTGGCTGAATTTTTCCAGCGCAGGCATCCGGGCCATGGTTCCGTCTTCGTCCATGATTTCGCAAATCACCCCCGCCGGTTTGAGTCCGGCCAGACGTGCCAGGTCCAAGCTGCCTTCGGTCTGCCCCACTCTCACCATGACCCCCCCGTCGCGGGCCCGCAACGGGAAAATGTGCCCGGGCCGGGTCAGGTCACCGGGTTTGGCATCGTCGGCCACGGCGGTGGCGATGGTGGTGGCCCGGTCTGCGGCGGAAATACCGGTGGTAACCCCGCATCTGGCTTCAATGGAGACGGTGAATCCGGTTTCAAATGGACTGGTATTGTTCTGCACCATCATGGGCAGGTTGAGCCGGGCGCATCGTTCGGCGGTCAACGAGAGGCAGATCAGGCCGCGACCGTATTTGGCCATGAAATTGATGGCCTCGGGGGTTACTTTTTCCGCCGCCATGGTCAGGTCGCCTTCGTTCTCCCGGTCTTCATCGTCGACCAGGACGACCATTTTGCCGGCACGGATATTTTCGATGGCCTGGTCAATGGTAATTTTGGGCATGGTGTACAAGTCTCCTGCAGAGGGTCCTTAGCGTCACCCGAAAGCGGCCGCGCAGGGCACCGCCGGGAAGCGGGCGGCCAAACCGCCCGCCGCAACGGGGTGCGTTGGGTGTCCATATCAAATAAAACCGGATTTGGCCAGGAATGCCGCATCAATGCCGCCGGCTCCCTTGGCTTCCTGCGGCCGATTTTCGCCGCGCCACAGAAGAAAGCGCTCCACATATTTTCCGATCATGTCGGCCTCGATGTTAACGGCGTCCCCCACCCGTTTCAAACCGATGGTGGTAACACCGGCCGTAAGAGGAATCAGGCTGACGGCAAAGGAGGATCGGTCACAGCGGTTGATGGTCAAGCTGACTCCGTCGACCGCCACCGACCCTTTTTCGATCATGTAACGCGCCAGGGATTCCGGGACGCTGCAGGTGACCATAACGGCGTTGCCCCGGTGTTTTTTCTCTCTCAGAAAACCGATGCCGTCCACATGCCCGGAGACCAGATGGCCATCCAGGCGGTCGGAAAGCCGCAAGGCCCGCTCCAGATTGACCCGCTCGCCGGGTTTGATTTTTCCCAACACACTCCGCTGCAAGGTTTCAGGGGAGACATCAACGGCAAAACGACGGCCCTGAAGCGCCACCGCGGTCAGGCAGGCGCCGTTGACGGCAATGCTGTCACCAATGCGTGTCCCCGCCAAATCGAAATCGGAGGCAATGGAAAGACGGCAGCCCAGACCGACCGTATCGACGGCGCTGATGGTGCCCAACCCTTCAATGATTCCAGTGAACATGGCGGTTAAAATAATCCTAAGTTGAGCGATTGTCGAGCTTGCCGCAGATTCAAGGAAAAAACATCACATGTCAATTCAGCGCCAGGGCGTGAGATAACCCTGGAGCAAAACATCGTCATCGAAGCGCGACACCGACAGATCGTGGATGGGAATGCTCTGATCCATCGTCTCCGGCCCCGACCCCCGGCACATGGGAACGCCGTCGTCGCCCCCTAAAATTTTAGGCGCATAAAACAGGCATACCTTGTCCACGATACGGGCCGCGAAAGCTGAACCGATGACGGTGCCCCCCCCCTCGATCAGCAGGCTGGTGACCCCCATGGCACCGATCGTTCCGATCAGCATCGGCAGGTCGATGCGCCCGCCCTGCAGGGGGAGGCCGATCACCCGCGCACCGCTGTGTTCCAGGGCCGCCCGGCGATCGGCCGGCGCCTGCGGCCCGCAGACCACCCAGGTGGGCGCTGGGGAAACCTGGTGCAGCATCGTTGCCGCCGGGGAGATGGAGAGATGGGTGTCCAAAATGATGCGAATCGGATCGGATCCGCACACCCCTTCCAGGCGTGTGGTGAGACTGGGGTCGTCCTTTTTTACGGTCGCGACTCCCACCAGGATAGCGTCGACCCCGTGGCGCATCCAATGCACGAACCGGCGGGAGGCCGGTCCGGAAACCCAGCGCGAGTCACCGCTGCGGGTGGCGATGCGCCCATCCAGCGTAGACGCGCATTTGACGATCACAAAGGGTCTGCCGGTGGTGGTCCATTTGATGAAATATTCGTTGAGGCAGCGCGCCTCCTTTTCACAAACGCCGGTGGTTACGTCGATGCCCCGTTCCCGCAGGGACGCGCTGCCGCCGCCGGTGACGCCGGGGTTGGGGTCGGCCATGGCCACCACCACCCGCCGGATCCCGGCATCGATTATTTTGCGGGTGCAGGGCGGGGTGCGGCCGAAGTGGTTACAAGGCTCCAGGTTGACATACAGGGTAGCCCCAGCAGCCTCATCCCCCGCATCATCGATGGCGTTGACTTCGGCATGCGGGCCACCGGCGCGCTGATGATACCCCCGGCCGACGACCCGGCCCGCAGCCACCACCACCGCCCCCACCATGGGGTTGGGAGAGGTCCAGCCGCGGCCCTTTGCAGCCAGCTCCAGAGCCTGCTGCATGTATTGGCTGTCACCCATGAATCCCATGCTTTCCCTTGGACCCGTTGCGCCGTAAACAGTGTCCATCCAGAAACGTGGATGGTCACTAAATACCCATCTACCTGGCCGGATGGCTCAGCAGCCGCTTCAGTTCACACACAAAGTCGTTCACATCCTTGAATTCGCGGTAGACCGACGCGAAGCGGACATAAGCGATATCATTGAGCGTGTGCAATTTACCCATGACCCGCTCGCCGATTTCACTGGAGGGAATCTCCTTTTCGCCGGTCTCCCGCAGGTCCCGTTCCAGGTCGTCAATGAACTCCTCGATCACATTCATGCTGATGTCCAGCTTCTGGCACGCCTTGAGAATGCCGGCGCCCACCTTTTCGCGGCTGAACACCTCCCGTCGGCCATCCTTCTTGATGATCATGATGGGAATATCTTCAATGTATTCGTACGTGGTGAAGCGCCGGGTACAATCGATGCACTCCCGCCGGCGCCGAATCGCATTGCCGTCCTTGCTGACCCGTGAATCGATGACTTTGTTGTCAAGCTCCCCGCAAAATGGACATTTCATGCAATCCCCTCCCGCTGGTCAGGTAACTAGTGTCCATCCAGAAACGAGGAATTTTGGTCGAGATCAAGGCATGCGAAAAATTTTACCACAGGCATATAGTTGATATTCCGAGGATAAAATTTTAAGCATAACGCAGATATCGGGCGAAATAACCGTTTATGGATGGACACTAACTAAGTTGAGCGATTGTCGAGCTTGCCGCAGAACCAAGGAAGATGGCTTTGCGCTATGGTCGGCTATGCGCGAAGGCATCTGACACCGTAGATGCGGTGAGATCGGCAATCCCGGAGGGGTTTCCATTTTGGTGGCCCAAACGCAACTGACCTCCATGCATGCTTTTGCATTTAAAAGATACCAAAATGGGAAACGCTCAACTTAGTAACGTTGGCCTCCTCCCGGATAATACCATCCTTCGGGCATCACCCATTTTCCGTCAACCGGATGGTTACCACCGGCGTGGCCGGCACCAACTGTCGCGGGACCACACCGGCCTGATCGAACATGCGTCTGGCAGCGCGGACGGAATCGGTGTCGGCATACTTGTCAGACAGGTACACCACCGCGCTGATACCCGCCTGGATAATAACCTTGGCGCACTCATTACAGGGAAACAGCGCCGTGTAAATGGTGCAGCCGCTGAGGTTGCCCGGAACGCTGTTCAAAACAGCGTTGAGCTCCGCATGGCAGACATAGGGATATTTGGTCTCCAAAAAGCCCCCCTCACGGCACCAGGGCAGGGTGTCGTCGGAGCAGCCGGTCGGAAAGCCGTTGTACCCGACCCCGACGATGCGCTTTTGACGATTGACGATACAGGCGCCCACCTGGGTGTTGGGGTCTTTGCTGCGCTGGGCCGAAAGCAGGGCCACGGCCATGAAGTAATCATCCCAGGAGAGATAGTCGCTTCGTTTGCCGCCGCTGGTTTGAGCCATTACAAATGCTTCCTCGGAGTCAACGGATCATTTACCTGCGGGTAGAGGGGAAACGCATCACATAAGGCCTTCACCCGATCCCGGGTCTGTTTGAGCAGGGAAGCGCGCTGCGGGTGATACAAAACATCGGCGATCAGGCCACCGATGATCGTCATCTGCTCGGCCCGCATTCCCCTGCTGGTGACATAGGGGGTGCCGATGCGGATGCCGCTGGTCACCTGCAGGCTTCGGGTTTCAAAGGGAACGGCGTTTTTATTCACGGTGATGCCGGCGCGCCCCAGAGCCCCCTCGGCTTCCTGGCCGCTGACGCCCAGCCGGGTTAGTTTCAGCAGCAGGAGATGGTTGTCGGTGCCGCCGGAAACCAGGTCCAAACCACGATCTTTGAGCGTTTCAGCCAAGGCGGCCGCATTGGCCACGACGGTTTGCTGATATTGCCTGAACGGAGCCCCCAGCGCCTCCTTGAAGGCCACCGCCTTGGCGGCGATGACGTGCATCAACGGACCGCCCTGAATGCCCGGAAACACCTGACTGTTGATCTTTTTGGCGTGGGCCTTCCTGGAAAGAATCAACCCCCCGCGGGGGCCGCGCAGGGTCTTGTGGGTGGTGGAGGTGACCACGTCGCAATGCGGAACCGGTGAGGGGTGCACCCCGGCCGCCACCAGCCCGGCAATGTGCGCCATATCCACCATCAGCCGTGCACCGATCGATCGGGCGATCCCCGCCAAGGCCTCGAAATCGATAAAGCGGGGGTAGGCGCTGGCTCCGGCCACGATCATCTTGGGCCGATGCCGCCTGGCCAGGTGGTCCACCTGCTCGTAGTCGATGGTTTCGGTCTCCCGGGTCACACCGTAGTGAACGAAGTTGAAAAACCGCCCGGAAAAGCTGACCCTGGCCCCGTGGGTCAGGTGGCCGCCGTGGGTCAGGTCCATGGCCAGTATGGAGTCGCCGGGATCGAGCAGGGCAAAGTAGGCGGCCATGTTGGCCTGGGAGCCGGAGTGCGGCTGCACGTTGGCGCTTTCAGACCCGAAAAGGGCCATGGCCCGATCGATGGCCAGTTGTTCGGCGCGGTCAACGACCTCGCACCCCCCGTAATAGCGGTTTTGGGGGTAGCCTTCGGCGTACTTGTTGGTCAGGATGCTGGCCTGTGCCGCCATGACGGCCGGACTGGCGATATTTTCCGAGGCGATCAACTCCAGTTGAGACTGCTGGCGCATCACTTCGTCGGCAATGATTTGGGCGATCTCGGGATCGGCGACTCGAATCACATCATTGTCCAATAAATTTCTCGCTTTCTAATCATTGATGCGCTCGTAAAAAAGTCGAATTTTTCGCTTCGTGGGGGTTTCGGGGCGCGATTTTGGTGGCGGCTAAATTGCAAGAACTCGTCGCAAGCTCCTCAAACAGCTTGCAATTTTTAACGCCTTCCCCAAAATCGCTCCTTCCCCCGAAACCCTCAATGGCACTCTAAATTGACTTTTTACGAGACCGTCTACTTTAAAGAGACCTTCAAACCGAACCCGAGAGCCATGGATGTCAAAGAGTTCAGCGCACTGCGCAAAAAACTGAAGAAGACTCAGAAACAAATGGCCCAGCTCCTGGGAACCTCCATCAAGGCCATCCACAGCTACGAGCAGGGCTGGCGATCGATTCCCGTCCATGTGGAGCGTCATCTCTATTTCCTGCTCCGCCGCAAAGCGGGCGGGGGAGATAGGATCGAACCGTGCTGGGACGCTCGCTCCTGTCCCCATGAGCAGCGCGACCGGTGTCCGGCCTGGGAGTTTTCCAGTGGTGACCTGTGCTGGTTCGTCAACGGTACCATCTGCAACGGGATGGTTCACGGCTCCTGGCCGGAGAAGATGAAGTTTTGCCGAACCTGTGCGGTCTTCAAGGCCCAGCTGGACCCGATCGATCATGAGTGAATATACCCAGCACGGTCAACGGGGCGTGTCAGTGGGGCGGGTTGAAAAGCAGGCGCACACCTTTGCCCAACCGCCGGCATGCATGACGCTGGCCTGTGGCGCAAGCCTGGGCCCGGTGACGATCGCCTACGAAACGTGCGGCCGCCTCAATGCCGACCGCACCAATGCCATACTGGTTTTGCATGCTCTGTCCGGCGACGCCCATGTTGCCGGCACCCACAGTGACAGCGACGATAAGCCGGGCTGGTGGGATTTCATGGTCGGCCCGGGCAAAGGGATCGATACAAACCGCTATTTCGTGGTCTGTTCCAACATCCTGGGCAGTTGCATGGGATCAACCGGCCCTGTCTCCGTCGATCCGAGCACCGGCAAGCCCTACGGATTGAACTTTCCAGTGGTCACCATCGGCGATATGGTGGCGGCCCAGAAAGCGCTGATGGACCACCTGGGGGTGAAGCGCCTGCATGCGGTCATCGGCGGATCCATCGGGGGGATGCAGGCGCTGGAGTGGAGTGTGCGCTATCCGGAGATGGTTGGGTCGGCCGTGTTGCTGGCCACCACCACCCGTCACAGCGCCCTGGCCATTGCCTTTAACGAGGTGGCCCGGCAAGCCATTATGGCCGATCCCAACTGGAACGGGGGGGATTACCACGGTCGTAAAAAACCGGACCTGGGGCTGGCCTTAGCCCGGATGATCGGACACATCACCTATCTGTCCGACGAATCCATGCGGCTCAAGTTCGGCCGGCGGCTCCAGGACAAGACTGACTTTTCCTTCAATTTCGATGCGGATTTTCAGGTGGAGAGCTACCTGCGCTATCAGGGGCGCAAGTTTGTCGACCGCTTTGACGCCAACGCCTTTCTCTACATCACCAAAGCTGCGGATTACTTCGATCTTGAACGGCATTATGGCTCCGGGTCGGCGGTGGCGGCTTTTGCCCGCGCCCGGGCCAGGTTTCTGGTGGTTGCCTTTACCTCGGATTGGCTTTACCCGACCTACCAGTCCCGGGCCATGGTCAAAGCCATGAAGAAAAATGACCTGGCGGTGAGCTTCTGCGAAATCGAGGCCCAGTGGGGCCACGATGCCTTTCTGCTGCCCAGCGACCGCCTGTGCGGTATCATGAAAGGATTTTTGGCTGGTGACAACGGAAAATAACGGAATCCGCTACGACCTCCAGCTGGTGGCATCCTGGATCCCCCGGGGCGCCCGCGTGCTGGGGCTGGGGTGCGGAGACGGTGCCCTGCTTCACTATTTGGCAAACCGTAAAAATGCGGTTTGCACCGGCATCGACATTGACGAGGACTGCGTGGCCCGTTGCATCGAGCGGGGCGTGACCGTGCTGCAGGGGGACATCAATGAAGAGGTTGGGGATTATCCGGACCATGCGTTCGATTTTGTGATTCTGGCCCAGACGCTCCAGCAAATTTACGAACCGGCAACCCTGATCCGGGAGATGCTGCGTATCGGCCGCCACAGCGTTGTCAGTTTTCCCAACTTCAGCCACTGGCGGGTGCGGCTGATGCTGGCGTTGACGGGCCACGCGCCTGTGACGCCGCAGCTGCCCTACCAGTGGCACAACACCCCCAACATCCGGGTGATCACACTGGCCGATTTCAGAAGGTACGCCCAGCAGGTGGGGTTCAAAATTTTGAAAGAGGTCGCTATCAACACCGATCGGCGGGACCGCTCCGGCAGAATTGTGCGCTTTTGGCCGGACCTGTTAGCTACCTATGGACTTTACCTCATCACCAGGCAGGCCTCGTGAAGATCATATCCATTGCCGTCAGTCGCAAAAAGGGGACCCGTAAAACCGTCGTGGAACGGGCCACGCTGGTTGAAAACCACGGTCTGGAAGGGGATGCCCACGCTGGGCCCTGGCATCGCCAGGTGAGTTTTCTGGCACTGGAAAGCATCGACGCGGCCCGTCAAAAAGGGCTGGTGGTGGATTTCGGGGATTTTGCCGAAAATGTAGTCACCACCGGTGTCAACTGGACGCATCTGCCGGTGGGTTCACGGGTCAAACTGGGAGGCGCCGTGATCGTCGCGGTTTCACAAATCGGCAAAACCTGCCACAAGCCGTGCGCCATCTATTACCAGACCGGCGACTGCATCATGCCCCGCGAGGGGGTGTTCGCCCGGGTCATCCGGGGGGGCGAGATCGTCTGCGGGGATCCTATCGAACTGCTGCCCCATGCCGGCGATTAGGGCTTGCAGGTCAATCCGTCACCCCCCGGTCCGGGCAGGTCGAAATGGCGGCGGGAGGCGGGCGGCTGAAAATACTACAATGTAGCATTTTTTTTCCTTGACAGGATCGGGTCGGCTGTTTATCTTTCATTTACCCCTTAGTACCATATCCATCCTCCACCCTTGGCGGCCCTGCCACACTACCCCACAATGGCAGGGCCGCCCCTCCTTGCGAAGCGGCAAGGGCCGCGTACCGACTCAGGAAACGCTGGTCTAAACAACGGTCACCGAATTTATACCCACCAACCCTTGGTCCCCTCTCGAGCGCGAGTGGTCCCACGCATTGAAAATAACCTCTCGGTTCTTATGGTTACGGTAGGGTGGCGTTGCGGTATAGACTCAGGGGGGTGGCAGTCATGGATCGGTCAGACCCAATCAAAGCTAAATGGATCGCGCGCGGGGATGGCTACCGCCCCCGCACCCGTCATCTGGATGACCAGGGGCGGCCGATTTACACCAACCGGTTGTTTCTGGAAAGCAGCCCCTACCTGCTGCAGCATGCCCACAATCCCGTGGAATGGTATCCCTGGGGCGATGACGCCTTCGAGGCTGCCCGGCGGCTCGATCGGCCGGTTCTGCTCTCGGTGGGGTATTCCACTTGCCACTGGTGCCATGTCATGGAGGGGGAGTCCTTCGAGGATGAAGCGATTGCGCGCTATATCAACGACCACTATCTGGCCGTCAAGGTGGATCGTGAAGAGCGGCCCGACGTGGATGCCGTATATATGAGCGCTGTCCAGGCCATTTCCGGTCGGGGCGGGTGGCCCATGACGGTGTGGCTCACCCCGGAGCGTGAGCCTTTTTTCGGGGGCACTTATTTCCCCGCCCGTGACGGTGATCGGGGATCATCCGTGGGCTTTCTGACCCTGCTGAAGAAAATTCGTCAGGCGTGGGACCAACGGCGTGATCAGGTGGTGCAATCAGCCGGCGAACTTTCCACGGTGGTGCGGCAGATGCTGGTACCGGCGGATGGGGGGGCGCTGCCAACGGGTTCGGCAGCGGCCCGTGCCGTCGCCGCCGCCAAAGACCGCTTCGATGCACGCTATGGCGGCATCGCCGGGGCGCCCAAGTTTCCCAGTTCCCTGCCGTTGCGCCTGTTGTTGCGACACTACCGGCGAATGGCTGACCGGGAAGCGCGCGACATGGCCGTCTTGACCCTTGAAAAGATGGCAGCCGGCGGGATGAACGACCAGGTCGGCGGTGGTTTCCATCGCTATTCCACCGACAGGCAATGGTTGGTCCCTCACTTTGAAAAAATGCTTTGCGACAACGCGCTGCTGGTGCCGGCCTACATCGAGGGATGGCAGGTGACCGCAAATGAACGTTTCCGGCAGACCGCCTGCGCGACCCTGGATTACGTCGGGCGCGAAATGACCGCCGCGGAGGGGGCTTTTTTTTCGGCTACCGATGCCGACACGCTCGCACCCTCCGGGCAACCAGAGGAAGGGTATTATTTCACCTGGACCCGGGATGAGCTTGAGGCGGTTCTTGGCCCGGGCGACGCCGCCATCGCAGCCACCGTTTATGGAGTAACGGCAGGTGGGAATTACGAGGGGCGCAACGTCCTGCATTGGGCGCATCGCCTGGACGCTGCGGCCAATGGGCTGAAGATGCCGCTTGGTGACCTGGCGGCCGCCATCCGTCGAATCAACGCGCTGCTTTACCAGCAGCGTCAAAAACGCCCCGCACCCCTGCGAGATGAAAAAATTCTTGCCGCCTGGAATGGACTGATGATTTCCGCTTTTGCCCGGGCCGGGTTTGCCTGTGACAACCCGGGTTACATCCTGCGGGCCGCAAAGGCGGCGGATTTTATCCTGGCAAACCTGGTTGCGGGCGGCCGGCTGGCCAGGAGCCACAAGGATGGTGCAGCCGGCGGCGGCGGCTATCTTGAGGATTACGCATTCTTTACGGCCGGCTTGCTGGATCTGTTCAGTGTGACGGCTGATATCCGCTGGCTCGATCAGGCGCTTGCCCTGGACCGGGTGTTGGCCGATCGTTTCGAGGACCGCGAAAAGGGCGGTTTCTTTATGACGGCCGACGATCACGAAATGATGATCGCCCGGGCGAAACCGTGTTTTGACGGCGCGCTTCCTTCGGGTAACGCGGTGGCGTTGAACAACCTGCTGCGGCTGTATGACCTGACGCTGGATCCGTCCTATCACCAGCGGGCAAAGAAGGGCTTGACCGCCTTTTCGGCTGTCTTGGAGACCGAAGCGTCGGCATTGGCTGAGATGGCGGCTGTCGCGGATGACTTTTTACACCCTCCGCCCCAATTCATTGCCGTTTTGCCGTCAACGGCTGATGGTGTGTCTTTTGGCGCCCGCTTGAGAAGGGCCTTTTTGCCCGGCAGTCTGGTGATGCTGGCAACGCCTTCCCAGGTGGCCCGGTTGTCGGGCCAAACGGCTGTTTTGGCGGGTAAAACGGCTCTCGGGGGCGGGGCGGCGGTATATGTCTGCCGCCAGGGTGCCTGCGAGGCGCCGATTACCGCGGTCGACGCACTGCAACGACGATTGATGGCGGTGGCGGGGTGATCCGATGATGGATGGACACAGCCGCTGGAAATAAGGGTCGCGGTAAGAAATAATTCCACAATATGGCGCCGGATTTTGGTTCGGCACCCAGGCCCATCCGTCGGCGCCTATCGGGATAGGTGGCGCCGGATGTAACGCCGGTGACGGGCCAACAGACAAGCAAGATGTGGAAATATTTTTTTCCGAGGCCCTAAAGTCGCAGGGAGGATCATCATGGCTCAGACCATTGGCTGGGTGGTTGAGATAAAAGACGGCGACCGGGCGACGGTTGTGGCTGAAAATAGCCAGGCAAGCGGGGGGTGCGGCGCCGCGTGCCAGTGCCGGGACCGGCGGCCGGCCGGGCCCGGCCTGCCGGCGATCAACCAGGCCGGCGCGGTGGCGGGTGACCGGGTGATGCTGACCATCGCCTCGCAAACGTTGCTGGCCCGCATGGCGGTGCTCTATCTGGTGCCTGTTTTGGGGATGCTGGTCGGCGCTTTCACGGGCGCAGCGCTTTCCGGTGGGATTGCCGGCTCCGGCGGCGGTCAAAGTGCCATTTTCGGCCTGGCGGGATTTTTGCTGGGGTTTGCCGTCTCGATTGCCATATCCCGCATCTGGTCGGCGGCGCGGCCGGTGGTGGCGGTCATCACCCGGGTTGTCGCCACCCGGCTGGACATCACCCCGTGCCAGCCTTCCGCCGGATGTGGATCGACCGGCAAATAGCCGTTGCGCGGGCGTGGCGACCATCACGGCCCGCTGGCCGGGCCGTCGTCCGTTTCGGCCAGCACGGCGGCCTGCAGGGCTTGCATGAATTTATGATTGGCTTTGTGCAGGGGCAGGCGGCTCAGGGATCGCAGGGTCACCCAGCGGTGGCGCTGAGCACTTTTCAACCGCACGCGTCCGAACACATGCCGGCACAGGAAGACCTCGCCGCTGAGCCGGAAATGG
>JAWOIA010000037.1:0-2904 GCA_046484885.1 Desulfosarcina sp. | reverse complement strand
AAGCTGCCGCGATGATCGTCCAGCCCATAGGCCGCGATCACCCCGGGAAGACGCTGCAGCGAGCGCGTGATGGAATATTCGCGGTAATAGTCCTCGACGTCCCGCGCCGAATCGGGACATCTGGAGCACTTGAGGATGACGGGACGGTCCTGATCGTCGCGCGACCGGCAGACGCGCGTGGCTTCGCTCTCATGCAGGATTTCCAAAACGGGGTATTGGAAATTAGCGGGCATCTTGATCGGACCTCGTCAAATTGCCCATCAGCCTGAACCGCAAGGACGGCATCCTAGCCGGCTGCAGCCGCAAAGCTGACGCGAAAGGTGCTGCCACCGTGATCCAGGCATTCCGACCGCTGGGCAATAACGGAACAGGCGGATATTTTGCCCGGACACGCCCCGTCCGCCCGCTCCAGGCCCGGACAGCGTCGGCTTTCAAAATCGACTTTGAAGCCGAGCTGGTCGGCGAAGGTTTTGATGCGCAGCAGATCCACGCCGGCCCCGCCGGCGTTGAAGAGGTAGGGGCTTTTGGAAGCGTAGGCCTCGGTTGCCTGGGTCGGGAAAAACCCCGAAAAGATCATTTTTTGATGCGCCGGGGCGATTCCAATGCCGTGATCGCAAAATTCGATGCTCACCGCATCGCAATTGTTTTGAACCCGGATTTCGATGCACCCCTCATCGGGGGTGTTTTCAATGGCGTTTTTGAGCAGCCCACAGCAGACCTTTTCCAGCACCGAGCGGTCGGTGCACACCCGCGCGCCCGAATCGAACTGCTGCATCAGACACAGGTCCCTGGCATCGAGCACCGCGCGTACCGATTCACAGACGTCGGCCAGCACGCGGCCGACATCCAGCCACTCCTTGCACGGCTGCCGGCAAACAGCGGCGTTGATGCACCCTTTGAGATGGTCGAGCCAAGCGGCATCCGGGTGCGCGGCTTCAATCTCTTCAACAAACGCCTTCAGCAGCTCGTACCAGCGCGGGGCGGTCACCTCCCCGGCCGTTTTCATGTAGGTCAGAATGTCGTCGATCTTTTGCTGCAGTTCGGTCAATCGGTCCAGACTGCGAACCCCGCGCTGAAGACTCTTTTCGACAGCGGCCAAGGCCTCGGGGGCCAATCGTTTGCGGATCAGTTCAAAGCTGCCCCTGAGTACCGCCAGGGGGGTTTTGAGCTCGTGCGACAGGTGGTGAATCGTCTTTTGCTTGACCCGATCCAAGGCTTTGAGATCCTCGTAAAGGGTGGCATTTTCCAAAGCGATGGTCACATAGTGGGAGGCTGACAATAAAACCTCCTGATCCCGCCCGGTAAAGGGCCCCGCCTTCTTGTTGAGCACCTGCAGGGTGCCGGTGCAGGCCTTGTTGCGGTTGATCAGCGGAATGCACAGCAGGTTGCGGGTTCGAAAGCCGGTCTGCCTGTCGACCCCGGAAAAAAAACGCGGATCCTGGTAGGGTTGGTTGATGATCTGGGGGGTGCGGTGGGCAAAGACCCAGCCGGCGATGCCGCAGCGGGATGAGATCCGGATGTGGTTTTGTTGTAGATCGCAGGAAACCATCGACCAGAGTTCATCGGTGGGCGCGTCGTACAAAAAGACCGAGCCGGTCTCACACTGCATCAGCCCGGTTATCTGTTTGACGATCAGATCGAACAGCTGATCGAGGTTGATCTCCGAAGTGATGATCCGGCCCAGATCGCCGATCATGCGATGGCGTGCGACCAGATCCTGCAAAGCGAGGTCGTCGGCCCGCCGCCGCTGACGACGGGGCTGCGCCTCCGATGGCCGTGGTTGCTTCATCGACGCTTCCTGGTGGATCATTTACCTGCAGCAGCCAAACCGGCAACTGCTGGGAAAGTCTCATTCTACCGTGGAAACGGAGCACAAAAGGAAACCGAGCGGGGACGCATGGCACGTTATCCTAGCAGGGCACAAACAGCTTGAACGGTCCAAAATCGAAACAGGAGGAAGGGGCGGTAGAAAACAGACCCAGCTCAGGCCGGGCGCACATTGACTGATTCAGTGCCGTCGCGGTTAAAATTTTCCCGTGTAATGAGTCTGTTAGTGTAACGGGGGGGACTTGTCAAGGTGAAATGTTCGCGCTGGGGGTGGCGTTGTCAAACGACCGGCGGGGGTTCAGGCCGAAGCGCTCCCTGGCTCCCGGCGCCGGGATTTCATCTCCGCCACCGGTTGGACACTGGCCATGAGGTCGCCGACGCGGATCCGCTGCAGGATATCCACGAAAATAATGGTGGAGATGGGGGTGTTGGAAACGGCGGCCATGGCCCAGGCCGCCCAAGCCCTGCTGGGCACCCACGATTTCAAGGCCTTTGAGGGCGCCGGCAGCCCTCGCAGCCACAGCGTCAGAACCGTAACCGATTCCAGCCTGGCGCTGTCCGCCGACGGCCGTCTGATCTATGATATCCAGGCCGACGGGTTTTTACGCTTCATGGCCAGAAACATTGTCGGGACGCTGGTGGAAGTGGGGCTGGATAAAATGACGGTCCGGGATGTCGGCGCTATTTTGCAGGCAAAGGACCGCTGCCGTGCCGGCCCCACGGCGCCGCCGCAAGGGCTGTTTTTGATAGCGGTGATCTACTGAATCCACATTATCGCCCTACTCTGTCACAACAAAGGTGGCGGTAATTTCCAGACGATGCTCAATAATGCCCTCCGAGCCTATATGGAACGTCAGGAACAGCCCCTCGAAGAGGTTGTTCGCCGGGTCGTCCGTGAAGAACTGCACACCGTACAGTAGCGACATTGGCGAACCCAAAATTCAATCGGACGCGAACTGCGTCGCAGCCACTTTCCCGGGCGATCCCGCCGCGCGCCGCTCAATTCACCGGTGGCCTTGACAAAACAGAGGCATGATGTATATGTGTAATGTATACATCAAATTGTGAGGTGCTGTA
>JAWOIA010000109.1:0-4574 GCA_046484885.1 Desulfosarcina sp. | reverse complement strand
CTGCCTCCGACTACTGGTCTATCTGCAGGCCCAGGAGCGTGTCGTGGGGGTGGACAGCGCCGAAAAAGGCGGGCTGCCTTTTACCGGAGACGCCCGCCCGTACGCCCTGGCCCACCCGAGACTCAAGGAGCTGCCTTTGTTCGGCGAATTCCGGGGCCATGACAGTCCGGAGCGCATCGTGGCCCTGAACCCGCAACCCCAGGTGATTCTAAAGGTCTTTGCAGCCAGGGACGGTGGATCGGAAGCCCTTGAGGCCAAGACCGGTATACCGGTGGTCGGATTGGGCTACGGCAACCTGACCCATGGCCGGAACGAACTCAACCAGACGTTGCACCTCATGGGTCAAGTCCTGAAGTTGGAACAACGGGCCGCGGCCGTGATCGCCTATTTCGATGCCCTGCAGGCCGACCTTGAAAACCGGACATCAAGCATTCCCTTGGGAAAGCGACCCAGCGTCTATATCGGGGGCGTGGCCATGCGCGGCGGCCATGGGTTTGCATCGACAGAACCGGCGTATGCGCCCTTTGCGTTCGTCAATGCCCAAAACGCAGCTGGCGAACTGGACAAGGGCAAACCAGGCACCCCCCACGCTACGGTGTCCAAGGAACAGCTGTTGTTCTGGGACCCGGCAGTGATTTTTCTGGACATTTCCACAGCCCGCCTCCAGGGTGGGGCCAACGGCCTGGAACAGCTGCGCACCGACCCGGCTTTCAAAGCGTTGAACGCCGTGCGCCAAGGCGAGGTGTATGGGGTATTCCCCTACAATTTTTATGCTCAGAATTTTGAGTCCACGCTGGCCAATGCCTATTTCATCGGCAAGGTCCTCTATCCCGAGCGGTTCGCGGATATTGACCCCCTGGCAACGGCCGAAGAAATCAGCCGTTTTTTAAACGGTGCCCCGGCTTTTGAGCGAATCAACCAGGGTTTCGGCCAGCTGGGTTTCATCCGGATCGGTTTGTAGCCCGCATGTCCCACTTTGACCACGGCCGAATTCCATCCGCATACAGCGCTTACATCGGCCGCAAGACCCTGGTTCTGTTTGTGTTGACCCTGCTGACCGGGTTTTTGCTGGTCACGGCCGTATCCCTGGGGGCGGTGCGCATTCCGGCACTGGAGGTGCTCCGGGCCTTTTTGGGACTGGGCGAGGATGCCCGCTTCGCCATCATCATCCGCAACATCCGGTTGCCCCATGCCTTGGCCGCTACGCTCGCCGGGGCCGGGTTGGCTTCCGCCGGCGTGGCCATGCAGTCCATCCTGCGCAACCCCTTGGGCTCGCCCTTCACCCTGGGGATCTCCCAGGCCGGGGCGTTTGGTGCGGCCTTTGCGGTGATGCTGCTGGGCACCGGCACGATGCAGAGTACCCAGGTGGGAGCGGTGACCATCCTGAATCCGTACATGACGACCCTGTCCGCGTTCATTGCCTGCATGGCGACCGCATTGATCATCATCGCCATTGCCCGCATCCGGGGCGCCAGTCCGGAGGTGATGGTCCTCAGTGGCGTGGCCTTGGGCTCGCTGTTTTCCGCCGGGACCATGTTCCTGCAGTATTTCGCCGATGACGTGCAGCTCGCGGCCATGGTCTTCTGGACCTTCGGCGACGTCGGCCGGGCCGGGTGGCCCGAGGTCGGCTTCATGTTTGTCGTGGTGGCCGGCGCGCTGCTTTTTTTTGTCATCAACCGCTGGAACTACAATGCCATCGACGCCGGAGAAGAAACCGCCAGGGGCTTGGGCGTACGCGTGGAGCTGGTCCGCATGGCCGGCATGGTGGTGGCCTCGCTGGTAACGGCGGTGATCGTCTCCTTTTTGGGCATCATCGGATTTGTGGGCCTGGTCTGCCCGCACATGGTTCGTCGCGTTATCGGTGACGACCACCGTTTTCTGCTGCCTGCCTCGGCCTTGACCGGAGCCTGCCTGCTCCTGGCTGCGGACACCGCGGCCCGCTTGATGCTGGCACCCCGGGTGCTGCCCGTGGCCATTCTCACCGCCTTTTTCGGTGCGCCCACCTTTCTCTATCTGCTCATCCGGAGGCGCAGCCGATGATTCTCGACGTCCGGGATATCCACATCGGATACAACGGCCGGATGGTCCTGCAGGGTCTGGACCTGACCGTGGACCGTGGCCAGGTGCTGACCATCCTCGGGCCCAACGGTGTAGGCAAAACCACCTTGCTGCGTTGCATCAACGCCATGCTCAGGCCCAAAACCGGAGCGGTTCTGGTGGAGGACGCCGATGTCTTCCGGATGCGGGCCGGCGAGATCGCCAAGCGCCTGGGCTACGTGGCTCAGCGCAACGACGCCGGGCGGATGACCGCTTTTGACGCCGTGCTGCTGGGCCGCAAGCCCCATCTGCGCTGGAGGGTCTCCGAGGAGGATCTGCGCAAAGTGGACGGGGCCCTGAAACAGCTGGACCTGGCGCATCTGGCCCTGCGGCACATCGATGAAATGAGCGGTGGGGAGCTGCAAAAGGTCTGCATCGCCCGGGCCCTGGTCCAAGAGCCCTCGGTGCTTCTTCTGGATGAGCCCACCAGCAGCCTGGATCTGAAGAACCAACTGGAAATCCTGCGCACCATCCGCCAGGTAGTGATCGAACATCAGCTGGCCGCCGTGATGACCATGCACGACCTGAACATGGCCTTTCGCTTCTCGGATACATATCTGTTCATGAAGCAGGGCAAGGTCTTTTGCTGCGGCCGAAACGAGGATCTGACACCGGAGGTGGTCCAGGCGGTTTACGGTGTGCCCGTGGACATTTTGCGGCACCGCCGCCAAATCGTCGTTGTGCCCCAGTTGGAGGATCGATAGGGGATTGGCCGCCGCGGTCGTCAGAGTTTTTCTTTGACCGATTCAACCTTGCGCTGGATGCGCCCGCCCGGACCGCGGCGATAGTCGGCTTTCAGAGAGAGGCTGACGCGATTGCAGTCGTGGCGCATGGCGTCGAAGCAGCGCGTGACCACCGCCATGACCTCATCCCACTCGCCTTCAATGCTGGTGCCCATGGCGCGTAATTCGTAGGGCAGACCGCTTTCCTGGATAATCTTGATCGAGCGGGCCACATACGGGCTCAGGCTCTCGCCCTTGTCCACGGGGAATATCGAAAAATCAACGATAACGCTCATCGGCGCCTCCTGCTGTGGTATTGAGACCCGGCCGGGTCTATGGGTTGGCCAGGCGGTGGCGGATCTGGTCCACCTGGGCCATGATGCGGTCAAACAGCTCCTTTACGGTCGGCACGTCATGGCACAGACCCACACACTGGCCGCAGGCCACGATGCCCGCAGCGGTGTCCCCTACGGCGTACATGCGACGGGCGTTTTCACCTTTGATCACCTCAAGGACATCCATAAATTCGGCTTGGCATGCTTCCAGTTCGGCGCATTTTTTAGCCGGATCATTGACCCAGACCCGGTGGGTGGCGTTGAGCGAGCGCATGATCAGCATCGTTTCCAACTCCGATGCGCCGACCAGAGCCTGCTTGAGTTTGTTGTGGATCGGGCACTCTTGGGTCATGAGCAGCCGGGTGCCCATGATGACCCCTTCGGCTCCCAAGGCCAGCAGAGCCGCTACGGCCCGGCCGTCGGCCACGCCGCCACCGGCGATCACCGGGATCTTGACTGCATCCACCACACAGGGCACCAACACCAGCGTGCCGATGTCCAGCTTGCCCGTCGCCCCGCCGTTTTCGTAACCCACCACGGTGACCGCGTCCGCGCCCATCTCCTGGACCTTGAGGGCGTAGCGCACCCCCACGCATTTGTGCATCCAGATCATGCCCAGTTCCTTGAAGCGGGCGCAAAGGTCAGCCGGGGCGCTGTGGCCGCTGGTTTCAACGATGGTTACCCCTTTTTCGGCCAACACCGCCACATATTCGGTGTTGTCGATGGGCCGCATCGAGGGGAACAGGTTGATGTTGACGGCAAAGGGCTTATCGGTCAGCTCGCGGATCCGGTCGATGGCCGCCGCAAAGTCTTCCCGGGTCTCATAATTGGCCGAGGCCAGAACCCCCAGACCCCCGGCCGCGGACATGGCGGCGGTGAACTCGGCGTTGGAGATCCATGCCATGGTGCCGCCGATGATCGGATAGGTGATGCCCAACAGTTTGGTGATTTTGGTTTGCAGCATGGTCCCCCTTTTGTTGTTTGAAAGGTTGCGTCTTGAAATGCCGGTTAATAAGCCTGCAAAAATCCAAGCCGCTTCATATAATCGGCGGCTGCTTAGCGACCGGTTTGGTTCTATGTTCGGTCGTTAAATCTCAAGTCGCCGTATTTTTCAAGTTCCGCCTGCTCAACCGCTGGTTTTTTTCGCTCTTCAAAATGGGTATTCGCAACTACCTTGATGGGTATACGGTTCGCTTTACTCGCAAAACTTACAAGGGGAGATGGGGACATTGTTTTTGGTTCGGCACCAAGGCACATCCGTCGGCGCATATCGGGATGTGTGGCGGCGGATGTAAGGCCGGTGACGGACCAAAAGACAAGCAGGATGTGGTAAATATTTGTTTCCGAGGCACTTAAATCTGGAAGCAAGGTTCCCAATGTAGTTTAGGCGCGCGCTGTCGTGTGCTACGTGGGGGTGCGT
>JAWOIA010000059.1:0-44190 GCA_046484885.1 Desulfosarcina sp. | reverse complement strand
CGGCCATGGCGTGGTCTCGGCGAGGATCGGATTTCGGGGCGGTCGACCACCGCGGCGTGAGTGCGTGAACGGTCGACGCGCGGGAGGTCGATGCGGCGTAACGATCGCTGACTAGGCAATCGCGACGCCGGCAAAATCGGAGGCCCAGGGTAGCGATTCGAGTCGGCAGTATCTAGGCCAAACACCGAACTCGATCCGAAGTTGATCCCGACCCGATCTCGGGCCTGACCCCAACCAAACCGTCGGCGATCCGATCACATCGCCACTGGCGAAATTACAGCGCGCCGCGGGACGCCGAAATTCCGCGAGGGCAACCGTCGATCGAGGCGCTCCACCCTACCCGATCGCTCGGGGCTTCGGTGACGAAATGGTCCCAGGCGCGCCCACACACCAATGAAATGAGCGACCTGATGGTCGAGCAGTTCCTGTTGGACAACCGCGGCCAGCTCTCGGGGCATCCAAGGCAACAGGTCCGGCCCGGGCTTGACCATGGCGACGGCGATGCCCCTGGTCCGCAGTGCCTCGGCCATTTCCATACCGAGATACCCCATGCCGATGATGACCGCTTGTTTAACCGGCTGGTTGCGGATGAAGGCTTTGACCTGTCGGCCGCTTTCCAGGCTTTTCAGAGCCAGTACGCCGGGCAGGTCGATACCGGGCAGTTGGGGAATGACAGGCCTCCCGCCGGTGGCGATGAGCAGCTGGTCATAGGAGAAACGGAACGATGCGTGGTTGTGCTGCATGGTTCCCAAGACGGTTCGTTTTTCGGTTTGGATGGATTCCACCTGGTAGCCGGTCAAGAGATTGATGCCCTGCTTGTGGCGAAATGCATCGGCGGCCCGGACTACCAGATCCCCCATATCCCGGTCGGCATCGGCGATGTTGTAGGGCATGCCGCAGGCGCTGTAAGAGACGTCTGTGGTCATTTCCAGAACGGTTACCGAGATCTCGGGCCTATTCCGTTTGACGCGACTGGCGGCGCTCATTCCGGCGGCGTCACCGCCGACGATTACCAAATGCATGGGTTCAATCCTCCTTCTTCGGCAAAACCGGGCCCGTTGGGTCAGGGTTCTTTTCTTTCCAGCAATGCCGTCAACTTTTTATAATCGATGGCATTTTGAACAGCGACGCCGGTCTGTTCAGCTACGGCCATGGCGAAGTTGATATCGATATCGGAAAAAAACCGTTGTTCCGCCGTGAGGCAGCGCAGCATGCCGATGGTTTCCTGCTGGATCGAAATGGGTACGGCCAGGATGCTGCCCACACCTTCTCTGGCTGCTTCGCGGTGATAGAGGGTGTGAATGTCGGTGGTGGCGTCCGGAATGACTACCGGTTCCCCCTTGAGGATGAAGTAGGTGGTCAATTCATCGTCCAGAGGGCCGCGCTCAAGATAGTTCTGGCTCAATCCGTAGGCCGCTTTGAGTTCAAGCTGCCCTTTTTGGGATTCGATGAGACGGATCGTGCATGCTTTCAGGTCCATCACCGTGGGCAATTGAGTGACGATACGATCGAGAATGGTATCCAGCTGCCGCGTCGAGGCGATGGTTTTACCAATCTCGCATAGTGCCTTAAAGTAGGTTAACTGTCGTTTCTGTTGGTCGTAGATGCGGGCATTTTCGATGGCAATGCCACATTGCTCGGCCAGGGCGGCGACGAACGCAATCTCCAAGGGGTCAAACACCCGCCGGGTTCGGGTGAGCAGTCGCAAAATGCCGTTGACCTGCCCCCGAATGGGTATGGGTGCCACCAGGATGCTTTGGATGCCCTCCTGACGCGCTGCTTCCGGGTACTGGACACGGGGATCGTCGGCGACATCGCTGATGGCGATCGGTGTTCCCTTCAATGCGGACAGGACGCTTTTTTCGGCATCGATCGGTCCGCGGTTCAGATAGGCCGCACTCAATCCTGAAGCGGCTTTCAGATCCAGCTTTCGCCCTGATGGATCCAGAAGGCGAATGGTGGCGGCGTCGACCTGAACCACTTCAGGGATCCTGGACACGATGAGATCAAATACCTCGTTGGGGGCCAAGGAGGCGGTAATGGTTTTGGTGACGTCAAGCAGCAAGGCCAGATAATGGTTTTGCCGGTTCATGCTTACGAATCCTCCATTGGAAGGTGCTGCCGGGGCCGGGTGCTCCAGGGCCCAGACCTGGAACCATGGCTGGACCGCAGAGTTTGATTTCCCTGGATAGAACGTTGTCCGAACGC
This sequence comes from Desulfosarcina sp., assembly GCA_046484885.1. Classification (GTDB taxonomy): domain Bacteria; phylum Desulfobacterota; class Desulfobacteria; order Desulfobacterales; family Desulfosarcinaceae; genus Desulfosarcina. Next base: position 41,982 of record JAWOIA010000059.1, on the reverse strand, counting down.
CCTTACCCATACTGGGGGTGCTCCGGCTTGTGGCGTTCAGGCTTGCTGTGGGGCGTCGATCAGGCTGTTGATGAAGGGTAGCAGGCGGGCCCGAATTTCCGGTCGTTCCATAGCAAAGGCCAGGTTGGCCATTTGAAAGCCGGCTTTGTTGCCGCAGTCGAACCGGGTCCCTTCATAGCGGTAGCCGTAAATCGGTTGGGTTCTGAGCAGGCGGGCCATGGCGTCAGTGATCTGGATTTCACCGCCGGCACCCACCTCTTTGCCTTCCAGGATGTCAAAAATTTCCGGGGTCAGGATATAACGACCGATGATTGCCATGTTGGACGGCGCATCCTGCGGCGCCGGTTTTTCCACCAGACCGCCAATTCGGGTGATACCGTCGACCGGTGGACCGGCATCTAAAATGCCGTATTTTTGCGTGTCCTGCCGGTCTACCTCAACGACCGCGACGATTGAGGCCTGCAGTTGTTCGAATTTGTCGATCATCTGCTTCAGAACCGGGGTTTTTGCTCTGAGCAGATCATCGGCCAGGAGAACCGCAAAGGGTTCATTGCCGACGATGTTACGGGCGCACCAGATGGCATGGCCCAGTCCCAGGGGTTGATTTTGGCGGGTATAGATTATGGAGCCGGATTCGGGGATCAGGGAGAGGCTCTCCTTCAACTGAGACTCTTTGCCCCGGGCCATAAGCATGTGTTCCAGTTCGCAGGCGTGGTCGAAATGGTTCTCAATGGCCTGTTTGCCGGTTCCGGTGACAAAAATAATCTGGGTGATGCCGGATGCATAGGCTTCTTCCACCGCGTATTGAATCAGGGGCTTGTCGACGATGGGCAGCATCTCTTTGGCCATGGCCTTGGTGGCCGGCAAAAACCGGGTGCCTAAACCGGCAACGGGAAATACGGCTTTTCTGATTTTCATTGATCCTCCCTGTTGATCAAGGGTGCACCTGGTTGTCAGCTGGGCCGGCGCCAACGCTCAGACCAGTTCCACCCAGTTGCGGGGGCCTTGCGTGATTCCATACTGAATGTCCTGAATAGCCTGGAAAAAACGGTGGGACAGAGGGCCGACCCCGCCGTCACCGACGGTGATTACCCGTTCCTCATATTTCAGTGCGCCCACCGGGGAGATGACCGCCGCGGTACCGGATCCGAAAATCTCTTTCAGATGTCCCGAGGCGTGGGCGTCCATTACCTCATCGATGCTGATTTTTCTCTCGGAAACCCTCATTCCCCAGGTTTTGGCCAGATCGAGTACCGAGTCCCGGGTGATGCCGGGAAGGATGCTGCCCGAAAGGGACGGCGTGATCAGCTCGTCTCCGATGACGAAGAAGATGTTCATGGCTCCCACCTCCTCCACGTATTTCTGCTCGACACCGTCCAGCCACAGGACCTGCGTGTACCCCGCCTTGTGGGCCTTGTCGCCGGCCAGCAAGCTGGCGGCGTAGTTGCCCGGTGTCTTGGTGTCACCCACGCCACCACGCACCGCCCGCACGTGCTCTTTGGTCACCATGATTTTCACCGGATTGAACCCTTCGGCGTAGTAAGCCCCCACTGGGCTGAGAATAATGAAAAAACGGTAGGTAAAAGAGGCTCGTACGCCCAGATAGGGGTCGGTGGCGATAATGGTGGGGCGGATATACAGAGAGGTTCCCGGTTCACTGGGAACCCACGCTTCCTCGACGGTGAGCAGTTGTTTGAGGGCGTCCAAAGCAAATGCTTCGTCAACTTCGGGGATACAGAGTTTGCGGCTGGAGGCATTGAGGCGTTTGAAGTTCTCGCGGGGGCGGAACATCTGAACGCCGCCCTGCTGGTTGCGGTAGGCCTTCAGCCCCTCGAAGACGCCCTGGCCGTAATGCAGAACCATGGTGGACGGCGCCAGCGCCAGAGAGGCGTATGGTTCTATCCGTGGGTCATGCCACCCTTTTTCGATGCTGTAATCCATATTGAACATGTGATCGGTGAAGATGGTGCCAAACCCCAGTTTTTTTTCATCCGGTTTGGCTTTGAGTTGCGCGGCTTTATTGACGGCCACTTGCATGATGGGTCCTCCTCGGTGGTTGGGACGGTCGATCTTCGGCGTTTGAATCGAGTGAATTGAAATGGTTCCGGAAATGCTTCGGCGGATAATCTGATCAGCAATAGGTACACCTATTTGCTGCTTGAGTCAACGGCCACCCCCTCCGGGGCGGCGAGAATTTCCGGCCATTGGCCGGGAGTGAGCATGCTGTCAACGCGTTAACGGAGGCAGTCGGCAAGGTTAGCGAAGCGCCCTTGGCTTGAAAACCGCTCATCAAGGCCATTAATAGATGGATTGGGTGGTGCCGGCATCGAACAGGTGCAGGTGATTCAGGTTCATGGCCATGCGTAGTTGCTGGCCGGAATGAAAGATTTTGCGACCCTCGCTTTTGGCAATGAAGGGGATGCCATGAAAATCCATGTGCATGTGGGTTTCGCCCCCCAACGGTTCCACGACTTCAACAGTGCCTGCAACCTTCCACGCTTCAGGAAACTGGTCGTTGTCGGTGTCCAGAGTGAAATCTTCGGTGCGCAACCCAATGATCACATCCGCGTTTTCGCCGACGGTCATTCCCGTCTTTGGCGGCAGGGGGATGCTGAACCGGTCGTTGAACCTGATCATCAGGGCGTTGTCCGCCCGAACGATGCGTGCCGGTACCAGGTTCATGGGGGGGCTGCCGATGAAACCGGCCACGAACGTGTTGGCCGGATTCTGGAACACCTCCACGGGTTGGCCCACCTGCTCGATGTAACCGTTGCGCATGACCACGATCCGGTCGGCCAGGGTCATGGCCTCGACCTGGTCATGGGTGACGTAAATGGCCGTGGTTTGAACCTTCTGGTGCAGCCGCTTGATCTCCGTGCGCATCTGGGTTCTCAACTTGGCGTCCAGGTTTGACAGGGGCTCGTCGAAGAGAAATGCCGACGGTTGGCGAACGATGGCGCGACCCATGGCCACCCGCTGGCGCTGACCGCCGGACAGCTCGTGGGGTTTGCGCTTCAACAGTTCACCGATCCCCAAAATACGGGCCGCCTCGGACACCCGCCGTTCTATCTCGGCCTTGGGGGTGCGCTGGAGTTCGAGGCCGAAACTCATGTTCTTGTAGACGTTCATGTGGGGATAGAGGGCATAGTTTTGAAACACCATGGCGCAGCCGCGGTCCTTGGGGGCCAGGTCGTTGACCACCCGGCCACCGATTCGGATCGTGCCCTGACTGATTTTTTCCAGGCCGGCCACCATTCGCAGCAGGGTCGATTTGCCGCATCCCGAGGGGCCCACCAAGACCACGAACTCCAAATCCTGGATTTCGAGACTCACGCCATGCACCACCTCGGTCTTGCCAAACCGCTTGTAGATCTTTTCTAAAACCACACTGGCCATGCAACGCTCCCCTGGGACAAAAATACTTTTCCGCTAGTTCAGGTGACCTTCGAAAAGACCCCGGAGGCAGTTCGTCGGCGAAGTTACCCGCACCAAACGGTGAAGGGTCGATAAAATCGGTTTTTCGAACCGCACCCCCTCTTTTTACTGCAATCCACCTCACCTTTCAAGACCGAAGCAACCCGGCGCTTATTTGTTGCGGTTTCGGTCACCCTGGTGTAGATGTTTTTTAGTGGCGCAGTGCCACGACGGCAACGCCGGCGATCGTCGGATTCCATAGCCCAAACACCTACCGAATCACCTCAAATCTTTGAAAGGAGACCGCCCATGAAAAGATGGAACCCTGGTGTCTGGATGGCAGCTGCAGCCCTGGTAATGGTTGTTTGCGGACCAGCCCTGGCCCAGCCCACGACCCTGCAGTGGTGGCACTCGATGAAGGGGGCCAACGCCGACGCTCTCAACGAGATCGTGGCCGGCTTCAACGCTTCGCAGAACGAATACGTGGTCGAGGCCACTTACAAAGGCAACTACGACGAGGCGGTGAACGCCGCGGTTGCCGCCTACCGGGCCAATAGGCAACCGCACATTCTCCAGTGCTTCGAGGTCGGCACCTTGACCATGATGCTTTCCGGGGCGATTTATCCCGTACACCAGTTGATGGCCGACAACGGCTACCAGATCGACTGGAACAAGTACCTGCAGCCCGTGCTCGGCTACTATGTCTCGGACGAGGGCCAGCTGTTGTCCATGCCGTTCAACTCCTCGACTCCGGTGATGTATTACAACAAGGACCTACTGGCCAAAGCCGGTCTGAGCGGTCCCCCCAAGACCTGGGACGAGGTTGGCGAATACACCGCCAAAATGGTGGCTGCGGGCGTGGAGGCTGGCCTGGTGGTCGGCTGGCAGTCTTGGACCATGATCGAAAACTACGGCGCCATCCATGATCTGCCCTTTGCCACCAAGGCCAACGGTTACGAGGGGCTCGACTGCGAACTGGCCTTTAACAATCCCCAGGTGGTCAATCATGTTGCCCGGCTCCAGTCTTGGACCGGCGATGGCCGCTTTGCTTACAGCGGCCAGAAATTCCAGGGCCCCCAGGCGGCCTTCACCGGCCAGCACGCCGCCCTTTACATCGATTCGGTCAGCCGGATCGGCGCCCTGAAAAAAACCTGCCAGTTTGCCTGGGACGCGGCTCCCATGCCGGTGGAAGCCGCGATGACAGAGCCGCTCAACAGTATCATCGGTGGGGCTTCGCTGTGGGTGATGAAGGGCCATCCGGCAAAGGATAACAAGGGAGTGGCGGCCTTCATGGCTTTTTTGGCGAAAACCGAAATCCAGGAGTCGTGGCACAAGAAGACCGGCTATTTTCCCATCACCGTCGAGGCCTATGAAAACCTGAAAAAAGCCGGCCATTTCGAGCAAAACCCCTTGGAGGAAGTTGGCATCAAGCAGTTGATGCGGGGTACCACCAGCAAGAACTCGCGCGGAATCCGGGTGGGCTATTTCATCCAGATCCGCGATATCATCAACGAAGAGCTAGAGCATGTCTGGGCCGGCAAGAAAACAGCCCAGAAAGCCATCGATGACATGGTCAAACGGGGCAACGAACAACTGCGGTCCTTCGAAAAAACCAACCGGTAATCGGCGCTTCATCACTTCGGCACGCTGCGATGCGGCGGCCGGGCGGTGCGTTTCGGCCTCCCGGCCGCCCTTGGCTGGATTGTTTAACTGTCCGGATATCCCATGATCAAACGCGCCCATTTCGAGTCCGGTCTTTTGCCCTACCTGCTCATCCTGCCTCAGATCCTGGTGACCCTGACGTTTTTCTACTGGCCGGCGATCCAGGGCGTCCTGCAGTCCATGATGCTCAGCGATCCTTTCGGGCAGCGCAACCAGTGGGTCTGGTTCGACAATTTCAAGGAGCTGTTCGCCGACCCCCTCTATCTGAAAAGCGTGGGCATCACCCTGGGATTCAGCTCAGCAACGGCCGTAACGGCCCTGCTCTTCGGCCTCTTCATCGCCAGCCAGGCCAACCGGGCCCTGAAGGCCAAGGCGGCGATCCGCACCCTGCTCATCTGGCCCTATGCCGTGGCCCCGGCCATTTCCGGGATCCTGTGGCTATTCTTGCTCCACCCCAACTACGGGGTGGTGGCCTTTTTTCTCAAGCGCACCCTGGGCATCGACTGGAACCCGATTCTTGATGGGTTCGATGCCCTGGTGATGATCGTTATGGCCAGTGCCTGGAAGCAGATCAGCTACAATTTCGTTTTTTTCCTGGCCGGGTTCCAGGCCATTCCGCACTCGCTCATTGAGGCGGCGGCCATGGACGGGGCCGGTCCGATGCGCCGTTTTTGGACCATCATTCTGCCGCTGTTGTCGCCGACCCTCTTTTTTCTGATGGTCATGAACCTCATCTACGCTTTTTTCGACACCTTTGGTGTGATTCACACCATCACCCAGGGAGGCCCGGGAGGCATGACCACAACCATGGTGTACAAGGTTTACAAAGACGGGTTCGTCGGATTGAACCTCGGGTCTTCCGCGGCCCAGTCGGTCATTCTCATGACCCTGATCATCACCATCACCGTTCTGCAATTCAAGTATGTCGAACGCAAGGTCCATTACACCGGATAGCCTGACATGGTTGAAAAAACACCTATCCTGGATTTGTTGACCTATATTTTTCTGGCCCTGGGCATCTGCGTGGTGGGTTTTCCCATCTTCTACGCCCTGATCGCCGCCACTCTTCCCCTGGAGATGGTGGCCCGGGTGCCCATGCCCCTGGTTCTCGGTGATCAATTGTGGGTCAACATCCAGGCCGCCTGGTACAAGGGGAACCTCGGCACCCTGCTCTTTAACTCGTTTGTCATGGCCACCGGCATCACCATCGGCAAAATTCTGGTTTCCATGCTCGGGGCCTTTTCCATCGTCTATTTCGACTACCGCCTGCGCGCCGTGGCCTTTGCCAGCGTTTTTTGCACCCTGATGCTGCCGGTGGAAGTGCGCATTCTGCCCACCTACGAGATGGCCGCCAACATCCTCGGTCCCATCCAGGCCCTGGTGGACCTGCTGCACATCGAAGGCGTGGTAAACTGGTTTTTGCAAAACGACATCCAGATCCGCCTGGAGTTGAGCCTTCTGGACAGCTACCCCGGCTTGATCCTTCCCCTGGTGGCCTCGGCCACCTGCACTTTTCTCTTTCGCCAGTTCTATCTGACCGTTCCCGAGGAGCTGTGCGAGGCTGCCAAGATGGACGGGGCAACCCCCATGCTGTTCCTGCGCAAAATTCTCCTTCCCCTTTCCAAGACCAACATCGCAGCCCTGGTGGTCATCGAGTTCGTCTACGGTTGGAACCAGTACCTGTGGCCTCTGCTGATCACCACCCGCCGGGAGATGACCACCGCCGTCATCGGCTTGCAGCACCTGATCCCGGACGTGGACGATGTGCCGGAGTGGAACGTGGCCCTGGCCGGGGCCTTGATCGTCATGTTGCCGCCCGTCCTGGTGGTGCTGTTCATGCAGCGCTGGTTTGTGAAGGGGCTGGTGGAACGGGAAAAGTAGGCCCTTCTTCCGGTCTCGTGCCAGCAAGACCGTGCGTTGAAACCGTCGGCTGGTTTCGATCCCGGCCGATACCGTCCGCCCCGAACGGGTGATCACGAACCAGCCGCCTTTCGCGCTCACGCTGGGCATCAGCCCTTTAAGCTTGACAGTCTCGTAAAAAGTCAATTTTGAGCGCCATTGAGGGTTTCGGGGGAAGAAGTGGTTTTGGAGAAGGCGTTGAAAATTGCAAGCTGTTTTAGGAGCTTGCGACGAGTTCTTGCAATTTAGCCGCCACCAAAATCGCGCCCCGAAACCCTCGCGAAGCGAAAAATTCGACGTTTTACGACCTTATCAAGCTTGAATACGGACGTTTTCCACGCCTGCATCCCGAAGAAAAGGCCTGCCGAAAGAACGTTTTTGATAACTGTGCGACGGTTAGCCATCAGCGCCGCTACCCCTCGCAGCGCTGCAGAAGAACCGTGGCCAGTTCGGCAAACCCGAACCCGCCCGCTGATCGGGTCACCCAGGTCGGCGCTGCTTCCAGCAGCGCCCCGAAGGCCCGGACATTGGCCACACCCACGGAGTGGGGGAAGAAAGCGAACATGGGCGCATCGTTGGGCGAGTCGCCGCAAAAAATAACCTGGTGGCGTACCGCATCCAATTCCGTTTCGAACACTTCCTTGAACATCAGTCGGGACATGGACAATTTGTCGTGGCTGCCGAACCATCCGTTGACATGGATGGAGCTGATTTTTGCCGTGGCCCCTGCGGCCTCGAAGATGGTTTGGATGGCTTGTGCCGCCGCCAGGGGCAGGGCCGGTACGTCTTCGCAGAAATCGATGGCCAGATCCACCTCCCGATAGGCCTGATCGGCAGCCACGGCGCAGCCGGGGACCGCCGCCAGCACCCGATCCGCGATGATGTCGAGCCGGTTGCGATCGAAGCGTCGTTCTGCAAAGGATTTCCAGTAGCGCCGAGTCATTTTTTTCTGGCGGTGATTGTAGTGAAAATAGAAGGCGCCGTTTTCTCCGACCAACCCGTCCACCGGCCACATGCGGGCGATGTGGTCACACCAGCCGGCGGGTCGCCCCGTAATTGGAACGACCCGGATGTCGGCCGCCTGAAGCGCCTCCATGGCTGCAAATACGACGGCCGGGAGTCGGCCTTGAACGGTCAGGGTGTCGTCAATGTCGGTGAGCACATAGCGCAGCTGTTGCTTGAGATCAGCTGGAAAGTTCTCGATCGGTTTCATTTGCTTTCCCCGGGTTATTCTGGGTTGGATTTCCCGTGGGTCCAAGGATGGCGGCGATGGGTGACGGGTTTTTGGGGTGACAGCGGAATCTGGCCCATGGGAAGCCCCATTTCCATTGAATCAGCCTGGTGGATGGGGTATTGATCAGCGACGTTCACCCCTCAATGGCTTGACCCCGGCCCGGCCCTGCATCCACATGCCGGGGCGAGGCGTAAGCCGTTTAACTGGTTGTACATAAATGAATATTGCCCGCTTGCCAAGACCGTTGTTTATCGCCCATCGAGGGTACAGCGCCTGTTTTCCGGAGAACACCCTTGCCGCATTTGAAGGCGCCGTGGATGCGGGCGCCCAGATGATCGAGCTGGATGTCAACCTGACCCAGGATCGCCAGCTGGTGGTGATTCACGATGATACTGTCGATCGAACCACCAATGGGACCGGTGCGGTCAACACGCTGACCCTGAAGCAGCTTGGTCGATTGGATGCGGGCAGCTGGTTCGACCCGCGTTTTCATGTTGAACGGCTGCCGACGTTGGCCCAGGTGTTGGACGCGCTAAAGGGGCGGTTGCTGATCAACATTGAAATCAAGCCCGGGAGCTTCGAGCAGGCCGAGTCCGCAACTGCCGTCGAGCGTCAGGTGGCGGAACTGGTTCGGGCGAAAAATATGTACCAGGATGTTCTCGTTTCCAGCTTTGAATGGCGGATGCTGAAAAAACTTCGGCAAATAGAGCCGCGTATTGCCTTGGGGCTGCTTTCAGATGCGCCTGCGGATGCGCACCTGCTTGACTGGTGTCGGCGGATCCATGCTTTTTCGTGGCATCCGGATTATCGTATCCTGACCCGCTCGCAGGTGAAGACGCTTCAGCTATGGGGTCTTCGGGTGTTGCCCTATGCGGTGGACGGCCGCATAGACACGGCGGGGATGCTGGGCATGGGTGTGGACGGAATGATTGTCGACGATCCCCGACAGATGGGATAACGCTTTTGGGAAGGATCGCTCGGCTTACGCATATCGCCAAGGAGAAGGAAAATGACACCTCCCGTGATCTTTGCAGTTGAGAAACAGATCGCGTTGATCACCCTCAACCGGCCCGAGCGGCGTAACGCAATCAACCAGCAGCTTTTGATCCACTTGTATAATGCGCTGGACGCGGTGATTGAACGTGGTGATATCCGGGTCGCGATCATTACCGGTAATGGGCCCTCCTTTTGCGCGGGGCTGGATCTGGGTGCCATCGGCAAAGAAAACCTGTTTGACCCCAGAGGAGACGGCAGCGATTTGCCGGACTTGATGCGGGCCTGTAAAAAACCCATCATCGCCGCGGTTAATGGCCATGCCGTCACCGGCGGATTCGAGCTGGCACTGAATTGCGATTTTCTCATTGCGGCTGAAAACGCCCAGTTTTCCGATACCCATGCTCGGGTGGGCATCCATCCGGGCTGGGGAATGACCCAGTTGCTGCAGCAGACGGTGGGTCAACGGCGGGCCAAGCAGATTTCATTTGCCTGTCAGCCCATCTATGCCCATACAGCGCTGGCCTGGGGGCTGGTCAACGAGGTTCTGCCCCGGGAGCTTCTGCTCGAGCGTGCCAAAACCATTGCGGCACAGATCGTACAGACCGACCCCCGGCTTCTAGAAACCATCAAAGCGTTGATTGAAAACCGCAACCGCACGCCCATGGAGAAGGCGTTGCACAAAGAGAGAGTCGGGTTCAAGCAATTCATCCGGGACCAGATCGCCAATTTCAAACCCTCGTGAAAGGAATCGCGTCATGGGACGCTATCTGATGCTGGACATTGGCGCCGGTACGCTGGACATGCTCTACTATGAGACCGGTCATGATCTGTACTACAAAGCCGTGGTTCGATCGCCGGTGCGGGAATTGGCGGATGAAATTCGCCGAACCAGCGGCAACCTGCTGGTCACCGGCTCTGAAATGGGCGGTGGTCCGGTATCACAGGCGCTGACCGAACGCGCCGCAACCGCCACGGTGGTGATGACGGAACGGTCCGCTGCCACCATCCATCACGACAGGCAGCGGGTGATCGCCCATGGAATTGACGTGGTTTCCGAAGCCGAGGCCGATGGGTTGAAAAAAGACCCCCGCTTTCACCATCTTCGCAGCGCCGATGTTCAGCCCGATCGGCTGGGGCGCCTCGTCCGAAGTTTCGGTGTCCCCTATCAATTCGATGTTGTTGCCGTTTGTGCCCAGGATCATGGTGCACCCCCACCCGGCGTTTCCCACCTGGATTTCCGGAACCGGATGTTCGCGGCGGCGCTGGACCAAAATCCGGCTCCTCAGGCCTTGCTCTATCGCTCCGATCAGGTTCCGCGGGAGATGACCCGACTGGCGGTCATTGCCAAGGATGCCGCAGCCCTTCCCGCCGATCGGGTCTATGTGATGGATTCAGGGATGGCCGCCATTCTGGGTGGGGCCATGGATATGCTGGCTGCGGGCAAAGAGAGGCTGCTTCTGCTGGATGTCGCCACCTCACACACCGTGGGTGCCGCCATGGAAGCCGGCACCCTGTGCGGCTTTTTCGAATATCACACCCGAGAGCTAACGGTGGCGCGGTTGGACCGGTTGGTCAAGGAGCTATGCGACGGCACGATCGCCCACCGGCGGGTTGTGGCGGAAGGTGGCCACGGGGCCTATATCCGTCAGGCTTACGGCTACGCCGGGGTCCAGCTGATTTTGGTCACCGGTCCACGGCGGCGATTGGTGGCGGGATCTACTTTGCCGCTAACCTTCGGTGCGCCGTGGGGAGACAATATGATGACCGGGACGGTGGGGCTCCTGGAAGCGCTTCGGCTGCGCGAAGGCTTGCCGCCGATCCATTACATCTAGCGGGTGTGGGACGACCCGCGGGGGAGAATGATCGATGACGGACCAGAAACTGAGGGCGGCTGTCGATGCCCACATTCAAAGTGATGCGTTTGCGCGGTTTCTCGGCGCCGCCGTTACGATCGTGGCGCCGGGTCACAGTCGGGTCTCGCTGACGGTTACCGACGATATGACCAACTTTCACGGCATCACTCACGGCGGCGTGGTCTTCGCGCTGGGGGACCTGGCGTTTGCTGCCGCCAGCAATTCCAGGGGCCAGGTGGCGGTGGCTCTTAACGTGAGCATCTGTTTTCTAAATCCCTCGACGGTGGGTGATCGACTGGTGGCCGAAGCCAAGGAGTGCCATTTGGGGGGGCGAACCGGACTCTATGAAATAATGGTGGTTGAGGAGACCAGCGGCCGCCTCATCGCCCGCAGCCAGGATCTGGTATATTTAAAAAAACAGTGGTTTGTGACCACCAAGGGTCCTGGGACCTGAATTCCGGGGCGTGGCGCCTGGCCGAACCCGGCCGACCGGGGCAGGGTCCCCGCCGGTGCCGGGTAGCGCCACAGACCGATCACGGCCAGGCGGGGCCGCCGTTTTGCGGAGCCGGTCGACCCACCTGACGCGGTCCTGGTCAGGAGGTGGATTGGGCCAGATCCTGACTGGAAAAACTTTTGGGAACCCCTTCATAGGGTGTCCGTTTTGTGTCTTTTCGCGTTCGGGGGTCACGCAGGGATTTGAGGATCTCGATGCTCTCTTTGTAACCCCGGTTGATCCGGCACAGCTCGATCGCCATGCCCACCACCTGGGCCACGGCCTGGACGAAACTGACATCGTTGTGATCGAACTCCCATGGTTCGGCCGTGTAGACGCGCAAACAACCGATGATGCGTTCGCCGACGATCATCGGCACTGAGAGCATGGATGCAATGCCCTCTTTGTGGGCCGCTTCGGGATATTGGATGCGCGGGTCGTCATTGACGTCGTAAATGGCTACCGGCTGGCCCGCTTCAAGGGCTGAGGCAATCGACCGCAGGGAACTGATCGGGCCCTTGTCGAGGTATTCCCGGCTAAGGCCATAGCTCCCGGCCAGGGAAAGCTCGTCGCTGCTTTTGTCGAACAAAAACAAGTTGCATCCTTTTACCTTCATTGCGCTGGTGACCCCTTCAACCGTTACCAGGACGATTTCCTCCGGGTCCCGGATCATTGAAATGGATCGGGTGATACGGACCAGGTTTTCGTAGTTGATGACGGGTTTTTCCATGGCGGCCTCCTTTGGGTTCGCGGGTTGTTCATTCTCGGCCATCGGTTTCAGGGCCAGCGGCCAAACCGGAAACGGGGAATTAGGGGGCGCGGTCAGATGCCAAGGTGGCGTAAATCGCACTAAGCGTGAGCAGACGCTCAACGATGCTGGACAACGCGGCACGAGTCGGGAACGATCAAGCGCTGGTGTCAACAATTCTGAATGGCTGGTAAAGGTACTATTTCACAAATCAGCTATGAAAGCAAGAATGGTGATGAAATGGTGATAGATTCGCAAGAGGGCGAGTTTTTTACTTGATGCATGTTGCGGGGCGCCCCTTGATCAACCCCGTCTGGGTTTTTCTTTTCACCGGCGAGATCCCGGGCAAGTGGGCCTTTATCGGCGGCTCTCTGGTGCTGGCGGCGGTGACGGTGCGCGGCATCGTTACCGCGACCCAGGGCCCGGCGGCTGGCGGCACCATTCCGGTGCCACCCGCCGCCCCCACCCGGCAGGTGCTGTGACCGCCCGCCGTTGCGGTTGATCTGACAAAGGAGTCAAAAGACAGTCTCGTAAAAATTCGACTTTTACGACATGATCAAAAGGGGATGTCATCTTCCTGGTCGTTGGGATAGGGTGGCTGGGGGTATCCCGAGTCCGGGCTTGCGGCACCCGCGCCCGACGCGGGTTTCGATCCGCCGCGCGAATACCCCCCGGTACTGCTGTCGCCTGAATCTCGGCCTCCCAGAAATTGAATGTCTGTGGCCACAATTTCCGTCGAATACCGTGTCACGCCATCCTGTTCCCACGAGCGGGTCTGAATTTTTCCTTCCACATAAACCTGACGCCCCTTGGAAAGATATTCGCCGCATAATTCTCCAAGACGTCGCCACGCAACGATGCGATGCCACTCGGTCCGTTCTTTTTTTTCACCGCTGTTTTTGTCTTTCCATTCATCTGAGGTGGCAATTGAAAAATTAGCCACAGCAGTTCCATCGGGCGTGTATCGAATTTCAGGGTCTTTTCCCAGCCTACCGACCAATATCACTTTGTTGATCCCCGCCATAGGTTGCCTTCCTTTCATTCGTGGGCATTCGGTTGCAGCCCGGTTGGTTGTTATTTTCGGTTTTTAGACAGCCACGCTGCCAGTTTCCCGGCCAGTGGTTTTATTGCCTGGATGGCAGCGTGAGGGCACACCTCCAGGCAGCAGTAGCAACGGATGCAGGTGTTGGTGTCGAACGAAATGCCCCGGACGGTGTAAGTGATGGCCTTGGCTGGGCAATATTTCCAGCACTCACCGCACAGCTTGCAGGCCTGGTTGTCCGCCACCGGTCGCTGAATCACGAACCGCCGCATGAACCGGCCCAGGAAGTCCGGCCCCATTGTGAGCGAGCCCAGTTCCGGGAACTGAAAGTCGTTCAGCAGCGTCAGGTCGCCGTTGATATGGACAATGCCGTCATATATCGCCATTTCCCTGGCATTGCGCTGGGTTTCCAGGGTTTGGGGATCCACTCCCAACAGCAGGCAGATCACATGGTCCACGGCGTGGGCGTTTTGGCCGCCAATAAGCAGTCCCAGCTCCTTGGGCGAGCCACTTTTTCCCGGACCCTGCCCTTCCATGGCCAGGATGCCGTCCACGATGGTGTAGGCTGGACCGATGGCTTCATAAATGCGAACGATCAGGCGCCCGAACATCCGTCGATCCACCCCCGCGCGCATGTGCCACTCGGGTTTTTTCAGCCCCACAATGCAGCCGAATAGGTTTTTCACCCCCAGGGTCAGCATCATCTGGGTGTGGGTTTTGAGTTTGGCCAGGTTGATTACCACGTCGGCATCTATGGCATCTTTGGCCACATCGATGGTGCCGAAGGGTTCACCCACCTCCACGGCCACGGATTTTTCAAAGGGTCTGACGGTCACGTCCAGGCCGTCGAGAGCCTCCGCATAGCCGCCCTTTTTCAGCAACTTGGAGAAGCTGCCCATGGCCGGGCTGTCCGATATCTGGACCCGGGCCCCCGCTTCCAGTGCAAATTCGGCCGCCGCCCTGACCATCATCGGGTGGGTGGTGACCGCCCTTTCAGGGGAAGCCGGGGCAAGCCAATTGGGCTTGATCAGCACGCGGTCCCCGGCACCCATTGTCGGTCCTTCGGCTGACGCCAGCATCTCGAAAACGATGGGCCGAATGACGCCATAATTGTAAACTGCTTGTCGAATCTGAACGGTAGTCATAACACAGGGTGCACTCGGGGAAGCAAACCCGCCCCAATAAGATGTTTGGGCCCGATTTTCGGGCACGACCCACCATTCAATCCGAACCCGCATTTCATGGCGGTCTGTGGGTGCAAGCAAGGCCTTTCGTGACCGTGAACCCCGACCCTGCGTATCAATGGCTAGGGTGGCGATCCGTCGCCGCGATCAACCTGTTTCTAGTGGGGGTGGCAGATGGGATGCGCCCGTCAGGAAACTTAGTATTGATGAGACGGTTTATCAAGTCCTTTCCCCGTGGCGGACCGTTGATCGCCCGGTCAGGCGGTTCTTTGCAGCTTGGTCCAGGCGTCCCTCAGGGTAACCGTGCGGTTGAATACCGGAGCGCCGGGCCTGGAGTCTTTTGCATCCACGCAAAAGTAACCCAGCCGCTCGAACTGACAGCGGTAACCCGGCCCGGCCTCGGCCAGGCAAGGCTCCAGTTTGCAGTCAGTGAGCGTCTCCAGGGCTTTGGGGTTGAGGTGGTCTTTGTAGGTTTTACCGGTCTCTTTTTCGTCCGGATTGGCCTTGCTGAACAAGCGGTCGTAAAGGCGGACCTCTGCATTCACGGCCTGGGCAGCCGAAACCCAGTGCAAGGTCGCCTTGACTTTTCGTCCGTCCGGAGCATCGCCGCCACGGGTGGCCGGATCGTAAACGCAGTGCAGCGCAACAACCGCGCCGGAGACGGGGTCCTTGATCACATCGATGCAGGTGATGAAAAAGGCGTAGCGCAGCCGAACCTCCCGCCCCGGAGCCAGACGAAAAAATTTTTTGGGCGGGTTTTCCATGAAATCGTCCCGCTCGATATAGAGTTCCCGCGAAAAGGGGACCCGACGCACACCGCTGTCGGGATCTTCGGGGTTGTTCACCGCATCGAGCTGCTCGACCTGACCGTCGGGATAATTTTCAATGATCACCTTCAGGGGCCGTAGGACACCCATGACCCGTGGCGCACGCTTATTGAGGTCTTCGCGGATGCTGAACTCCAGCAGCGCCAAGTCAACCAGGCTGTCGCGTCGGGCCAAACCGATGCGGTCGCAGAAGCTGCGGATGGATTCGGGGGTATAGCCCCGGCGCCGCAGGCCGGACAGGGTGGGCATACGCGGATCGTCCCACCCCGTCACATAACCATCTTCCACCAGTTGGATCAGTTTGCGCTTGCTCAGCACAGTGTAGCTCAGGTTCAGCCGGGCGAACTCGATCTGACGCGGGTGACAAGGGGCATCGACATGGTCCAGCACCCAGTCGTACAGGGCGCGGTTGTTTTCGAACTCGAGGGTGCACAGGCTGTGGGTGATCCCTTCAAGGGCATCGGAGAGACAGTGGGTGAAGTCGTACATGGGATAGATGCACCAGTTGTCACCGGTGCGGTGGTGGCTGGTTTTGCGGATGCGGTACAAGGTCGGATCCCGCATGATCAGATTGGGGTGAGCCATGTCGATCTTGGCCCGCAGGACCCGTGACCCGTCCTCAAATTCACCGGCCCGCATGCGCCGGAAGAGGTCCAGGTTTTCTTCGATGCTGCGGTTGCGCCAGGGGCTCTGCCGGCCAGGTTCGGTTAGGGTGCCGCGATAGTTGCGGATTGCATCGGCATCCAGATCATCCACATAGGCGTGGCCGAGCTGGATGAGTTGCACGGCAAAATCGTAGAGTGATTCGAAATAATCCGAGGCGTAGCGCGGGCGATCGCCCCAGTCGAAGCCCAGCCAGCGCACATCCGCCATGATGGCATCCACATACTCCACCTCCTCTTTGGCGGGATTGGTGTCGTCGAAGCGCAGGTTGCAGGTGCCGTGGTATGCCTGGGCCACCCCGAAATTCAGGCAGATGGATTTGGCGTGGCCGATGTGCAGGTAGCCGTTGGGTTCGGGAGGAAAACGGGTGGCCACGGTACCGTCGTTTTTGTTGGCCTTCAGATCCGCTTCAATGATGGCCGTGATAAAGTTGATTCCCGGCGCGGGTTCCTTGTCAGTCATCGTTGTCCCCTGGCACTATTTTATGTGCCGGCAATGGGTTGATGGTGCGGATGGTGGCTGGGGCATTGACATCCCGAGCGGTTCTGAATATGGCAAAAACGACAGGGGGTGTCAAACCGATATGCAACCTGAGTACGAAGAGCCCATATCCTCAAACGGCGGCCTAGCCTTAAACCCATTGGGCCAGACCCATGACCAATTTGCCGCTGCCTTTAGCTTGCACAGCGGGAAAAGTGCCCCTAGCGGCCTGGCCGTGTATCGCCAGGTGATGAAAAACGGCCCTGCCCGGCCTCAGGAGTTGGTGGCCCTTGCCCGCTGCCAGGAGGCCGCCGGGCGGTTGGCAAAGGAGCTGGAGCGGTCAGCAGGGCGCCTGGTCAAGCGGGTGTCCGATGGCGGTGTGGTCAAATACGTGACCCGGCTGGCGGATGATCTGGATATTGAATCGGTGTTGATCCCCATGTCGGGGCGTTACACGGTTTGTGTTTCCAGTCAGGTGGGCTGCCGCATGGGCTGCCGCTTTTGTCGAACCGGTCAGATGGGGCTGCTGCGGAACCTGACTGCAGCCGAGATCGTTGGGCAGGTCTTTGCCGCTCGCCACCAGTTGGGGGCCGATGTGCGCAATGTGGTTTTCATGGGTATGGGCGAACCGTTGGACAATCTGGACAACGTTGCACAGGCGATTCGGGTGCTGACGGATCAACGTGGGCTGGACATCGCCAGGCGCCGTATAACCGTTTCCACCGCCGGCCTGATCGCCGGTGTCGACCGCCTGGCCCGGATGGACGGTCCGCCGGTGCATTTGGCCGTTTCCCTCAACGCACCCGAGGATGATATGCGCTCCATCCTCATGCCCATCAACCGCTCCAACCCAATGCCCGCCTTGCGAGAGGCGCTGCTGCGATATCCGCTGTCCAAAAAATCAGTGCTGTTTATTGAATATGTTCTGATTCAAGGCTTCAATGACCGCCGCGAAGACGCGATCGCCCTGGCACGCTACCTCTCGCCCTTGAAGGTCAGGCTGAACCTGATTCCTTACAATCCGGCCCCGGGTGTCGCATTTCAGCCCCCGTCAGCCGCCGCCTGCGAGCGATTCCAGGCCTGGCTGGTGGCCCAAAACCTGTTTGTGAGGTGGCGGGGTGAAAAGGGCGGGCGCATCATGGCTGCCTGCGGTCAGTTGAGCGCAAAGGCCGGCTTCCGCGATCGGTGACCGCCGGGCTCATCCCTCTATCGTGTTGACCGGCAAGCGTTATGCCCGATCGAGCCAGCAGGCTACCTGGTGGTTTTCCCCCACTTGGATCAGGGGCGGCCGCTCAATCGGACAGGGCTCCCATGCGTCTGGGCACCTGGGGTGATAGGGGCACCCCGGCGGCAGGGCGGCCGGGTCGGGGGGTTCGCCCGCCACGGCTAGCGGCGGTGGGGCCAAGTCTGGATCCGGTTGGGGCACCGCCTCCACCAGAGCTCGGGTGTAAGGGTGTCGGCAGGCCTGGTGGAATCCCTTGGCGGTGGCGGTTTCTACCAGATAACCGGCATACATGACGGCGATCCGGTCGCAGAAGAATTGCACCACACTGATATCATGGGAAATAAAGAGGTAGGCCAGGGTGAACTGCTGTTGCAGGTCCTTCATCAGGTTGAGGATCTGGGCCTGGATTGAGACATCCAGGGCGCTGACCGGTTCGTCGGCGACCACCAGCTCCGGTCGTACGCACAGGGCCCGGGCAATGCCGATACGCTGGCGCTGACCGCCGGAAAACTCGTGGGGATAGCGGTTCCGGTCAACGGACTGCAGGCCCACCGTGGCCAGCAGGTCGGCTGCCAGGGTCTGGACATCTTGGTTGCTGAGTCTGTGTTGATTCAGCAGCGGCTCGGTGATGGTGTCTGCCACGGTCATGCGGGGGTCCAGGCTGGCATAAGGGTCCTGGAAAATGATTTGCATGCGTTTTCTCAGGGGCCGCATGGCGCTTCGACCGAGACCGCTGATTTCATGGCCGCCGAATCGAATGCTGCCAGCGGTGGGTGTCAGCAGCCGTACGATCAGGCGGGCCAGCGTGCTCTTACCGCATCCAGACTCACCCACCAGCCCTAAACTCTCTCCCGGACCGATCGAAAAGGTGACGCCGTTGACCGCCCTGATCCATCCCGTGGGGCGTGAGAACAACCCACCACCTGTAGGAAAGTGTTTGGTGAGGCCTGTAACGGTCAGCAGGGGCGCCGGGGGCATTGTTTTTTTTCCATGCTTGTCGCACTGATCCCAAGGTCGACGATGGCGGTCGTCGTCGTGTCGCACGCGTGCCGCGGGTTACTGCGCATAAAGCCAGCAGCTGACCTGACGTCCCGGGCCAATGGTTGTCAATGTCGGTGTTTCGCGGCAGCAGCGCGGTAAAACCGATGGGCAGCGCCCGGAAAAAGGACACCCGTTTGTCGGATCCGTGGCGGCGGGCACGGTGCCGCGAATTTCGTGCAGCCGTCCACCGTGGGTGCCGAGCCGAGGCATGGACTGCTGCAGTCCCCGCGTATAGGGGTGCAGTGGCTCGGCGAACAGGGGTCTCACGTCGGCGGTCTCCACCACCCGACCGGCGTACATCACCGCCACGCGCCCGGCGGTTTGGGCCACCACGCCCAGGTCGTGGGTAATCAGCAGCATGGCCATCCCCAGTTCGGCTTTCAGCCGGGCCATCAGCGCCAGGATCTGACGCTGGAGGGTGACGTCCAGGGCCGTGGTGGGTTCGTCAGCGACCAGCAGCCGGGGCCGGCAGATCAAGGCCATTGCGATCATGACCCGTTGGCGCATGCCCCCGGAAAGCTCATGGGGATAGGCGCCCAGTCTCTTCTGTGGCGAAGGGATATGCACCCGGTCCAGCCATCGAGCCGCTGCAAGCATGGACGCGCTCCGGGACAGGCCCAGGTGCGCCATCAGCGGCTCGGCTACCTGTCGTCCGATAGTGAGCACCGGATTGAGGGCGGTCATGGGTTCCTGAAAAATCATGCCGATTTCCCGGCCGCGAATGCGGCGCAAGGTTTCGGGGTCGGCTTTGAGCAGGTCCCTGCCGTCAAAGCAAACGTTTCCAGCCACAATCCGACCCGGCGGCGATGGAACCAGCCCCATAACGGCCAGGGCGGTGACGCTTTTTCCGCAACCCGATTCACCCACCAGCCCCAGCGTCTCACCGGGGGCGATGGAGAGGCTGGCCGCCTCAACCGCCCGTCCGATTCCTTCGGGCGTGTCAAAGTGGACCGACAATTCCCGGATGGTCAGCAGCGAACCACTCATCGGCGGCCGTCGGGATCAAGGTAGTGAAGGGCGGTGAGGGCGTAAATTTGCGCCGTTTGCACCAGTTGGTCCAAATCGACCCACTCGTCTACCTGATGGGGCACCTGGCGGTCACCGGCGCCCATGGTAACGATGGGGATCCCTTTGCGGGCCCAGAGAAAGGTGCCGTCGGTGGCTCCGGGTACGCCGGCCAGTTCAGGCTCTCTACCGCTGATGCGGCCGCTGGCCCAGACGGCGGACGCGACCACTGGAGCGCTGTCTTCCGTGCGCGTGCAGGGTCGATCGGAGAGGAAGTGGACCGAGACGCCCACTTCACGGGCACGCCGGTTCCGCTCCTGCCGGTCGGTCCCCCGATAATGGTCGTTGACCGTTTTGGCCGTCAGGGATGCCAGACTGGTCAACGACTCACGGATGTGTGCATGATCCTGGCCCGGAACGGAACGCACATCCACCAGGATTTCCGCTTCGCCCGGCACCACGTTGAGCTGGGGGAGCCCCTGGGAAGGGGCTCGGACCACCGTAGGGGTGAAGCTGGGCCAGCCGAGCAGGGGGTCTTTGCCAACGGCGTCTATCGCGGCGGCTTCCAAACCGGCCAATCCATCGATGATTCGAGCCAGGGCCGGTGCGGGATTTACCCCCGACAGGGGCATGGCCCCATGACTCATGCGCCCGATAACGCTAAACCGGGCCCGCACCGCACCTTTCTGGGCAATGCAGACCAAACCGTCCTGGGGTTCGCAGATAATTGCGGCGGTCACCGCATCGGCGTGGCCACGGGCGATGAAATGCTGTACCCCGGCCATCAGGCCT
Organism: Desulfosarcina sp.; assembly: GCA_046484885.1. Classification (GTDB taxonomy): domain Bacteria; phylum Desulfobacterota; class Desulfobacteria; order Desulfobacterales; family Desulfosarcinaceae; genus Desulfosarcina. The sequence continues at coordinate 21,424 of JAWOIA010000059.1, read as the reverse complement.
TCCTCGTCGCACAACACCCCGCCTACGATGGAACCGGCCAGGGGGACGCCCGACGCTTTCAGGGCTGCCATGGCCACCAGCATGGCGGCCAGATTGCCTTTGGTATCGTTGGTGCCCCGGCCGAACATGCGACCGTTTTCGATCTGGGCGCCAAAGGGGTCGTGCCGCCAGCGCGAGTGATCGCCGGGTGTCACCACATCTGTGTGCCCTTCGAACATCAAGGTCCGGGGGCCGGGGCCGGCCGTCCAGCGCACGATTACGTTGGGCCGGCCCGGGGCGACGGCTTCCATGACCACGTCGAAGCCCCTGTGGCGAAGCCAGTCGGCGGCCAGCGCCGCCGCCTCTGCTTCGCTGCTGCCGGCCTGGGGGTCCCACACCGAATTGCATCTCACCAGGCGGGCAGTGAGGTCGATCACTGCCTGGGGGTCGATTTGCGCGAGCACTTTTTCCACCACTGAGTCGGTTATCATCTTGGACTCCTGTAGAAAATTTCTAATTGAAACACTGGGGTCATCGCAGCCGTGGGTCGAGCCGGTCCCGAAGCCCGTCGCCCAGCAGGTTGAAGCCCAAGACGGTCCAGGCAATGGCCAGGCCGGGGAAGATAGCCATCCACGGGGCCAGTTCCATGAAGGTCTGGGCCTCATTGAGCATCCGCCCCCAGGATGGGTGCGGCGGCTGGACGCCCAGGCCCAGGTAACTCAGGCCGGCTTCCGCCAGAATGGCCACCGCAAATTGGACCGTGCCCTGGATGATCAGCGGCGAGAGGATGTTGGGCATGACATGGCGCCGGATGATGGCCGCTTCTCCCTGTCCGGCCGCACGGGCCGCGGCGATATAATCCAGCCCCTTGACCGTCAGGGCTGACGCCCGGGAGAGCCGTGCAAATACAGGGATATAGAATATCCCAATGGCCAACATGGCGTTGAACGCCGACGGTCCCATGACCGCAGTGATCAGAATGGCCGACAGGATCGCCGGAAAACCGAACAGCAGGTCCGACAGGCGCATGATGGCTTCATCGACCAACCGCCCCCCCCAGGCGCTGGTCAGACCCAGAGCAACGCCTGCCCCCATGCCAATGGCAACCGTCATCAATCCCACAGCGAGCGAGTTTGCCGCGCCTGTCATCACCCGGGAAAGCTGGTCGCGGCCATACTGGTCCGTTCCCAGCGGATGGGCCAGGGATGGCGCAGTCATGCGGTAGTGGGAATTCATGGCATTGGGGTCGTATGGCGTCCAGAAGAGGCTGATCAGTGCCATGAGCACGACCAGCGCTGACAGGGCCGCCCCCAGCCAAAAGTTCAGATTTTTAGACCAGCGCCTCACGGCCGTCATCCCTCCCGCCGGATTCGCGGGTCAACGACCGCGTAGGAGATGTCCACCACATAGTTGACGATGACCACCGTGGCGGCCATGAAAAGCACCACCTCCCGCACCACCGGCAGATCCCGCTGACCGATGGCCTGGAAAACCAACCGTCCTAATCCCGGCAGGGTGAATACATTCTCGATGATGATCGCCCCGGCCAGGAGTTGGCCCATCTGCAACCCGAAAATGGTCAGCACCGGTATCAGGGCGTTTTTCAAGGCATGGCCGTATATCACGGTGCGTTCCTTGAGCCCCTTGGCCCGGGCTGACCGCACATAGTCTTCCCGCAGTACCTCCAGCAGGGCGGAACGGGTCAGCCGGGTGAGAATGGCTGCCCGGATCAATCCCAGTGCCAGCGCCGGCAGGAACAAGGCCTTCAGGGAGCCGATGAAATCTTCGCTCCAGCCGGGAAACCCACCGGCCGAAAACAGCCCCCAGTGCACCGAAAAAAGCAGCATGAGCAGGATGCCCAGCCAGAATTCGGGTATGGCCAGTCCAAGTTGGCTGCCGGCCGCCACCAAAGCGTCCCCCGGGCGGTTGTGGTGGCGGGCGGCAAATATACCCAGTGGCAGGGCCAGGAGCACCGCAATGGCCATGGCCATGAGGGCCAGCGGGCCGGTCACCGTCAGACGTGTGGCAATCAGATGGAGCACCGGCACGTCGTAGGTAATGGATTGGCCGCCGACCCCCTGGAGCAGGCCGCCGACCCAGCGCCCATACTGGACCCAGAAGGGCTGGTCCAGTCCCATCTGGGATCTCAAGGCAACCAGCCGCTCCGGTGAGGCATGGATCCCTAATATGATCTGAGCCGGGTCGCCGGGCAGGGCGAAGAGCACTGCAAAAACAGTCAGAGAGACCAGCAGGAGGACGGCCGCCAGGCCGGCGCTTTTTTTCAGCAAGTACCCGCTCATCGGTTTATGGTCGTCAATTTACCGCTTCAGCCAGACCGCCGTGCAGTCCAGGGCGATGGTGGGGTAGTTTTCCCACCATCCCATGACCGAGGCTTTCATTGCCGGCAGGCTGGGAGCGGAAAAAAGGAAGCCGTTGACGGCGTCATCGGCGATAATCTCCTGGCATCGTCCGAACCATTTGGCCTTTGCGGCCTCGTCCGGTGCGGAAAGGGCCTTGGCGTAGGCATCCCGAAATTCCTGGGAATCATACTGGAAGTAGTAATCCGGATTGGCATAGATCCCGATGTCCCAGGCTTCCGCGTGGCCGATCATTGTCAGCTGGTACTCTTTGTTCCTGAAAACCCGGTCGAGCCACTGGCCCCATTCCACGATTTCGATGGTCAGATCGATTCCCACCCGGGCAAGCATATCGGCGACCACCTCTCCGGCTCGTCGGGAATAGGCGTAGATGGCCGGTAACTTGATGGTGGCGGCAAAGCCCTCCGGGTATCCGGCTTCCTTCAGCATCGCTTTGGCCTTGGCGGGGTCGTAAGGGTGCCGGCCGGTGAGATCCGTGTAATAAGGCGTACCGGGCGACCAGTGGGAGCCGATGGGGGTGCCGTAGCCGAACATCGCCAGGTCCACCACCGCCTGGCGGTCGATGGCATGGGCCATGGCTTGGCGAACCAGTCGGTTGTCAAAGGGTGCGGCGCGGTTGTTGGTAGACATGATCACCTGACCGGTGGTGGTGCCGGCATAGACCCGGAAGCGGGGATCCTTGGCCAGCAGCATGGCCGACTCGGGCGCGGCGATATAGCCGATCACGTCGATATCGCCGGCCTTCAGGGCCGCGATCTGGGCTGCTGGATCACTGATGAAGCGGAAGATCACCCGGTCGAGGTAGGGCAGCAGCGGGTTCCAGTAACCGGCGAAGCGGGCCATCTCCATCCGGTCGCCCCGAACCCACTTCACGAATTGGAACGGTCCGGTGCCAATAGGATGGGATTTGGCATCCTCATAGCCCCTCATAGGCAGCATGACCGCATCCCCTTCGGCCATGTGGGCGATGAAAAGGGCATTGGCTTGTTTGAGGCGGACTACCAGGGTGTGGGCATCCGGGGTCTCAACGGCTTCGATGCCGCTGAAATACTCAGGATGGGGATTACCACTCTCCGGCAAAGCGCCTCGCTCAAGGTTCCATCGGGCCACCGTTGCATCAAAGGGCTCCCCATTGTGAAACAGCACGCCGCTCCTCAGGTTGAAGGTGTATATCAGACCCTCGGGGTCGACCTGCCAACTGCTGGCCAGACCGGCGATAAAGGCGCCGCTCGCGTCCACCTTAACCAGACCCTCATAAATATTGGCGTACACCACCCGGTCGATGGCGGCGGCGGCATTGGTCGTTGGGTCCAGCCCCGGAGGCTCGGCTGGTTGACACACGGTCAGGGTGCCGCCCCGAACCGGGGTCTGGGAGAAAGCAGGAGCAACCATCACCAACAGGGAGAGGATCGGGAAAAGAAAACGGAAGCGCTGCATCATCATTTTTCCTTTCTGCGGTAAAGCGCTGTACGTGCCTGGGTTCACCTATTGTTCCGTTGTTTTAGATCCCGGTAAGCGGTGATGCCGTACCCGCTCTCGGCCGCGAGGATTCCCCGGATAATGGCCCGAGCCAGGCAATCCGCCGCAGCGTGGCCCAGCTCGCTGAGCGCCTGGGCCGCCGGCGCGGAAAAAAAACCAGCACACTCCGGCAGGGCCTTTAGGCCGGTGGAGAGGCAAAACACGATGTCGCCGTCGAACATGGTGTGGGCTGGGCGGATGGCCCGGGCCATGCCGTCATGGGCCATCATGGCTATTTTTTTCGCCTGGGCCTTGTTTAAAATTCCGTCTGTGGCCACCACAGCCAGGGTCGTGTTTTTCCCTGGTTCGCCGGCGGGCAGGGCGGGCAGGACCACCCCCTTGCGCCGGAGCCCGACAAACTCCTTGCCGGCTTCGAGACGCTGCTCCCAGAAGGTTCCGGTGGCCGGATCGATGCTCGATCCCAGGGAGTTGACCACCACCAGGGCGGCAACGACCAGGCCCGTTGGAAGCACCCGGCTGGCGGTTCCCAGGCCACCTTTGATGCCTCCGGAGATGGCTCCGGTGCCGGCACCCACACAGCCGGTTTGCACGGGTCCTGGACCGGCGGACCGGCAGGCGGTCAGACCCCAGCTCTGATTGACCGGTGGTTTGAAATCCGGGCCGCGTCCCAGATCATACAACACGGCTGCCGGAACGATGGGGGCCACGTGGGTGCCATCCAGCGGGAAGCCGATCCCCAGCGATTCCAGATGCCGGACCACACCGTCCGCAGCGGCCAGTCCATAGACCGACCCGCCTGAGAGGCAGATGCCCTGGACTTTCTCGACCAGGTTCTCAGGGGCCAGCAGATCGGTCTCCCGGGTGCCAGGTGCGGCACCCCGGACATCAACGCCGCCCAGTGCCCCGTCGGGACACACGATTACGGTGGTGCCGGAGGCGGCCGTGCGGTCGGTATAGTGGCCCACCCGAATGCCGGTAACGTCGGTCAATCCATTGGTTTTACCTGGTGGTTGCATCTAGGTTGCCGGTCGAAAAGGGGTTTTGGACGAACAGCGCATCCGGGTCCGGCGCTACAGGGGCCGGTCTTGGGCAGCAACATACCATTTCCGAAAAAAAAAGAATACTGCGGATTGCGGGCTTCGGTTCAGCGCCCGCAGGTCGGAAGGGGCGGTCACGCTGCGGGACCAGGGCCGGCGACCGCGTCTTGGGGCGTACCGGGCTGCTGCGGTGGGCCGGCTATCCGCGGCTTGCATGCCGGATGGAGCTGATCGGTGGCTATTTCATGCAGTTTTTGCAGACGCCATCCACCCGGATTTCAACTTTGTCGATGCGGCCGGGCAAGGTTTTCCAGAGCTTGGCGGTATTCACATCCAAGCTCTCCGGATTTAAACAGTCCATTTGTCCGCAGCGTTTGCAGTAAAAATGAGGGTGCGGTCGGTGATGGGCGTTGGGTGCCATGCCGTAGTAAGCGGCTCTGCCACCCGTGCTGATGCGGTCAATCAGTCCATGGGCTTCCAGCAGATCCAGAATGCGATAGACGGTAACGCGGTTGATGCGGCATGTTCGTTTAAGGGTGTTGTAAATATCGCCGGCGGAAAGGGGGTAGCTGTTGCCGCCGACTACTTCAAGAACCCGCAGCCGGTTGGGCGTTGCATCCAGATGGGCCCCGCTGAGCAGCTCCTGGTAATTACAGTGATTGCACATATGATCTCCTAAGTTGAGCGATTGTCGAGCTTGCTGCAGCACCACGGAAGATGGCGTTGTGCGATAGCGGCCTACGCGCGACGATGTCAGACGCCGGTGATGCGCTAAGATCGGCAAGCCCGCAGGCTTTACTGGGGAATCGCGGCTCGTGCCGATTGGGTTCGACCGGGGATCAACCGACCGACCAACAGGTTGGCAAAGAAAAAGATTCCGGCCACCAGGATGATGGAGGCCCCCGAGGTCAGATCAAAGGTATAGGAGACCCACAGCCCGGCAATGGTAAACAAGACGCCCAGTCCACAGGATCCGATCATCATTTGCAGCAGGGAGCGGGCATATCTTTCCATGATGAACGGTGGGATGGTCAACAGTGCGATCACTAGGATCAGTCCGACGACCTGGATCACCAGCACCACGGTCACGGCCAGCAATCCGATGAGCATAAAATAGAGGGCGGTTACTGGAACCCCGCGAATCCGGGCGAACTCTTCGTCGTAGGATAAGGCCAGCAGATCTTTGTAATAGATCGTTACCAGCGTGATAATCAGCAATCCCATTGCCACCATTAGTCGAAGGTCGGCCGCCGGCACGGTCAAAATACTGCCAAAGAGATAGCTCATGAGATCAACGTTGTATCCAGGACTCAGGTCGATCAGGATGATGCCGCAGGCCATGCCCAAGGCCCAGATGACGCCAATGATGGTATCGGCCCGATGTTTGGCCCTCAAGGTCACGGCGGCCATGACCATGGCCGCTCCCAGGGAGAATCCAAATGTGCCCAACAGGTATGGCCAACCCATGTAAAAGGCCAGCCCGATTCCTCCGTAAGCGGCGTGGGCAATGCCGCCGGAAAGAAAAACAATGCGATTCACAACCACTAAGGTGCCCATGATGCCGCAAATGATACTGGCCAACAGCCCGGCAACCAGGGCATTGCGCATGAATTCAAACTGCAGGGCCTCAACCATCCGTCACTCCTTATGATGCTCCAGCACTCGGTGTGGCAGATGGCCATGCGCAACCAGTTCCACGGGGCAGATCTCTCCTTCCGTGCACGGATACATGGTTTCCAGCATGTCGCGGGTAATTTCGGCTTGATGGTGATAGTAGATCCGGCGGTTCACACAGGCGACCGATTTCACGTAGGTGGAGACCGCCAGCAGGTCGTGGCTGACCACCACAATCGAAACCTCCTCATTGAGCCGTTTGAGCAGCCGATAAAAATTGGTTTGGCCCTTGGAGTCAATGCTGGCCGTGGGTTCATCCAGCAGCAGCAGCCGCGGCCGGGTAACCAGGGCCCGGGCGATAAACACCCGTTGGCGCTGGCCGCCGGAGAGTTCGCCGATGCGTCGCTGGGCAGCGCCGGCCACGTCGATCCGCTCCAACGCGTCCAGCGCATCCCGGCGATCCTGCTTGCGGTTGGGGGACCATCGTTTGCCGGGCGCGAGCTTTCCCATGAGCACCACATCTAAAGCGGTGATGGGAAAGCTGCGGTTGATGTGCACATCCTGGGGTACGTAGCCGATCTGGTGCGAAATGGTAGCCGGAGAATTGCCCATGACCTGGATGTCGCCGCGGCCCGGCCGGAGCAGGCCCAGCATGAGCTTTAGCAGTGTGGTCTTGCCTCCGCCGTTGGGACCGATCATGGCCATGAAGTCCCGCTCCTGGATCTCCAGATTGACGGCCTCGAGCACCGTCTGGCCATTGTAGGCGAAATCAAGGTCACGAATCTGAACGATGGGTTTATCGGTTGCCATAATGCAAGTTTATTGCATCGGCTGGACCCTGGCAAGATATGATTGGAAAAAAGTTTGAACTATGGTGTTTGACCAAAGGGATCCGAATATGCGATAAACAATCCGCAACCTGTTTTGGAACCGTCCGCTTCGGCGCCTGGCCGGGAGAAGCGGCGGTTGGTTATCGCGGCGGCTCCCCGTTTACGCGCGCCCATTCAGAAACGGTTATTTTGTGCAATTCCTGCGTTACACGCTGGATTTTGTCCTTGCAGGATCGATCCTGTGCCTGGAATTAAGATCTTCGCAGGCCGCGATGGACCAAAAAAACCGTTTCTGGACGGAGGCCAATGGGGGGCCTGTACACCTATTGACCCCGTAAAAACCGAGGTGGTATTCACATGTCGACCTATTCCCATGGTGACTCCCCCAGGGGGCAGCTCCCGCAGTTTCGTCCCGAACAGTTGGACTTTTCCAGCATCTCCCGATTGGCCAAGTGGATCGGCTTGGGCGTCGCTGTTTTTGTTCTGTGGAATCTGTTGAGTTGGGCGATGTCTTTTTATCGGGACTGGCTGTGGTTTAGCAACCTGGAGCATCAAGCTGTCCTCCTGAAGGTGATGGGAACACGAATATGGCTGTTTTTGTTGGGGTTTGCCGTTTTCGCCCTCCTCGCTGCGCCTAACCTGCTGGTGGCTCTGCGCGCGATCCCGCACACCCTGCCACCCGGCGGACCCGAGATGCCCCCCGACGCCTTCAAGATGGCCACCACCCTGCTCGTCTGGCTGGGGTGGGCCGCCGCCGCTCTGGGGGCGGTTTTCTTTGCCACGCGCCTGGCCTCGGAATGGGAGCTCTTCCTGCGGTTTTTCAATGCCGTTCCGTTCAACGAAGTCGAACCGATATTCAACCGGGACTTCGCCTTCTATATTTTCTCACTGCCGGCCTTGGGATTTTTGCGGGCCTGGCTGCTGGGAGCGCTGGTGGTCATCGCCCTGGGATCGCTGGTTATCTACTACCTGTCCAGTGCGCTGCGCGGGCAACCGTTTTCGTTCACCCCGGCCATGCGCTCGCACCTGGCGCTGCTGGGTGGTTTCATATTTATTTTGGTTGCCGCGGGACACTGGTTGGGTCGCTACGACCTGCTTTACTCTCCCACCGGCACCGTTTATGGCGTCGGTTTTACCGATCACCATTTCACCTTGCCGGCGCGGACCTTTTTGACGCTTGTCGCATTGGCCTGCGCAGCGATGCTTTTTTTAAACAACCGCTTCAAAAACCCCCGCATGATGGTGTATTCGATCGGCGCCTGGATCGGCCTGACCCTGCTGGCCGGCAGTGTTCTACCCGGCCTGGTTCAACGCCTTTACGTCGAGCCCAGCGAACTGGCCCGGGAAGAGAGCTATCTGGCCAACAACATCGCCTTTACGCGCAAGGCCTATGGACTTGAGCAAGTGCAGTCGCGCAGCCACCCCGCCCGGGGTCAGGTGGGCCCGGAGATCGTAGCTCAAAACCAGGGTACCATCCAGAACATCCGGCTGTGGGATGAAGGACCGCTGTTGCAGAGCTTCAACCAGATCCAGTTCTTCCGACTCTACTACGGCTTCGCGGCGGTGCACACCGACCGCTACCAGGTTGACGGTCAGCTCCGGCAGGTGATGCTGGCGACCCGTGAGCTTTTCGCCGAAAAACTGCCTGCCGAGGCCCAGCGCTGGGTCAACCGCCACCTTCAGTTCACCCACGGTTATGGTGTGGCCATGACGCCGGTAACCGAGGTGGATCATGGTGGGCGCCCCGGCTTCTTCATCAAGGATGTGCCGCCGACGGGTGTTATTCCCCTGACGCGGCCGGACATCTATTACGGCTTAAAAAGCCTCGATTTCCTGATCGTGCGCAGCGGCATGCAGGAGTTCAATTTCCCTGGACCCGATGGTCCGGCGTATGTGCGTTACGAAGGGCTAGGCGGTGTTCAGCTGAGCAGCTTTTTCCGCAGATTGATCTACAGCATCAAATTTATGGATGTGAATATCCTCATCTCCGGCGAAGTCGCTGCCGACAGCCGCATTCAGTATCGACGCACCGTGCCCGAGCGGTTCGCCACCGTGACGCCGTTTCTCCTGCGCGACCAAGAGGCCTATCCGGTTGTGGCCGATGGACGGCTCTTCTGGATCCAGGACGCTTACACCGTTACGCGGCGCTATCCCTATGCCACACCTTATCAAAACCGCTTCAATTATATTCGCAACAGCGTCAAAACGGTCGTGGACGCCTACCACGGGACCATGGACTACTACGTGGCGGACCCCTCCGACCCGATGGTCCAGACCTATCAGGCCATTTTCCCAGGGCTGTTCAAACCCATGGAGCAGATGCCCGACTTCTTGAAGGCCCACGTGCGCTATCCCCAGGACCTGTTTACCGTTCAGACCCAAATGCTGCTGCAGTATCACATGCAGGATCCGGTCGTTTTCTATAACAAGGAAGACCAATGGTCCATTCCCGTTCAATCCTCCTTTGGCCGCACCGAGGTGCTCAAACCCTATTACATCGTGGCCCGTCTGCCCGGCGAGGTGAAAGAGGAGTTTCTCCTCATCCAGCCGTTTACGCCGGCTGACCGCCACAATCTGGTGGGATGGCTTGCCGCACGCATGGACGGCGCGAACTATGGCCAGATGGAGTTGTTCCGTTTCCCCTCGGGCCGGCACGTCGATGGCCCCAACCAGGTCGAAGCCCGAATTGACAACGACGCAACCATCTCCGAGCAGTTCACCCTCTGGGGACAGGTGGGGTCCGAGGTCTTTCGGGGCATTTTGCTGGTCATTCCGATCGGAGATGCGATTTTGTACGCCGAACCGGTGTTTCTCAAACCGGAAACCCTCGACTTTCCCGAACTGCGGCGCATTATCCTGGCTGATTCCCATGGGCTGGTGATGCACCAGACCCTGGATAACGCGATCAGTGCCCTGGTGGGAGAACTGCCGGCAGTGGCGGCTGCGGCCCCGGATGAGGTACTGGATGAACCGTCGCTGACGGGGATGATCGTACAGGGCCTCGATGAGATTGGCCGGACCCTGCAGGAAGCCGCCGGAAAATTGCAGGAGCTGCTGGACCGGTTTCGGCAACTGCCCCAAGAGGCGGATCGCTGAGGAGCCGACCGACGCCTGATCAACCCCATGGTCTTTTTGGTCAGGCGTCACCCCCCCCCATGAAATTGCAAGGTGCCAGGCCTGGACCCGGTTAAGGTTGTCGTCATGCGCTGTCACCCCTACCCCCATCTTTTCGAACCCCTGGGTCTGGGTTTTACCACCCTGAGAAACCGGGTCATCATGGGGTCTATGCATACCGGCCTTGAAGAGGCCCCGGACGGGCTTGAGCGGCTGGCCGCTTATTTTGCCGAACGGGCCTGCGGCGAGGTCGGCTTGATTGTCACCGGCGGGTTCTCCCCCAACCCGGAAGGCCGTGTGGCGGATCATTCAGCCCAGCTGGGCTCTGCAGACGACGTGGCCCGGCATCGGGTCGTAACCAGGGCCGTTCACGCCAACGCTGGCAAGATTGCCTTGCAGATCCTCCACACCGGGCGCTACGGGTTTCACAAAAACCTGGTCGGCCCGTCGGCCGTGCGGGCACCCATCAACATCTTTACCCCCAAGGAACTGTCCGAGGCGGAAATTCTCCGGCAGATCGACGATTTTGCCGCTTGTGCCGGTCTGGCGCGGCAGGCCGGCTACGACGGCGTGGAGATCATGGGGTCCGAAGGCTACCTGATCAACCAGTTCATCGCTGCGGCGACCAACCGGCGCGGCGACGACTGGGGAGGCAGATTCGAGAACCGCATTCGGTTTCCGCTGGAGATCGTCAAGGCCGTTCGGCAGCGGGTGGGTTCCGATTTCATCATTATTTATCGGTTGTCCATGCTGGATCTGGTGACGGGCGGCAGCTCCTGGGAACAGGTGGCGGCGCTGGCCCGACGGGTGGCCGCCGCCGGGGCCACCATCATCAACACCGGCATCGGCTGGCACGAGGCCCGTATTCCAACCATTGCCGGCATGGTTCCCCGGGCAGCCTTCACCTGGGTCACCCAACGCCTCAAGAACACCGTCTGCATCCCCCTGGTGGCCAGCAATCGGATCAACACACCCGAGGTGGCCGAGCAGATCCTGGCAGACGGTCAAGCGGATCTGATTTCCATGGCGCGTCCATTGCTGGCAGACCCGGCCTTCATGAAAAAAGCCCGTCAGGGCCGCTCCGACGAGATCAACACCTGCATTGGCTGCAACCAGGCCTGTCTGGATCATATTTTCCAGGGCAAGATCGCCAGCTGTCTGGTCAATCCAAGGGCCTGCCGTGAGACCGAATGGGTGGTCACCCCGGCCGCAGACCCCCAACGCATCGCGGTGGTGGGCGCCGGTCCGGCCGGACTCTCCTTTGCGGTGACGGCGGTATCACGCGGGCACACGGTGACCCTTTTCGACCGTAACGACCGCATCGGCGGCCAGCTCAATCTGGCGGTTCGAATCCCCGGCAAGGAAGAGTTCACCGAAACCCTGCGGTATTTCCGGCGACAGCTGGCGGTGACGGGGATCTGCCTGCGCCTGAACACCCTGGTGGATGCCGATCGCCTGGCCGGCGAATCGTTCGACACGGTGGTGGTGGCTACCGGGGTGCTGCCGCGCCGGCTGACCATTCCCGGCGGAGACCACCCGATGGTCATCTCTTACAGCGAAGCTATTCTGGGAACCAAGCCCGTTGGCAACCGCGTGGCCATTATCGGTGCCGGAGGAATCGGTTTCGACACGGCTGCGCTGGTCAGCGACGACGGCACATCCATCAGCCTGGACCGCGACCGCTTTCTGGAACGCTGGGGGGTGGATCGAGACTACCGCCTGCCGGGGGGTCTTGCGCCGACGCCCATGCTCAGCGGCCGGTCACCCCGGCAGGTTACCCTGCTGCAGCGCAGGGCTTCCAAAATGGGGGCCGGGCTGGGTAAAACCACCGGCTGGATCCACCGGGCCACCTTGAAAATGCGGGGAGTGGAGATGCTCAACGGCCTGGCCTATGAAAAAATCGATGATGACGGCCTCCATATTGTCAAAAAGGGGACGAGCCGGACCATTCCCGCCGATACCATCGTCGCCTGTGCCGGCCAGGAACCCCTGCGGTCTCTAGTTGATGAGCTGGAAGCCAGGGGCATTCAGGCGCACGTCATCGGCGGTGCAGACCGGGCTGTCGAGCTGGACGCCCAGCGGGCCATTGAACAGGGTGCCCGGCTGGCCATGGAGATCTGAGCGGGATGGTGCGGTGCGGTTTTAACGCCATAACCGGCCAAACCCATGCAGGGAGCCAATTATGACGCTCACCAAAAAGGGAACGGGTTCACAGGGGCTGTCGCAGGTGATGGCTGACGCCCGCCGCCACAGGCAGGAGCGGGAAAAGAGTTATCGCGAGCGGGCCCTGAAATTGTTTCCGCATGTCTGCGGGCGCTGCGGCCGCGATTTCAGCGGCAGGCAGCTGCGGGTGCTCACGGTCCACCACCGCGACCATAACCACGACAACAACCCGCCCGACGGCAGCAACTGGGAGCTGCTTTGCCTTTATTGCCATGATAATGAACATGGTCGCTTGGAGGTGGCCGAAGCTTACAAGGACAGCCCTCGGTCAAGGGAGTCGTCGGACCCCGGTCTCTCCCACAGACCCTTTGCCGCCTTGGAAGCGTTGTTGAAAGATCGAAACAGCCCCGACGATCCGTCGGATTAGGGTCACGGCAATAAACCAGTCTGGACGTCACTCGCCGAAAATAGCTGGGCCGGATGCCCAGGCCCCTCTTTCAGCACCGGACGGGGTTGCGGCCTGAACCGGGCTGCCGGTGAAAGCGGTTTGTGCCAACAGCCAAACGGCAGTCTGCCGTGGTTTCGACAGACTGCCGTTTGGCTGTTTGACCGCTGGTCAGGCGGGGCTCGGTCGCGTCAGATATCGTAGTACAGGTGGAACTCATGGGGGTGCGGACGCAGCCGCACGGGGTTGACCTCATTGGCCGTTTTGTATTGGGTCCACATGTCGATCACATCCTTGGTGAAGACATCCCCTTTGAGGAGGAAGGCGTGATCCTGGGCCAGGGCCGCCAGGGCACTGTCCAGGGATCCGGGGGCAGAGGGGATGTCGGCTAGCTCTTCGGGCGGCAGGTCGTAGATGTTCTTGTCCAGTGGGTCGCCGGGGTCGGTTTTGTTGAGGATGCCATCGATGGCCGCCATCAAAACCGCGGAAAAGGCCAGGTAGCCGTTGCAGGACGGGTCGGGGGTGCGGAACTCGATGCGTTTGGCTTTGGGTGAGGCCGAGTACATGGGAATACGCACGGCCGCGCTGCGATTGCGACTCGAGTAGGCCAGGTTCACCGGCGCCTCGTATCCGGGCACCAGGCGCTTGTAAGAGTTGGTGGTGGGATTGGTGAAGGCGCACAATGCCGGGCAGTGGGCCAGGATGCCGCCGATGGCCCAGAGAGCCTCCTGGGAGACACCGGCGTATTTGTCCCCGGCAAAGAGGGGCTTGCCCGCTTTCCAGATGCTCAGATGGGTGTGCATGCCGCTGCCGTTGTCGCCATAAAGCGGTTTGGGCATGAAGGTGACCGTGTGGCCTGCCCGGTAGGCGACATTTTTTAGTACGTATTTGAACCACATCAGCTGATCGGCCATCTGGACCAGGGGTTTGAATCGCATGTCGATTTCAGACTGCCCGGCGGTGGCTACCTCATGGTGCTGGCACTCCACATCGATGCCCAGCGACTCCAGCGTCAGCATCATCTCCGAGCGCAGGTCTTGGAACTTGTCGGACGGCGGCACCGGGAAGTAACCCTCTTTGAGGCGGGATTTGTAGCCCAGGTTGGGCCCTTCATCCCGTCCGGTGTTCCAGATCCCCTCCACCGAGTCGATGGAAAAAGCCGCACGGTGCGGTTCGCTCTGGTAACGGATATCGTCAAAAATAAAGAACTCGGCTTCGGGCCCGATATAGGCCGTGTCGCCGATTGCGGTGCTTTTCAGGAACGCCTCGGCCTTTTTGGCGATGTTTCGCGGGTCGCGGGTATAGGCTTCCCGGGTAATGGGGTCGGTGATGTCGCCGATGAGCACCAGCGTCGGAGCCTTGAAGAACGGGTCGATTTTTGCCGTGGCTGCATCGGGAATCACCAGCATGTCGCTGGCATTGATCGGCTGCCAGCCCCGGATGCTGGATCCGTCAAAGCCGAAACCGTCTTCAAATGAGCCCTCGTTGAGCTCACCGACGGGCACGCTGAAGTGCTGCCACATGCCCGGGAAATCCATGAAGCGGATGTCCACTACCTTGACCTGGTGCTCCTTTACCATTGCCAATACCTGTTCTGGTTTCATGCTCTCCTCCATTGAATTGTCGTTCTGTCAGGGGTCAGTTGTGAACGGGTCTCTATACCGTTATGGGTACTAGATAGCGTCATTTCCCGTTTCACCGGTTCTCACGCGAATAACTGCTTCGACGGAGTAGACGAAAATCTTGCCGTCTCCGATTTTGCCTGTGTTGGCGGATTTTTGAATGGCCGCTACCACTTGATCGGCGCGCTCCGAATCCACAATGATCTCGATTTTAACCTTGGGTATGAAGTCGACCACGTATTCGGCGCCGCGGTAAATCTCCTTGTGCCCTTTTTGTCGGCCATACCCTTTTACCTCCGAAATGGTCATCCCCTGGATGCCGATCTCGTTCAGGGCCTCTTTCACATCATCCAGCTTAAACGGCTTGATGATGGCCTCGATCTTTTTCATGTCTCACCCTCCTGTGGTTAGTGACCTCGGGGGACGATGGTCGTCACCCCGTTGGAATAAAGGCTTACGTCAACTCAAATCCGCGTTCACCGTGCAGGGCGTTGTCCAGGCCCTGGATCTCATCGTCACGTTCAACACGCAGGCCACCGGTCAGCGATTGGGTCACTTTAATGACCGCCCAGGTTCCCAGGGCGGTGAACCCGGCTGTGGCCGCAATCGAAACCATTTGAATCCACAGTTGAGCGGGGTTGCCAAAAAATAGGCCCGCGCTGCCCTCTGAAATGGCCGGGTTGGCGAAAAGGCCTGTTGCCAGGGCGCCCCAGATGCCGCAGATGCCGTGAACACCGAAAGCATCCAGCGAGTCGTCGTAACCGATTTTGTGTTTGACCACACCCACAAAGAGATAGCCCAGGGACCCGGAGACCAGGCCGATTATCAGTGCCGCAGGCAGGTTGACGAACCCGGCCGCCGGTGTGATGGCCACCAGCCCGGCCACCACGCCGGAGGCGATGCCCAAAACGGTCGGTTTGCCGGTGACCCGCCATTCGGCAAACATCCACACCAGGGCCGCGGTGGCTGCAGAGGTGTTGGTCACCAGGAAAGCCGACGCGGCTACCCCGTCGGCCGCCAGCTGACTGCCGGCATTGAACCCGAACCAGCCGAACCACAGCAAGGCGGCCCCTAAAGCGGTGAGGGCGACGCTGGATGGGAACATGGCCTCCCTGCCGTAACCGATGCGTTTGCCCAGGACCAATGTGAGCACCAGGCCCGCGACACCGGCATTGATATGGACCACATTACCACCGGCAAAGTCAAGTGCGCCCATTTCACCCATCCAACCGCCTCCCCACACCCAGTGGGCGATGGGGCAGTAAATGACGGTAACCCACAAGATGGTAAAAACGATCCAGGCCGAAAATTTCATACGGTCGACAATCGAACCTAGCACCAGGGCCACGGTGATGCCGGCAAAGGTCATCTGAAACATGGCGAACACGTAGGTGGGAATGGTGCCGGACAGGCTCTCCACGCCGATTCCGGCCATAAAAAAATGGTCCAATCCGCCGATGATGCCACCTTGGCTGGGGCCAAAGGCCAGGGTGTAGCCCCACATCATCCAGATGATGCTGGCCAGGCAGTAGGCAACAAAAGTCATGGCCAAGGTGTTGAGCAGGTTTTTATAGCGCGACATGCCGCCGTAAAACAGGGCCAGTCCGGCCGGGGTCATCATCATCACCAGGGCGGTTGCGACGATCATCCAGGCCGTATCGCCGCTGTCCAGAGCCTCTTCGGCCCAAACCGGGGTCGCGATCCATCCAAATGCCAGCACAAGACAGATGATTTTCCATTTCATGGTCTATTTATCCTTTTGATTAGGTGATCGGTGGTCCGTGTGAGGTCTGTTTGTGCATGAAGGCGGCTTGCGCCATGAACCGGATCTTCCCCCGGGAGAATTTCCTTAATGGCTGCCCTGACGGCTGCTACTTGCTGCGGTGCGTCCACCTTTTGGCCGTCAAAATCCCTCACGTAAAACACATCCACCACCTGGTCCACCTTGGTGGCTATTTTGGCGACCCAGATATCCAGACCGCACTTGAAAAGCGCGTCGGTTACCCGGAACAGCAGGCCGGGGAAGTCAAAGGCCACCACTTCGATAATGGTAAAAAAACTGGAGCTTTCATTGTCCACCACGATCTCGGAGGGTCGCTCGGCGGTAGTGGGCCGGATCGGCTTGGAACCATTCATTTTTTGGAGCAGGGCCTGGTTTAAATCGAGTCGGCCGGCCAAGGCGTCTTCAAGATTCCTGGCGGTTCGTTCCCAGCGCTCCTGCTCGAAGATCGGGTCGGGCGGCGGGGTGACCTCGAAAACGTCTAAAGCGATTTTATTGCGCCAGGTGAAGACCTGCACATCCAAAATATCGATGCCGTTCAAGGTGAACACGCCGGCAATGCGGGAAATAAGTCCGGGCCGGTCCTGGGCGCAGATCGTTACGGTGCGGGTGTGGGCGCCCGGGGATGGTTCGATTTGCCAAACGAAGGCACGATCGCCGATGCGGCTGAAAAGGTGGAGATGGTTGGGGATGGCTGCGACCGGCATGCTGAGCATGTAGCGGGGCGACATGGCGTTGAGCAAGTCCTCAACGCGATCCGGCGGTAAAACCACAGCCATGGCCTCCCTGACCGCTTGGCGTTTGGTTTCCAGGGTCTTTACCGCCCGCCCGCTGGTCAGTTCACCCTGCCCGAGAAGATTGAGCACTTTCAAAAAAAGGTTGGTCAGCAACGAGGCGGTCCAGTCGTTCCAGGCCTTGGGCCCGGTGGCCATGGAGTCGGCAACGGTCAGCAGGTAGAGCATCTTCAGCTGATCCGCCTGCTTGATTATGCGGGCCAGGGTTATGGCCGTCTCTTCGTCGTTGATGTCCCGCCGGGTTGCCGTCTTGACCAGCAGCAGGTGGTGTTCAACCAGAAAGGCCACCGTTTTGGCATCGGCAGGGGTGGCTCCTTTTTCCAGCATGATCGATTCGGCCAGGCCTGCGCCACGGTGGGCATGACCGCTGGTGGGCTCCCCTTTGCCGATGTCGTGGAGCAGAGCCGCCCACAGCACCAGCTTTTTCCTCCTCAATTCCTGGTATATGCGATGGGCAAGCGGGTCGACCGCTGGCTGGCTGTCGCCGTCGAACGTTTTAAGGATTTTGATGGTATAGAGCAGGTGCTGGGCCACCGGGTAGAGATGATACCGGTCAAATTGGATCCGGTTGACCACGGCCTTGAACTCGGGAATGAATCGCGTCAAAAAGCCCGTGTCGAGCATCTGGTTGAGCACTTCGAAAGCCCGGCTGGATCGGACCAGGATGCGTTCGAAGGCCTTGACCACCTCCGGGTCGTTTCTGAAACGGGCGTCCACCAGGTGGCCGAAATCTTTTACCAGGCGCTTGGCTTCGCTGTTCAAGGGCGACTGGCGGGCGGCACTTTCGGCAAAAATGGCCATCAGCAGCCGCGGGTGGTTGAGAATTTTCTCCGGTGAAATGAAATTAAGCATGCCCCGGTTGAATTTGAGCCCATTGACCTGGGTCGTTTTCAACCCTTTGTTTTTTCTTTGAAGGCGCTTCTGCTGCGCCATTTCATGCAGGAACATCTCGTGCTGCTGTTTAAGGTAGGCCATGTGACTGTGAAGTTCACCAAGCAGATGTTCCACCGGCAGGTGCCCATTGACGGCCGGCACCCCCATGACCGCTGCGAGTTGGCGTTGCTGTTCCAGATGGAGCCGGTCCGTTTTGCGGTTCATCATCAGATGGAACCGGTTTCTCACGTTCCAGATGAACGACAGCGCCTGGTTCAAGCGGGTGTATTCGTCATGGGAAAAGTAGCCGTAGTACTCTAGGTCCCGTCGCTGCTTGATTCCTGATTTTATCCTGGCGATCCAGAGCATGGTGTGGTAATCGCGCAACCCACCCTGCCCTTCTTTGAAATTGGGTTCCAGCAGGTATGACGAATCGCCAAAGCGACGGTGCCGTTCACGATTGGTTTCCACCAACCAGGTGACAATTATGTCGGGTTTGAGGTTGATGAGTCTGGCCCGAATCTGGTCCATCAACTTGATGAACAGCGGGGAGATGCCGCAGATGAAACGGGCGTCCAGGATGGCGGTCAGCACCTCGAAGTCCTTGCGGGCCAGGGCGACACACTCCTTGACGGCCCGTGTGGCATGACCGACGTCCAGCCCCATGTCCCACAAGGGGTAGACCATTTCGCGAACCAACGCTTCGGCCTCGCGCGGAACTTGCTTTTCGAACAAAAACAGCATGTCAACGTCCGAATAGACACACTGCTCCGCTCGACCGTATCCGCCCAGGGCCACCACAGCGTAAGGGTTTCTGGCGATATCCATCTTCGGCCCCACCACGCTTCTTTCATAGGTCTGGCGGAAGTAGTCGTCAATGAGACGGGCGTGATCGTCAAGAAAACCCGGCGCATTGCCGGTCAGGAACTTCTCGATGAGCCGGACCCGCCCTTTTTTGAGGGTCAGGCCGGGATCCACGCAGCGGCTTTGGGATTTGGTTTCGGTTGTTGGCATTTTACCGGTTTCCTTTGTACGGACCTAAATTACCGCAATCCGCATGCCATGGGCTTGAATTTTAAATTTATATTATAATTAAAGAATGTTATCTTTAATGTCGCTGAAAGATGATTCAAGGTTTGATATACAATTTTGTATTTTAAACAGCATTAAAATTACAAATTTGCGATTTTATCGCAGCTGGACCCCAAACGGAACCGCCAGTCTAGATTGTTGAGGAAAAAGCGGGTGTGTGGTACAGAGGGGGGTCTACAAACCGGTTAACGGAGAGATGGATATGTCCGCTAGGTTGCGCTCCTTTCGAGCCTCTTTTTTTTCAGCCGCCGCCGTGGTGGTGGTGCTGCTGATCGTGGTTTGCCTGAACCTGATCCTTTCCCGGGTCAATCTGCGTTGGGACACCACCCGTCAAAAGGTCTATTCGCTTTCCCAGGGGACCCACACGATCCTTGCCGAGCTTGAGCGGGATGTCACGATCAAGGTGTTCTACTCCAGCAGCCTGGCCAACACGCCGGTCTCCATTCGCACCCATGCCGGCCGTCTGCAGGATTTTCTGGCGGAATATGAACTTTACAGCCGCGGACGGGTGCGGGTCGAACGCTACGATCCCAAAGCGGATTCCGTCGCGGAGAAGTGGGCCCAGACCTATGGCATTCAAAAACTGCCCCTGGCCAGCGGCGAAGGACTCTATTTCGGTCTGGTGGCGCTGGCCGGTGGCCAGGATGATGTGATTCCCTTTTTGGAGCCGGCCCGAGAGCGCCAGCTGGAATACGATATCACGCGCCTGATCACCCGGGTGCAGTCGACGCGACAGCCAAAAATCGGTGTGATCAGTGGTTTACCGGTGTTTGGGGAAACGGCTGCGCCCTTTGCCGTGCCCGGTCAGCCGCCACCGGCACCGCCCTGGTTCTTTATCAGCGAACTGCGCAAAACCTATGCGGTCACCGAAATCGATCCGTCAGCCGAGGGGCTTGTGGAAGAGCTGGACCTGCTGCTGGTGGTGCATCCCCGCGAAGTTAGCGAGCAGTTGTTGTACGACATGGATCAGTACCTCATGCGGGGTGGCAATCTGATGCTGTTTGTGGACCCCTTCGCTGTTGCGGATGTGGTGGTGGGTCGGAGCAGCGCAGGGACCCTGCAACGCTTTTTCAGGGCCTGGGGGGTTCAGATGGATGACAATCGGGTCTTGATGGATCTGAATTACCCCACCCGGCTTCGTCGATCGGATAATCAGGTTGAACAGCACCCCCTTTGGCTGACCTTAACACCGGCCGCCATCAATGCCGAGCATTTTTTGACCGCTCAGCTGGAATCGCTGCTGTTGCCGGTTGCCGGCGGCCTGAGCGTGCCGGATCAAACGGATCTGGCGGTTGAACCCCTGTTGCGGTCCAGTCGCCAGTCGGCCCTGATTCCCAATTTCCGGGTCCTTGCCGGCGTTGACGATCTGCGCAGGGATTTTGAGCCGGCTGACCAGCCCCACGACCTGGCGCTGCAACTGATGGGGTTGTTTGATAGTGCTTTTGGGGAGGGGCCGCCGCCCTCCCAGGCCCAGGCGTCGAGCCAGTGGTCGGATGTTGATCAGAATGACCGCCAAGCACCCTTGCGCCCGCACCTTGTAAAAGGGCAGAGAGCGGCGGTGGTGGTAATGGTGGCCGACGCGGACATGCTTTTCGATGGCTATGCGGTGGAACGTCAGACAACGATGGGCTTCGACATCGCCCGCATGTTTAACGACAATATCAATTTTCTGCTCAATGTCTGCGAATTGCTCACCGGTAGCGATGTCCTGATCGGAATTCGTTCCCGTGGCAGCCTGGAAAGGCCCTTTACGCGGGTGAGGGAGCTGGAATTGCAGGCCCAAACCCTGTGGCTGGAACGGGAGCAGGCGCTGGTGCGTCAGATCGAAGCAACCAATCAGACCCTGGAGCGCCTGGAGCAGCAGAAGGACCCTTCTCAAAAGTTTATCATCAGCCCGGAACAGGCGACCGAAATCGATCGTTTTCGGGAGGAACGCGCCCGCATCAGCGACGAGTTGGCCGTTGTCAGGCGCAACTTGCGGTCGGAAATCGACACCCTGGAAAAGCAGTTGACCGTCGCCAACATCTTTATCATGCCCATGCTGGTTGCCATGGTGGGCATCGGTTATGCGCTCATTCAGTATCGTCGGCGAATGAAACAATGATCGTAAGAGGGTTTCCAGTGGCGCACTGCCAGGATGTCGAGGAGGCTATGAAATCGAAACCGTTGCTAGTGTTAGTGATTATCCTGGCAGGTCTGGTCGGAGTGGCTTACCTGGTGGTGG